>CAYUZK010000001.1:0-9598 GCA_964449625.1 uncultured Archangium sp.
CGAGGCTGGCGCGTCGGAGGCGTCGTCGCAGGGCGTCAGCGCGCGGGCCTCGGCCGCGGGCGTTGAAGCCGGCGCGCCGGAGGGCAAGTCCCGGGGAGCGAAGCGGCGTGCGGCCGAGGAGGGCGTCGGCGTCGAGGACGCCGCGGCCCGTGCGGCGAGCTCCGGGGCGTCGGCGGCCTCGGCTCACCCGGCGGCTGCTGCAGACGCTGAGCTCCTCACCTCCGCAGGGACGGAGCCTGGCGCCGAACGCAGCGCCGCCGAGGCGGAGGCCGGAGCCCAGGCCCCCACCGCCGCGAAGACGGACCGCGCCGCTGGCGGGAGGTCCGCAGCCGGCTCCGCGAAGGGCCAGGCCGCGATGGCGGGGCAGGGCGTCGGCGCTCCCGGCGTGAGCCCGGCCACCGCCGCGGCCCTCGCCCGCATGGCGGAGATCGACGAGGCCCTCGCCAAGCACACCAAGCCCTGGCCCGCCTGGACGAAGGAGGACGCCCCGGAGGAGGAGGTCGATGAGGACGCGCGGCACCGCGCCGGCGCCGTCGACCAGGACGAGGACGAGGACGACGACGCCGCCGCTGACGAGGCTGACGTCGCTGACGTCTCCGACGCCGCTGACGACGCCGACGCCGCTGCCGACGCTGCCGACGCCGACGACGCTGACGACGCTGACGTCTCCGACGCTGCCGCTGACGACGAGTCCACCGACGCCGAGCGCGCGGCGGAGGCTCCGCGGCCCGGCGCGCGGCGCGGCGGAAAGAGTGCACCCCTCGAGCTCCCCGACGAGGTGACGCAGGCCCGCCTCGGCGCCGACGACCAGGACGAGCCCGACGACGAGGAGGACCTCCCCGAGGAGACGCCCGACGACGAAGAGGAGCGCGCGGCGGCCAGCGACGAGCCGGCCGGCGCCACCGGCGAGACCAACGTCGAGGAGCCCCCCGAGGAGGGCACCCTGGTGCTCAAGTCGTCGCCCTTCGCCCTCTACATCGAGCGCGAGGGCGAGGCCGCGGTGCGCGTGGACAGCGACGTCTTCACCATCGGCCGCGACCCGTCGTGCAACCTCATCATCAACTCGCCGCGCGTCTCCCGCGTGCACGTGCGCCTGTCCCGGCAGGGCGTCACCTTCCTGCTCGAGGACCTGAACAGCTCCAACGGCACCTGGCTCGCCGAGGAGCGCATCTCCATTCGCGAGCTCGAGAACGGCGACGTCATCCTCCTGGGCAATGAGGCCGTCACCTTCGCCATCCGCGCCGACTGAGCTTCGGCCCGCCGCCCGTCAGGCGGCCTTCTGCGCCATCGGCGCCGACGTCGGCAGCGGCACCTGGTCCTCGCGCAGCATCTTCACGAAGAGCGCGTGCACCGCGTCGGCGTGCTCGCCGGCTGTCTCCTCGCGCCAGCCCGAGGTGTCGAGCGGCGGCAGCACCTCGATGTCGAGGGCCATGGGGTTCAAGCGGTACGCGCCCTTCTCCCAGTTCTTGTGCGCGCCGTGCACCACCACCGGCACCACCGGCAGCCCCGTGGCGATGGCCAGGTGCACGAAGCCCTTCTTGAAGGGCAACAGCCGCCCGTCACGGCTCCGCGTGCCCTCGGGCATGATCCAGATGCCCAGGCGGTGCCGCTTCACCAGCGCCCCCGTCTCCTTGAGCGCCTCCACGGCCTTGTCCTTGTTGAAGCGATCGAGCAGCAGGTGCCCCGAGAGGAACGCGAGCTGCCCGAAGAAGGGGATGCGCGTCACCTCCTTCTTGAGCACCCCGCACCCGCCGTAGGGGCACAGCCAGATGCCCACGAAGGCGTCGAGCGTCGAGGTGTGGTTCGCCACGTAGATGGCCGGCATCGAGCCGTCGAGGCGCTCCCGGTGCTGCACCCGCGGCGTCACCCCCGCCACGGCGACGACCGCCCGCCCCACCGTCTTCCCGTAGAAGTTGCACAGCTTGATGCGCGCCACCCGCCAGGGCAGCAGCAGCACCAGCAGCACCGTGATGACGGTGCTCCCCACCGCGACCACGAAGAACCCGAACGCGAGCCGGAGGAAGGAGATGACGGTACCCATGAGCGCACCGTGCCTCATACCGTGTCACGGGTGTGTCAGGCAGCCAGACGACGGGCGGCGGCAGCGCCGGTTGCTCCTGTATGCCAGTTCTGGCATGGTTGGGCGTGATGGGCTCGCCGCCACGGCCGCTCCTCTGGGTCGGGACGACCCTCGAGGACCTGAAGGAGTTCCCGGAGGCGGTGAGGCAGGCCGTGGGCTACGCGCTGCACCTCGCGCAGACGGGCGGCAAGCACCCCGACGCGAAGCCCCTGAAGGGCTTTGGCGGCGCCGGGGTCTTGGAGGTCGTGGACAGATGAAGGCTAAGACCAGTTCCGACGTGACGCCCAGCACCGGCAACGTCTTCCGCGACCTCGACGTCGCCTCCCCCGAAGAATCGCTCGCGAAGGCGGAGCTCACGGCGAGGATCGCCGAGCTCATCGCGAGCAAGGGGTTGACCCAGGCCTCGGCGGCGAAGCTGCTCGGAGTGGACCAGCCCAAGGTCTCGGCCCTGCTCCGAGGTCGACTGACAGGCTTCTCGACCGAGCGGCTGATGCGCTTTCTCACCGCGCTCGGCAGCGACGTGCGCATCGTGGTCCATCACCGCCCCCGGGCCAAAGGGCCCGGGCACCTCGAGGTCGTCGCGGGCTGAGCGTCCGCCTGCGCGGCGCCGCGAGTCGACCTCAGCTCACAGCTCCGGGCGCTTGAGCTCGGTCTTCGGCGCCGGGGCGCCCTCGAGGAACCCGAAGTCGTCAGCCTGCGGCGGTGTGGCCGAGGGCGTCGCCGTCTCGGTCATCGTCACCGGCGCGGGCGCCGGCCGCACCGGGGCCGCCGCGGCCTTCGGCGCCACCGCGCGCGGCGCCTTCTTCACCGGCGCCAGCTTGAGCAGCGGCGCCAGCTCGTCGTCGGCCTCCACCGCCGCCGGCACCACCACCGGCGCGGGCACCACCACCACCGGCGCGGGCGCGGCCACCGGGGCCGGCGCGTCGCTCGTGCGCAGGAAGAGCACCAGGGCCACCATGAGCAGCCCCAGCGCCGCGAGCGCGAAGCCCGCCACCAGCATGCCCACCTGCGCGCGGCCGCGGTGAATGGCCTCCACCTCGTTGGCCGAGAGCGTCACCGACGCCGCCGCCAGCTCCGGCGCCACCGAGACCGAGTCCGTCAGCGCCACCGAGGCCGCCGCCAGCTCCGGCGCCACCGAGACGGCGTCCGTCAGGGCCACCGAGGGCGCCGCCGCCACCGGGGCCGCCGGCACCGCGTCGGCCGGGAGCGTCACCGCCCGCAGCTCCACCGTGGGGATGCGCACCACCTCGGCGTCGGCCTCGGGCACGTCGTCGAGCTCGCCGCGCACCACCGTGGCCACCGCCGGCGCCTCGAGCTGCAGGGTGCTCGTCGCCACCGCCGAGGCCGGGGCCTGCGGCGCCGGGAGCTGCACCAGCGGCATCTCGCGCGTCTTCGCGCGCATGGCCTCCTCGTCGGCGCGCGCGGCGCCCAGGGAGGCCGCCACCGCGAGCAGCTCGGCCGGCAGCTTCACCGCGGGGAACTCGGGCACCGTCGGCAGCGCCGTGTGCGAGGGCACGTCGGCGAAGGCCCGCGCCACCTCGTCGGCGCTCGGGCGGGCCGACGGCTCGCTCGCCAGCATGCCCGCGATGACCTCGCGCCACGCGTCGGGCAGCTGCGCCGGCACCCGCGGCACCCACTGGCCCGTCGCCACCTGGTGCACCAGGCCCAGCGTCGTCGCGCCCGAGGGCAGCGGCGCGCCGGCGGCCACGCACAGCACCACGCCCAGCCCGTACACGTCACCAGCCCGCGTCGCCGCCTCGCCCCGCGCCCGCTCCGGCGAGAGGAAGGCCGCCGTCTTCACCAGGTTCTGCATGAGGCGGTTCTCGCCCCGGCGATCGGCCAGCCGGTTCGCGATGACCAGCGGCATGTCCCACAGGTAGGCCTTGTCCTTCGTCAGCAGCACCGAGTCGGCGCTCAGCTCGCCGTGCACCACGTCTTGCCCGTGCACCGTGGCCAGCGCGTCGGCCACCTGCCCGGCCAGGCGCACCAGCACCTCGTTGTCGAGCCGCTCGCCCTCGCGCGCCGACAGCAGCTGCCCGTCGGGGAAGTCGAGGGCCACGAAGGCCGAGGCCCCCACCTGCCCCGTCTGGCGGATGCGCGGCAGCATCGGGTGCGCCGGCAGCTGCGCGCAGGCCTTCACCGCCGCGTCGCCGTTGGCCTCCAGCGGCAGCCAGCGCACGGCCAGGCGCGCGCCCGAGTCGGCGTCCTCCGCCCAGTCCAGCCGGCCGATGCCGTCACAGCGCAGCGGCGCCCGAATGCGAATGCGAGGGTCCAGCTCCATGGAATCCGTGCCCCTTTCGCGGCCAGGCCTGCACGCCTGTGCCGGTGCTCAGCGGCCTTCGACGAGGGCGCCAAGAGTCCCACCCCATACCACCCTGGCGCCTGCCTGCACACCCCCCCCGAGCACCCCTGTCACGCGGAGGAGACTGGGGCCCCAGGCGGCGCCGTCGAAGCGCTGCACCTCGCTGCCGCCCGACACCGTGAAGGCCCCGTAGACCTCCGTGGGGCTGGCGGCGACGAGGCGGGTGAGGCCGGCCTTCGCGGGCAGCATCGCCCAGCCCTGGGTCAGGCCGTAGAAGAAGCCGTCGCCGCCGGCGAAGACGGTGCCGCCGGCGAGCTGGCAGGTGGTGACGCTGCGGGTGCTGGCGGGGAAGGCGGGGGTGGCGACGCTCCAGGCCCCGTTGGCCAAGCGCAGCACCGTGCCGTCATCGCCGCAGGCCACGGCCACGCCGGGGGCGCAGTCCACCGCGCGCAGGGTGCGGGTGGTGGGCGAGGTGACCGTCATGGCCCCGGCGCCCGACAGGCGGGTGATGGCCCCGCCGGTGCCCACGGCCCAGCCCTCGGTGTCGGACACGCGGCACACGCCGTGGAAGGTGACGCCGTCGCGGGTGGTGACCCGGGTGAAGCCCGCCAGGCCCGCGCGCACCACGACGCCGGTGCGGCCGCCGCCGGCCAAGAGCTCCTCGCCCACCAGGAGCGCCCCCGCGCCGCCCCGGGCCTCGAGGGCGGTGATGGCCAGGTCGAAGGGCGGCCGGCGGAAGTCGTAGGTGGCGGAGGCGGGCCGGCGCACCACGAGGTCGCCGTAGTCGCTGGCGGCCACCAGGGCCCCGGTGTCGTCCACGGAGGCGCCGACGAGGTCCTCGCCGATGTCCAGGGCCTCGTTGGTGACGGGGCCGCGGCGGAAGACGTTGTTGACGCCGGCGCCGCGCCGCACCTCGGCCACGATGACGCCCGAGGCGTCGTTGGGCGAGAGCGTCTCTTCGCCGAAGTAGGTCTCGAGCACCGGGGTGGCGGTGACGCCGCCCAGGGTGCCGCGCACGAGGCGGTAGAGCGCGCCCTGCTGCACGAGCGAGCCTGCGCGCGGGGCCGAGGAGGTGAGCGCGTAGACGTCGCGGCTGCCCGTCATCACCCGCGCGGTGAGGCCCACCACGCCGGCGCCCTCGAGGGCGGGGCTGGGCGAGAGGGTGGTGAAGAAGACGCCCGTGGCGAAGCCGGCGGTGGAGTGCTGCACGAGCTCGTTGGGCAGGCGGCCCAGGAGCGCCTCGCTCACCGAGGCCGGCGTGGGCGCGTCGAAGCCGCCGCCCACGGTGGTGAAGCCGGGCGTGCCCGTCTGGGTCTGCACGGTCCAGTCGGGGGTGCCGCCGGCGGCGTTGCGGTAGGCGACGCAGCGGTTTCGGGAGTTGTTGCCGCAGCCGCCCACGAGGCGCTCGCGCAGAGACTCGTCGAGGAAGGCGCCGTTGATGGCGTAGGGGCCGCTGTTGCCCGGGAGCATGCCCTGGGTCCACGTGCTGCTGCGCTGCCGCCACCAGCCGCCGGAGTCGTCGCACAGGAGCACCTCGCCCTCGCCGCGGCCGCTGACGCCGATGAGGTTGGCGTTGGCAGCGCCCGTGAGGCTGACGGCCTGCACCTGGTTGGTGGCCGGGCGCACGGTGAGGGCCGTGCGGTTCTTGCCCACGGCGTAGGCGACGGTGCCCGAGACGAAGGCCACGCGGTTGAGGTCGGCGGTGGAGGGCGTGGGGAGCTCCGCCCACGTCGAGCCGTCCCAGCGGGCCAGCTTGCCGCCGTTGCCCACGGCCAGCACGGGGCTGCCCGAGGAGCCCGGCGCGACGTCGATGCCGTTGACGGCGAAGCGCAGGCGCGGGCCCGTCTGGGTGAAGGTGAGGCTGGGGGTGAGGCACTGGCCCTGGGCGCAGCCGCTGGGGCACACGGTGTCGGTGCTGCCGTAGGTGCACTGGCCGGTGCCGGGGTCGCAGGTGCCGGTGGCGGCGAAGGTGCGGCGGGTGCCGCCCACGCAGGTGGGGGCCGGCGGGGTGGCGCAGGTGACGCCCGTGGCCTGGCAGAGGTCGACGCCCTTGCAGCGCGCGTTCTCGCAGCCGTTGGCGCAGGCGGTGTCGGTGGCCTCGTAGCCGCACTGGCCGGTGCTGCGGTCGCAGGTGCCGACCTGGGCGAAGGTGCGCAGGGTGCTGGCGTCGGCGCAGGCCGCCTGCGGAGGCGTGACGCACGCGAGGCCGGCGCAGGGGTCCTTGCAGGCGCCGCTCTCGCAGCCCTGGGCGCAGGCGACGTCCTTCGGCTCGTAGCTGCAGGTGGCGGCGGCGCAGCGGCCGACGAAGGTGCGCAGCGTGCCGGAGTTGACGCAGGACGAGGGGGGCGGGCTGTCGCAGGTGACGCCGGCGCACGACGGGTCGCCGCCGTCGGGGCTGCGGCGGCAGGTGGCCTGCACGCAGGCGTAGCCCGCGGGGCAGGCGCCGCCCTCGTCGCAGCGGTAGCCCTCGGGGTCGATGGCCACGGCCATGTCGCAGCCGGCGGCGGCGAGGGCGAGGGCGAGGAGGAGAGACGGCGGGGCCCTTCGCGTCACGGGGCGGCTCCGGCGGACACCGGCGTCGCGGCCGGGCGGGCCATGCCGGGCTCGGGCATGGAGAAGAGGAAGAGGAGCGCGCCGCCGGCCGCGGCCGCGCCGCCGAGGCCGAAGAGCACGTTGGCGCCGGTGGCCTTGGCGTTGGCCTCGCCGGCCAGGCGCTGGGCCTCGCTGACGGTGTTGGTGCGATCGCCGGCGCGCGCGGCGTCGGCGCTCGAGGCGGCGCCCAGGGCGAGGCCCGTGGCCAGCGCGGCGAGGCCGACGCCCAGCACCACGTAGCTGGTGACGCGCATGGTGGAGGGGCCCGGGCCCCGCGTGAGCTCGCCCTCGGCGACGGCGGCGGCCGGCAGCGCGCCCTCGAGGGCGAGGAGCGGCGGCGCCAGCGGCTCGAAGGTGATGGAGGTCGTCTTGCCGGTGCGCAGCTGCACGCGCATCGTCTTCACCCCGGTGGGGAACTCGGCGGCCACCTCGTAGTCGCCGGGCGGGAGGAAGAGGGCCACGGGCGGCTCCGGGTAGCGGCGGCCCTCGATGGTGACGGCGTTGGCGCGGGGGGCGTCGAGCTCGAGGAAGCCCAGGCCCTCGCTCTCGGCCTTCGCCAGGGCGTCGCCGACGAGCTCCGCGACGTCGAGGGTGTCGGGGGCGTTGGGCGCCCGGCGCATGTAGAGCCGGTAGTAGTAGACGGCGTACGGCACGTCGCCGAGCTTCTCGTGGCATTTGGCCAGGTCGAAGGCGACCTCCGGCGTCACCCGCGCGCGGTCGGCCTCGCGGAAGGCGGCGATGGCGGCGCCGAAGTCACCCTGCTGGAAGTGGCTCTCGCCGCGCTCGAAGGCGTCCTTGAAGCGGCGCGCCTCGGCCTCACCCGGCATGGGGGCGGCCAGCATCACGAGGGTCACGGCGGTCAACCACACGGTCGTTGGAGCCTTTGGGCGCAGCGGAAGGAGGGTCCGTGCCTCTACACCACCCGCTTGCCGACAAACAACCACCCTTGCGGTCAATGTGGGTGAGGGTGGTTTCGCGGGGCCGCGGCCGCGGGTTTCAGGTAGGGGGCGCCGGGTGACGAGCGTGCTCTTCGTGTTCCTGGTGACGGCGCAGGTGCCGGTGGGGCCGGTGCGCCTGGGCGTCGACACGCACCTGCACCTGACGATGGCGCGGGCGGCGAAGCCGGTGTTCAGCGGCGAGGCGGGCGACGGGGTGGTGACGACGTCGACGCGCACGCGGCTGGTGAACCAGGTGACGCTGGCGCAGCTCCACGCGGCCGGGGTGCGGCTGGTCTTCGGGGCGCTGTGGCCGCCCTTCCGCGCGCGGCCGGGGCGCTCGGCCCTCGACGAGGCGCTGGCGCAGCTGCGCGGCCTCGACGACTTCGCAGCGCGGGAGCCGGGCTTCGCGGTGGTGGGCGCGGCAGCGGAGGCGCGGCGGGCCCTGGCGCTGGGGCGGGTGGCGGTGCTGCCGCAGGTGGAGGGCGGCGAGGGCCTCGAGCACGTGGACGACGTCGACGCGCTCTACGCCGCCGGCGCGCGGTGCCTGACGCTCATGCACTTCGTCTCGACGCAGCTGGGCGGCGCAGCGAAGGGGCAGCTGGCGAAGAACCTGCTCGGCGCGAAGCCCGAGGGGGCGAAGGAGCCGGTGGGGCTGACGCCGCTGGGCCAGGCGGTGGTGGAGCGGCTGGTGACGCTGGGCATGGTGGTGGACGTGTCGCACGCCAGCGACGCGCTGCTGGCCGACGTGCTGGCCATCACCGAGCGGCGCGGCGTGCCGGTGCTCGTCTCGCACACCGGCGCGCGGGCGCTGCGAAACTGGGAGCGGAACCTGTCGGACGAGTTCGCCCGCCGCGTGGTGGCGGGCGGGGGGCTCATCGGGGTGTCGCTGTTCGAGGGGCAGGTGGAGACCGACGCGGCCTTCGCGCTGAAGGGGGCGCACGCGCACGGCAGCTGCGACGACGTGGTGGCGCACTGGGCGCACCTGGCGTCGGTGGTGCCGCCCGAGGCGCTCGTGCTGGGGAGCGACTTCAACGGGTTCATCGTGCGGCCGCGGCCGGGCGGGCGCTGCCCCGACGGGCTGCGGCACATGGGCGACGTGCCGGCGCTGTGGGGCGCGCTCGAGGGGCAGGGCGTGCCGCGGTCGGCCCTCGATGGCATGGGCGAGCGGTTGCTGGAGCTCGTGGAGCGCGTGGAGGCGAAGGCCGACCCGGCGGCGCAGGACGAGGCCCGGGCGCGGTTCTCGCGGGTGCGCGACGCGCGGAGCGTGCTGGAGGGGATTCCCTGAGGGGTGGAGGTGGGGCGTTTCGCTGACGGGGAGGCGGTCGGCCGGGAGTGCGTCGAGCGGGTGGCTCCGCCGGGCGTGCGCCGCGGGCCTCTGGGCCGCGTCCGCTTCGTGAGGGGCGTCGGCTTCGTGCCCGGGGTCTTCCGGCGCCGACTGCTCAGCCGGCTCGTCGGCCGATCGCCGTCGTCCACTCTCCGGCGACCCGCGGGCTGATTCCCTCGAGCGATCGCGGTGAAACGCCTCGCGGTGGGCCGTCGCGGCGGCTTCCTGCCGCGGGCGGCCGAGGAGGTCTGGCGCGTTGGCGCGTGGTCCGGCTGCCGCTCGCGACGAGGCGCCCACTCGAAAACGAGGGGGGGGGCGGGCCTCGGCATTTTCCGGGTGTACCCAGTGAGTACAAATTTGTA
>CAYUZK010000001.1:9608-97980 GCA_964449625.1 uncultured Archangium sp.
TGGTTGTCTTGGGGGTTGGGGCGGGTGCCCGCTGCCCCCCCCCACCGGGCGCCCACCCGAAAACGTGGGGGGGGCGGGCCTCGGCATTTTCCGGGTGTACCCAGTGAGTACAAATTTGTACTCACTGGGTACACGTCGAAATCTCGGACCCCGCCGCCCCCTCCTCGTTTCGCGCGCCCCAGCGCCAGGGAGGCTGCGGTCGCGCGGCGCCCGCGGGGGGTCGAGCGCCGCAGGCTGGGGCGTGGAGTCGCAGGCGGGGCGTGGGAAGCAGCGCCGAGGATCGAGCGGTCGCCTGGCGTCGATGGAGCGTGGAGCCGCACCGGCCTGCGCCTCGCGGAGGGCGGTCGTGATCGGTCCCCACCGCCGCGTCGCGTCGCGTGGAGCGCGCGCTCCCGGCGCATCGCTTCGCCCCATGGATCCCCGCGCGCGAGGTCGAGGGGCTGACCGAGGCGAGCACCGCAGAGTCCTCCCTCGCCCCCGCCTCTCTCAGGGCCTCGAGCCCCGTCGGCCGCACGCGCGTCCGTGCCCCTGCCCGTGCCCGTGCCCGCGTCGCCGCTCGCGCGGAGACCGCACCCCGGCCCATCGCTTCGCCCCGTGAGCCCCCGCGTCAGGGGTCGAGGGGCTGCTCGACCAGGGCAGGGCCCGGGCCCGCCAGCGCCCCCGGCCGCCACCACCGCAGCGGCTCGAGCAGGTACGCCCAGTACGGCCGCGGCGCCTCGCCCGGGTTCCCCAGCGGCCACGTCTCCGGCCCCTCGGGGCAGAAGTACGTCCCGAACACCACGTCCGTCCACGGGGCGAGGTTGGCGAAGTTGTGCCGCGTCACCGCGGTCTCGAGGTGGTGCCAGTGGTGCAGCTCCGGCGCGCCGAGGAGCACCCGCAGCGGCCCCAGCGGCAGCCGCACGTTGGAGTGGATGAAGATGGCCCACAGCCCGCGGAAGGCGATGAGGCCGGCGAGCATCGCGAGGTCCACGCCCAGCACGAGGCCCGGCAGGTTGATGGCCAGCTGCGTGAGGAGCCCGTCGACCGGGTGCTCGCGGTGCGCGGCGAGCCAGTCGAGGTGTCGCGCCGAGTGGTGCACCGCGTGGAAGCGCCACAGCCACGGCACGCGGTGGCTCGCCACGTGGAACCAGTAGACGCTCACGTCGCCCAGCAGCACCACCGCCAGCCCCTGCACCGGGAGCGGCCACGCGGCCACCATCGCGCGCAGGCCCGCGGGCGTCACCGAGGCGACGAGCCCGTCCACCTCCACCAGCACCGCCAGGGCGAGCGCCGTCCACGCGAGATACTGCCCGGCCATGAAGGCCAGGTCGGTGACGAAGCGCGGCCGCAGCCACGGCTGCCCGGGCCGCGCGGCGAAGAGGCGCTCCAGGGGCCAGAACACCGCCGCGAGCAGCACGCCCGAGACGAGCAGCGAGGAGAGCGCGCTCACCGCCCGGCGTCCTGGTCGGCGCGGCCCGGCGCCGCCTGCCCCGCGTGCGGCAGGCCCAGGCCGCCGAGGGACTTGCTGGCGGGCATGAAGGTGCGCTCCTCGTGCAGGAGTCCAGACTTGGTGCCGTGGAAGTACCTGGGGCTCGGGCGCTCCGGCTCGCCGGTGTCCTCGGGCGCGCCGGCGTCTGGCTCCGCTGGGCCGGCGTCAGGGCCCGGCGCCTCGGTCGCCGTGCCCGCGAGCGCGTCGGCCGACATGCCGAACAGCGGGCCGATCTTCGTGCCGAAGAGGTACTGCCAGCTCGCGGTCGTTACCGCGCCGACGAGGAAGAGCAGGGCCACGGTCAGCGCGAGCGTCTTGAGGAGCGTCTGGCCAAGGCGGGACATGGGGCGCAAGAGCATGGCGACGCGCGCGGCGCGGCGTCAAACGCGACGCGGGCGGGTGCGAGAGGGGGGGGCTGGATCCACGTCCTCCAAGCTGACAACTCGGCGACCAGCACCCGGCGGGACGCCCCGCCACGCGACCGCTCCTGCCGCGCGGAGGCCAGCGGCCCCGGAGTTGTCAGCTTGGAGGACGCAGTTTGGGGCCCCCCTGTCGTTTCCCCCCTGGGGTGTCCCCGCGCCGAAGACGAGTCACGGCGCATCCGGTGGGCCGGGGGTCGAGGGGCTGCGGGAGGTGGGCACCCGGCCGAGGCCCTGTCGGCCCGCGCCCCCCCCAGGGCCCACTCGCGTCACGGCGGTGTGCCACCCGTGCGCGCCCAGAAGCGCCGCCCTCGTATCGGGGATGCGCCGCGATTCGCGCCTGGTGAGTGCCGGGCGCTGCCGTACCGCCCGCTCGCTGGTGCTGCCGCCCCCCGGACCCCGCAGCGTCCGCCGAAGGGTCCTCGTGACGCCGACGCCGACGCCGACGCCGACGCGCGACGCTCACGCGCGACGCTCACGCGCGACGCCCACGCGCGACGCCCACGCGCGACGCCCACGCGCGACGCCCACGCGCGACACCGGCGGGAGCGCCGGCGGGAGCGCCGAGCCGCCCGCCGAACGCGAGACGACGAGGCGGAGGGTGACCCCCGCGAGCCGCTCACCAGCTGCGGCGCCGCCGCCGCAGCGCCACGAGCCCCAGGCCGAGCAGGCCCAGCATCGAGGCGTCGACGCTGGCGCAGCCGCAGCCGCCCCCGCCGGTGCCCGTGCCGGTGCCAGCATCCACCCGCGGCTCCTCGAGCCCGCCGGTGCCGCCGTCCGTCACCACGCCCGTCGAGCCCGCCGGCGGCTCCACGTACACGTAGGCGGCGAGCAGCGAGGAGGCCTGCTGATCGTCGTTGGTGAGCGTGACGTCGGCGGCGCCCGCGGGGCCCGCCGGCACGATGGCGCGGGCCAGCGTGGGCGAGTCGATCACCACGCCGGTGGCGTCAGCCGTGCCGAAGCGCACCGTGGCGCCCGGCGCGAAGCCCGTGCCCTCGAGGCTCACCATGGTGCCGCCGGTGGTGAGGCCCGTGGCCGGCGTCACCGACGTCAGCCTCGGCGCGCCGCGCGTGTAGGTGAAGGCGTCGGCCATCGTCGCCGAGTCGCCGTTGACGTTCTCCACCGCCACGTCCACCGTGCCGGGGGCGTTCGGCGGCGCGACGGCGTCGAGGGCGGTGCTGCTCACGAAGGTGACCGCCTCCGAGGCCACGGTGCCGAAGCGCACCGCCGTCTGCGGGCCGAAGTTGGTGCCCGTCACGCGCACCAGCACGCCGCCCGTCACGTCGCTGGTGGCCGGCGTCACCGTCGCCAGCGTGGGCGGAGAGACGAAGCGGAAGGCGCGGAGGAGCTGCGCCGCCTGCCCGTCGGGGTTCTGCACCGACACCGTCACCACGCCCAGGGGCCGGGGCGGCGTGATGGCCGTCAGCTCCGTGGGCGAGGTCACCGTGACGCCGCTCGCGAGCGTGGTGCCGAAGCGCACCGTCGCGCCCGCGAGGAAGCCCGTGCCCGACAGCGTCACCGTGGTGCCGCCGGCCGTGGTGCCAGAGAGCGGCGAGAGGGCCGAGAGCGTCGGCGCCGGATCGTAGGTGAAGCCCGCCGCCAGGGTGCCCTGCTGCGTGTCGGGGTTCGTCACCACCACGTCGACCACGCCGGGGTCGCCGGCGTTGGTCACCGCCACCAGCGAGGTGTCGCTGAGCACCGTCGCCGCGAAGGCGGGCACGCCGCCCACCGACACCAGCGCGCCGGAGAGGAAGTTGGCGCCCGTCAGGGTGATGCGCGTGCCCCCCTGCACGGGCCCCCGCGCGGGGCTGATGGCCGAGACGCTGGGGGCCGCGTCGTAGGTGAAGGCCCCGGCCCGCGTCACGGCCTGGCCGTCGCCGTTGGTCACCACCACGTCGACGGTGCCCGTGCCCGGGGGCGACGTCACCGTCAGCCGGGTGGCCGACACGCGGCTCACGTTGGTGGCCGCCGCGCCGCCGAAGCTGACGGTGGGCGCCGGCGACGCGAGGAACTCGGTGCCGTTGATGGTGATGGTCTGCCCGCCCGCCGCGAAGCCGCGCACGGGCGAGAGCGTGGTGATGGAGGGCGGCGGGTAGACGTAGGTGAAGCCGCCGGTGAGCTCGGCGAACTGCCCGTCGGAGTTCGTCACCCGCACGTCGACGGCGCCGTTGGTGGCCCGCGCCGGCAAGGTGAGGGTGAGGCTCAGGCCGTCGGAGGCCACCGTCACGCCGGCGGTGACGGTGGTGGTGCCCAGGCGCACGGCGGCCCCGGTGAGGAAGCCCGTGCCCGTCAGGGTCAGCGGCACGCCGCCCAGGGTGAGCCCGGTGGCCGGCGTGATGGCCGTGAGCGTCGGCGGCGGCACGTAGGTGAAGGCGGCGGCGAGGCTGCCCTGGAAGCCGTCGACCGGGTTGCGCACGGTGACCGTCGCCGGGCCCGCGGGCAGCGCCGGCGTGGTGCAGGTGATGCTGGTGGGGCCCACCACCACGACGCTGGCGCAGGGGAGCGTCGTGCCGCCGACGGTGAAGGTCACCTCGGCGTTCGCCTTGAAGACGGTGCCCGTCAGCGTCACGGCCGTGCCGCCGGCCGTGGGGCCGATGGCCGGGTCGACGCCCGTCACCGTGGGGGGAATGAGGGGCTCGAGGTACGTCCACGCGCCGGGGAGCGTGGACGTCAGGTTGCCGAAGTTGGTGACGCTCACGTTGGTGGGGCCGGTGGTGCCCGGCGGCGTGGTGACGGTGAGCGTGGCGCCCGTGCGCGCGGTGATGGTGGCCGGCGTGGCGCCGAAGAAGACCTGGCTGCTCGAATCGAAGCTGCCGCCCAGGAGCGTCACCACGTCGCCGCCCACGCCGCTGCCCTCGGCCACGCCGCCGTCGGCGGTGGTGAGCGAGGTGAGCGAGGGCTGCACCATGCCGCAGCCGATGGCCATGGCCAGGTGGTAGTCGCCGGAGACGAGGGAGCTGGTGCTGGCGCGGCTGACGCGCACCGCGTAGCGGCCGTTCTTCGCCGCGCGGAAGACGTAGCCCTCGGCCGGCCAGACGGGCGTGGTGCCCGAGAGGGTGCCCGGCGAGGCCGCGGTGTTGGTGGTCGTCGGCGTGTCTCCGGAGTCGCTCGTCAGCACGAGCTGCACGCCGTCGGGGTCGAGCACCTGCAGGTTGTGGTTGGCGTTGCCCGCGGCCACCGTGCGGCTGGGGTTCGAGTCGATGACCAGCATCACCAGGTCACCCGCGCGCGCGTCGAGGGCGAAGAAGTCGAACTCGTCCGTCGCGGCCAGGGTGCCCGACACGTACTGGCCGAGCGCGTTGGCCGTGGCCTGGGTGTCGTTGGGCTCCTCCTCCGGGGTGGGGGCGCCGAACTTCACCATGGGGAAGAGGCGGTAGGGGTCTGCCACGGTGGTGGCGTTGAAGTGGCTGGCGCGCAGGTAGGTCTCTTCGTCGGGCAGCGGCGCGCCGCCGATGACGGCCGACAGGGAGCCCATGGTGACGTGGAGGTCGTCGTCGTCGTACTCGAGCGTGTCCGTCGCCGTGGTGAGCCGCAGGTCGAAGTTGGTCGAGGAGGTCGAGTTGCCCTCGACGAGCGCGTACACGCGGGCGCCCGGGTAGCGGCCGAGGCGGAAGAAGTCGACGTCACCGGCGGGGTTGATGCCGCCCGTCACGGGGCAGCTCAGCGGGTTGGCGCGGGCCACGTCGTCGTTGTTCTCTTCTTCGGGGAAGCAGGCCGACACCTCCACCGGCCAGCTGGCCAGCGACGTGGTAGAGGCCACCGTGTCGACCCAGAGGTACGTCGTCTGGTTCGCGGTGAGGGAGACGCAGCTGAGCATCTCGGCGTTGCTGGTGGAGCCCGAGGTGCGGTTGGCCGCGGCGACGCAGGCGTTGCCGTCGTACAGCACCGGCGCGGTGCCGCCGAGGCAGCTCGCGCTGAGCCAGGCGGTGGCGTTCGGCGTGCTCGAGGGGCCGCCCGGTTCGACGCGGAAGGAGTAGCGCCCCGTGGCCGGCGCCCGGAAGCTGAAGGCGACGTCGTTGCCCACCGAGATGGTGGTGGTGTTGGTGTGGCCCACGCCCACGAAGCAGCCGGCGTCCGTCGGGTACTGGGCGTCGTTGGCGGGCATGAGCGTCGTGAGCGTGGGCTCGATGATGGCCATGGCCGGCTGGTTGAGCGTCAGCTCCGTCGCGCCCCCGCAGACGTCGTTGGCCGGCGCCGTCTGCAGGCCCACCGCGAGCTGCACGAACGCGTCGGCGGCGATGGTGGTCGGCGTGAGGCCGACCTGCACGAGGTAGGGGGTGCCGCCGGTGAGGGCGAGGTTGGCCGCCGTGCCTGGCGAGCAGAGCAGCGTGCTCGCCAGCACGCAGCTCCCCGTGACCACCGTCGGGCTGGCGCAGCCGCCGGTGTAGACCTCGACCACCGAGGTGTAGTTGCTGCGCCCGCACGTCTCGACGCGGTAGGAGCCGCTCACCGGCGGCGTGAAGGCGAACCACACCGTGTTCTTCTCAGAGGAGCTGCATGACATGTTGAACTCCGCGGTGGCCGCCGCGGCGTCGAGGCCCGTCACCACCGTGGAGACCGCGGTGTTGTCGGTGCCGAAGGTGAGCATCTGCGCGCCGGCGCAGGTGTCATTGGCCGGCTGGGCGAAGGCCGCGCCGCTGCCGAGGGCGAGCGCCACCGCGAAGGTCCGCGCGAGCAGAGACTGGTAGGTCGTGGGGGTCATGAAGTCGTTCTCCCTTGAGGCGCGGGTTCAGCGGACCGAGAAGCGCCACGCGGTGTTGTCTCGCGGGAGCTGGGTGTTGGCGGCGGACACGGCGAGGGCCTGCGTCGCCGTGGGGTTCTCGAGCCACACGGTGGCCGAGCCCCCGAGGCCGTAGTTGCTCGTCGTGCCCGACGTCATGGCGGCGTAGTGGAACTCCACCGTGCCGTCCTCGAAGAGCTTGAGCTGGAAGTTGAGGTCGTCGGGGCCCGACGAGCCCAGGTCCGTCGAGAAGTGCGACCACTGGAAGATCCAGTGGCGGCCCGGCGCGAGCGGGTCGACGTTGGGCTCCACCTTCTGCCACAGGAGCACCGACACGTTGGCCATGGCCTCGAGGTCGTCCCAGAAGGGGGCGATGGTGCCGATGGGGGCCGTGGCGTTGGGCGAGGTCTTGTTGCTGCTGATGCCCGAGGTGGTGGGGTTGGTGGTGCCCAGCGTCAGCCAGCCGCAGCTGCTCACCGTCACCAGGGGCCGCGCGCTGCCGAAGAGCGTGGGCGCCGGGTCACCCGAGTTGGGCGCCAGCGTCACCTCGTACTTCTGCTCGAGCACGTTGGCCGTGGTGGGCTGCAGCAGCACCGTGCCCGTCAGCGAGATGTCGCGGAAGTTGGGGGTGATGGCCGCGCGCACGTAGCCGAAGCCACAACCCGCCGAGGCGCCCGGCGTGCCGAGCTGCGAGGGCGTCTGCGAGCCGAAGGGCGTGGTGGCCCAGCACGAGTCGAAGCGCGGCGTGCTGGTGCCGGGGAAGATGAAGGGGCCGGGGTCGAGCTCCACCGAGGCCCCCGTGCCGCCGTCAGCCGGCCCCGTGAAGACCAGGCCGTAGCCGGCGTCGGCCGTGCCCACGTTCACCGAGCCCGCGTCGTAGCCGAGGCTGAAGGCGGGGCCCCACGCCACCTGCACGCCCGCGTCGTCGTTCTGGGCGCGGTCCGTCGAGGCGCCCACCACCAGCGTGCCTCGCGCCGGCACCGTCGTTCCGTCAGGCACCTGGAAGCTCTCGCCCGTGCCCGAGCGCAAGAACCAACCCGTCAAGTCGACCGGCGTGTCGAGCAGGCTCAGCGCCTCCACGTACTGGCCGGCCGGCACCGTCGCCGCCGGGCGGAACATGAGCTCCGAGAGCGTCAGCTCCTCGGGCACCCGCACCACGCGAAACGCGCCCTTCACCAGCGTGTAGGCCGGGCCCGTCTTCACGAAGCCGCTCCACTCCGCGTCCACCTGCGCCTGCACCTCGGCCGGCGTGGTGATGGGGCTGAAGAAGTAGAGCGCCGACTCGCTGTCGGGCAGCGTGCTGGTGCTCGGCTTGCGCACCATGCGCGTGCGCGTGTCGTCCTGCAGGCCGATGGTGTGCGTGATGGTCGTGCTGGCCATCGTCTTGTAGTGGAAGGACACCAGGCCCGCCTGGTGCACCTGCACCTGGAAGGTGAGGGCCGCGCCCGACGAGGTGCTCAGCCGCACCTTGTCCCACTGCACCACGAGGCGCTGCTCCGGCGCGTTGCCCACCACCTGCACCAGCACCGACGCCTCGGCGTCGAGCACCAGGTCCACCCACAGCGGGGCGATGAGGCCCGGCACCGCCGAGGTCGTCGTCGAGGGCAGCGTGCTGGTGGGCGACGAGTTGACGACCGCCGGGGCGCCCCAGGCCATCCACCCCGCGCGCGAGATGGTGAGGGGGCCCGACCGCTCGCGGCCCCACAGCCAGGTGGTGAAGGGCAGCGTCACCGAGGTGACGTTGGCGCCCTCTTCGAGCACCCGCTGGCCCGTGCCCGCGATGTCCACGAAGCTGGCCGCGGAGCTCGTCAGCACCGAGAGGTGCGGGAAGCCGTAGAGCAGCGCGCCGGCGGGCGTCGGCCGCAGCTCCACGCGCTGCCCCGGGAGCGCGGTGGGCGGGTACTGCGCCACCGCGGGGCCCGCGCCGGTGACCGTCACCGTGGCCGTCGCCGTCACCGGCGTGCTGCCCAGCTGGTTGTCGGCCGAGAGGGTGTAGGTCGTCGTGGCCGACGGGTACACCGTCGCCGTGCCCGCCTCGGCCGCCTGGCCCGAGAGGGTGAAGACGGCCAGGCCGGCGCCATCGGTGATGCGCACGTGCCGCGCCTCGGCCGCCGCGAAGGTGAGCGTCACCGGGTCGCCGGCCTGCACCGTGCCCGGCGCCGCCGTCAGGGTGGCCGAGGTGGGCACGCCCACCGCGTCAACCTGGGCGGCGCGCGTCACCCGGCCGCCCAGCGCGTTGGTGGCCACGAGCTGCACCTCGAAGTCGCTGGGGGGCGCCAGGAAGCTCCAGGCGCCCTGGGCCACCTCCGCCGCCGCCTGCGTCTCGAAGGCCACCAGGCCGTCGACCAGCACCTGCACGCGGTCGGCGGCGACGGTCTGCCAGCGCACCAGGTACGGCGTGCCCGCCGACGCCACCGGCGGCGCGTCGAAGCGCACGATCTCGAGCCCGGTGCCCACGTACACCGTCACCGAGCGCGTGGCCGTGGTGGCGCCCTTGTGCGCCGTCACCGTGTACGTCACCACGCCGCCGGCCGGCAGGGCCGGCACCACGTCGTCGAAGTTGCCGGCGACGATCTCCGCCGGCGCCGTCACCTCGCGCAGCTGCCCGCGGCCGGGCGAGCTGAGGGTGAGGCGCTCCGCGCCGGCGCTCGTCCACGAGAGCTTCACCGGGTCGCCCACCTCGGCCGCCCCGGGCGTCGCCGTGAGGCTCAGCACCGCCACGCCCACCGTCACCGAGGTGGTGGCCGTGCGGCCGTCGGCCGTCAGCGTGTAGGTGGTGTCGCGCACGGGCCTGACCACCAGCGCGCCGCTCGTCGTCTGGCCGCGGGTGTCGAGCGGGGCGCCGCCCGCGCTCAGCGTCACCGCCGTCGCGCCGGGCGCCGTCCACGCCAGCGTGGTGGCCTCGCCGCCCTCGAGCTCGGCGGGCACGGCCACCAGCGTCAGCGGCGCCGGGCCCTCGCCCACCGTCACCGAGAGGGCCTTCGCGTCGGCGCCGCCGGGCCCGCGCGCCGTCAGCACGAAGAGGCTGGTGCGGGTCACCGTCACCGAGGTGCTGCCCTCGAGCTGGGCGGCGGGCACCGCCAGGGCCGCGCCGCTCCCGTCGGTGAGCGTCACCGTGGTGGCCTCGCGCGTCTTCCACGTCAGCGTCACGTCGGCGCCGGCCTCGACGCTGGTGGCCGAGGCGGTGAAGGCGTCGACGCTGGGCGCCGGCGGCACCGGGGTGGCGGGCTTCTGCTGCCGGCAGCCGGCGGCGAGCGCCAGGGCCACGAGGAGCGGCGCGAGGGCGAGGGCCCGGCGAGACGGGGTCTGCGGCTGGAGGCTGGTCATGGCGGTCACCGGGGGACGAAGCGGAAGGCCGAGTGCGGCATGAGGCCGGGCACCCTGGCGTTGGCGTTGATGGTCAGGGCCTGCGTGCCGTCGGGGCTCTCGAGCCAGGTCACCGAGCTGCCGCCCGAGCCGTACTGCAGGCTCGAGCGGCTGCGCAGCTCGGCGAAGTGGTACTCGATGGCGCCGTCGTCGAAGAGCTTCACCTGGAAGTTGAGGTCGTCGGAGCCACCGAAGTGCGTGACGTGGTGCCACTGCACCACCCAGTGCGGGGGCGCCGCGAAGGGGTCTTCACCCTGGCCGACGCGGCGCACGTAGACGTTGGCGTCGGTGAACTCCGCGCGCTCGAGCTCGAGGTCGTCGGCGAAGATGGCGAGCAGCGCGTTGGTGTCGGTGGTGCTCGGCGAGGTGTACGTGAAGCGGTCCGTGGCGCTGGCGGTGCTGGCGAAGCTGATGAAGCCGTTGGTGCTCACCAGCATCGAGGTCTGCGCCACGCCGAAGTAGGGCACCGGCGCCGCCGCGAGGCTCACCTCGGTGTTCGCGTCGCGGAGGCTCGTGAAGGCCACCGCCGTGCCCGTGCTCGAGATGTCGAAGTAGCCAGGCGCGATGGTCGTCTTCGCGTAGGGGAAGCCGCAGCCCGTGTCGCGGCCCGGCGTGCCGAGCTGCAGCGGCGCCTGGCTGCCGAAGCCCTGCGTCGCGGCGCAGGTGCGGGCCCCGGCCGCGAAGCCCGAGCCCGACGCCACGGCGTAGGGGCCCAGATCACCCACCAGCGCCACGCCCGCGCCGGGGCGGCCGCCGTCGGCGAAGCCCAGGTCGAAGGTCTGGTGCAGGCCGGCACGGGTGAGCGACACCCACGGGTCTGCCTCGAGGGCGAGGCCCGCCACCGCGAGCTGCACGCCCGCGTCGTCGTTGAAGGCGGGGTCGGCGTTGGTGCCCACCACCAGGGTGCCGCCGGCAGGCAGCGTGCCCGAGAGCGCGGCCGAGCCGCCGTCGGGGAGCCCGAGGGCCCAGCCCGTCAGGTCGATGGGGCCCTGGGCCCAGCTCGTGAACTCCAGCCACTGGCCGGCGGGGCCCACGGTGGGCTGCGCGAGGGCCTCGGTGAGGGCGAGCTGATCGCCGCGCACCAGGGTCGCCGTCAGCGTGCCTTCGGCGCGCACGGCCTCGCCGGCGGCCAGCTCCACGAAGGCGCTGACGCGGCCGGTGAAGAAGGCGGGCACCGACACGGGCGAAGGCTTCGGCCCGAAGAAGGTGAGGCCGCGGCCCACGGCCAGGGTGCCCGGCGCCGCGAGAGACGACTCCAGCGTCGGCCCCATGATGCCGGCCTTGCCAGCCACGGTGCTCGGCAGGCTGCCGTACTCGAAGTCGATCTGCCCGCTGCTCGAGATGAGCGCCTGCACCGACGAGGTCGACGACGTCCACTGCACCACCAGCGTCGAGGCGCCGCCGCTCGAGCGCACCTCCCAGAAGACGCCCGTCGACGTGAGGCTCTCCCAGTAGGGGGCCACGGCCATGGGCTCCAGCTTCGCTGAGGGCAGGGCCTCGTCGACGGAGTTGAAGCCGTTGAGGTAGTCGCCGAAGACGAGGTAGCCGTAGCGCGAGACGCGAATCTGCTCACCCACCGTGCGGCCGAAGAGCACCGTGCGGAAGTCGGTGTCGAGGGGCGCCACGATGTTGCCGGTGGTGGGGAAGGTGAGGCGCGTGCCGGTGCTCGAGATGTCGACGAAGCCGGTCGACGCGAGGCGCTCCGTCACGTCGCGGTGCGGCAGGCCGATGAGGTTGGCGCCGGCCGTCGGCCCCGACACCGTGACATCCTGGCCCAGGCGCAGGCTGCCCGTCTGGGCGACGGTGAGCGTGATGGGCGAGGTGACGGTGATGGCCGGGTAGGTGGCGGTCGTGGCCTGGCCCAGGCCGTTGTCGGCCGTGAGGGTGAAGGTGGCGCCCTGGTTGAGGCGCACCATCGTCGAGCCGGTGTCGAGCATGCCGCTGCCCCGGTAGACGAGGCCCACGCCCGGGCGGCTGATGGCCACGTTGCGCAGGTTCTGCCCCGACCAGCTCAGCGTCACCGGGCTGCCGCCCGTCAGCGTGGTGGCGCTCGCCGTCACCGTCACCGAGGGCAGGCCCACGCTCTCGACGACCTTCGTCGACGTGGCCCGGCCGCCGCGCTCGGCGGTGGCGGTCAGCTCGTAGGTGGTGTCGACGGTCGGCGCGGGAAGGTCGACGCTGCCGCTCACCGCCTCGGCCCGGTCGCGGCTGCGGAAGAACTCGGTGCCGTTGGCCGAGAGGCTCACCGCGTCGGCGCCGGAGGTGGTCCAGGCCAGCGTCATCACGCCGCCGTCCACCGCGCGCACCGCAGGGGGGGCCGTGAAGCTGGTGATGGCGGGGCTGCCGGCGACGGTCACCTGCACCGCGCGCGTCAGCGTGAGCCCGCCCGCGGTGGCGGTCAGCTCGTAGGGGAACACCATGGCCGGGTCGACCGTCGCCGGCAGCGTGTCGGTGAAGGTGCCCGAGGCCACCATGCCGCCGTCGGCGCTGTCGAAGAGGGTGGCCCGGCCAGGCGCGCGGAGCTGCACGCGCTCGGCGTTGACGGTGGTCCACGCCAGCGTGACGGTGGCGCCGGGCAGGGCCGCCTCGGGCGTCGCGGTGAAGGCGGTGATGGCCGCGCGCACGGTGACGGTGGCCGTCGCCGCGCGGCCGCCGGCCTCGAGCGTGTAGGTCGTCGTCACCGTCGGGTGCAGCACCAGCGAGCCGGCGCTGCCCTGCGTGCCCAGGTCGACGGGGCCGCCGGGCGCGGCGGTGATGGTGAGGCTCTCGGCGCCGGGCGCCGACCAGGCCAGCGTCACCGCGTCACCGGCCTCGACCGCGAGGGGCGCCGCGGTGAAGAGGAGCGCGCCGGGCGCGCCGGTGAGCTGCACGGCCACCACGGCGCTGTCCGTCGCGCCGCGGGCGTTGCGCGCCGTGAGCACGAAGAGGGCGGGCTTCGACACCGCGACCTCCACCGAGCCGGAGGCGCCCTCGACGCCCGAGAGCAGCCCCAGGGCCAGCTCCTCGATGCGCAGCTCCGTGGCGTTCTCCACGGCCCACTCGAGGGTGACGCGGCCGCCGCTCTCGACCTGCGTGGCCGAGGCGGTGAAGCGGGTGATGCTGGGCGCGGGCTCGAGCGGGTCGGGCTGCAGCGCCGGTGGGCAGCCGAGGCCGGCGGCCAGCAGCAGGCCGACGAGGCCGGCGCGGAGAACCTGGGACGGGCGAAGGGTCGTCATCGTGCGGTCCATGGTGGTGGTCAGGGAACCGGCGTGAAGCGCAGGCTCATGTTGGAAGAAAGGCGCTGCTCGTTGACGCTCCAGGGCACCGCGAGGGTGCCCGCGGGGTTCTCGAGCCACACGGTGGCGGAGCTGCCCTTGTGCTTGTCGATGTTGCTCTGCTGCGTCGCCCCCGTCTCCATCGAGCCGTAGTGGAACTCGATGATGTCGGGGTCCACCAGGTGCACCTGGAAGTAGATGTGCGAGTTGAAGTCCGCGTACACGCGGAAGTCCTGCCACGAGATGATGGTGCGCGTGGCGTCGCGCCGCAGGAAGACGGCGCCGTCGCCGTCGCTGCCGGAGTTGCGGACGATCTCGCCCCAGAAGGGGGCGACGACCCCGTTGGGCTCGGTGGTGCTGGGCGCCGTGGGGTTGGCGACGTACGCCGAGGTGAGGGGGGTGCCGAACGAGAAGAAGCCGCCGCCCAGCGAGAGGTTGAAGCTCGTGTACTGCTGCCCGAAGTAGGTGAAGGGGCTGGGCAGGGGCACGGTGCCGATGCCCGTGTAGTCGCTGGCGCTCGCGAGCAGCTCCATGCTGCCCGTCAGGTCCACGTAGCCGGCGTCGACGCGGGTGATGGTGTAGGGCGCGCAGGTCTCGTTGACGGCGCCCGGGGTGCCGAAGGCGCCGCTGGGCCCGAAGGTGCGCGAGCGCGCGCAGCTCACCGCGTTGCCCGGGGCCACCAGCAGGCCCTCCTGCACGAAGATCGACTCGCCCTGGGTGCCACCGTCCCACGAGAGCGAGGCGACGGAGGTCTCCTGCACCAGCACGTTGACGGAGTCCTGCGCCGAGAGCGGCACGTCGGTCATCACCAGGTTCACCGTCACCCCGCCGTTGGCCGTCATGTCGGTGCTCTCACCGAGCACCAGGTACTCGCCGGGGTTGAGCCGCCGCTGCGGCAGCACGTAGCCGCCGTCGACGCTCGAGCCCAGGGAGGTGACGATGAGCCCCTCGACCTCCAGCGGCGTGGTGAGGGTGTTGCGCAGCTCGAGCCACTGGCCGGCGCTGGCCCCCGTGGCGGGGAAGGGCATGGCCTCGGTGACGGCGATGTCGCCCAGGCCGAAGGTGCGCACCTCGGCGCTGACGGCCATCAGGCCCGTGGGGGTGCGGCCGAAGAAGTTGAGGCGGCGGCTCGTCGCCCGGCTGACGCCGAGGGTGCCGTCGGCCGGGCCACCGACGAAGTAGTTGAGCTCGAGGTCGGCCACCACCGGGCCGCCCGAGGCGTTGTACATGAAGCGCTGCCGCACGGCCTCGTGGGCCGCCTTCACGCCCACCGTGGCGCTGGTCAGCGTGCCCGTCATCGTGCCGTACACCAGGCGCACCTGGCCGGTCTCGAAGAGCTGCGCCTGGAAGGTGAGCTCGGAGGTCGTCGCGCCGGAGATCTGCACCTTGTTCCACTGCACCACGAGGAAGCGCTCGTTGGTGGTGCTGTCCGTCTTGAGCTCGTAGAGCACCTTGCCCGTGGCCGGCACGATGAGGTTGTCCCAGAAGGGGGCCACCATCGCCGGCGAGGAGTTGGTCGAAAGGCCGATGTCGGCGTTGGTGGGGAGCGCCGCGGGCTTGGCGAAGGCGATGAAGCCGTTGGCCGACACCCACAGCTCGGGCATCGCGCGCCCGGCGAGGGGGAAGACGAAGCCCGCCTGGTCGGGGATGAGCTCCGAGCCGTCGTTGGGCTCCAGGAAGGTGAGCTCGCTCGCCGTCGCCGAGGTCGCCAGGTCCACGAAGGCGGTGGAGCCCACGCCCGCGTCAGGCGGCGGGGTGTCGAGGCCGACGACCTCCGTCACGCCCAGGGCCGTCAGCTGCCACTCGAGGGTCGCCGTGCCGGTGGTGCTGCGCAGGGCCGGGGTGGGGGTGACGAAGGCGGCGGCGCCGCTCACGCGGACCACCCGCGTCTCCATCACCGAGTCACCGGCGGCGTTGGTGGCCACCAGCGTCAGCGCCGCGCTCGAGGCCAGCGTCACCATGGCGCTGCCCGAGGCCACCTGGCTGGGCACCGTCACGAGGGCCAGCGTCGGCCCGTCTTCCAGGCGCAGCGTCACGCGCTCGGCGTTCTGCGTCGTCCACTGCACGGCGGCCTGGCTGCCGGCCGACGCCAGCGTGGCGGGCGCCGTGAAGACGGTGATGACCGGCGGCTGCACCACGCGCACGCGCAGGGTGCGCTGGGCGCTGCGGCCCGAGGCGTCGGTGGCGATGACCACGTAGTCGCTGTCGGCCTGCGGGCCCGGCAGCGCGACGCTCCCCTCGAGGGCGCGGGCCGGCGTGTTGGCGAGGGTCTCGAAGATGGTGAGGCCCGCGAGCTGCACCGTCAGCCTGGCGGTGTTCACCGTCTTCCACGCGAGCGTGAAGGGCTTGCCCACCGTCGCCACCTCCGGGGCCGTGAGGCGCTCGAAGGCCGGGCCATCGCCCGAGACGAGCGAGAGCGTGCGCACCGCGCTGTCCATGCCGTCGGCGGCCGTCAGCGTGAAGGCCAGGGGCACGCCGTCTCCGAGCGCGACGCCCGAGGGCAGCATGGCGGGCACGGTCCAGGTGAAGGAGCCCGCGGCCACCTGCGCGGCGTCGGTCACCTCGGTGAGGCGGCCCAGGGTGCGCTCGGTGATGATGACGCGCGCCGCGGCCCGCGTGGTCCACGCGAAGGTGAGGGGCTCGCCGGCCTTCACGCCCGTGGGGGCGTCGATGGTGAAGGCGCCGATGGCCGGGCTCACGCGCACCTCCGCGAGGGCCTCGATGGCGGGCGTGCCCGGGGCGCCCTGCGCCGAGAGGCGGTAGCCGGTGCTGCGCGCGGGGCTGATGGTGACGATGCCCGAGGTGCCCATGAGCGTCGTCGGCGCGCCGCCGCGCTCGGTCAGCGTCACGCTGCCCGCCCCCACGGCCGACCAGAGGAGCTGGCCCGACTGGCCCGCCTCGAGCTCCGGCGGCACGGCGATCAAGAAGGCCTCGCGCAGGGGCTCGCTCACGGCGAGCTGCACGAAGGCGGTGGTGCTGCCCCCGGGCCCCTCGGCCTTGAGCACGTAGAAGCTGGTGCGCGTGGGCGCCACCGACGCGCCGCCCTCGGCCACCGTGCCCTCGAGCTGAATGGCCTCGCCCAGATCACTGACCAGGCTCACGCGATCGGCCCCGACCGTGGTGAACGAGAGGCGCACGGGCTCCCCGGCGCTGAGCAGGCTCTTCGCGGCCGTGAAGGACTCGATGCGAGGGGCGTCGGGCGGCGGCTTCGCGGGGGTGACCTGAGTGCAGGCCAGGGCGAGCGCAGACAGGGCGAGCGCGGCGGCGCGGGTGAAGGTCGTCATACGGGACCTCGATACGGGAGAGGGACGGCGCGTGGGGAAGGCGACGAAACGAAGGGGCTCAGTAGCGACATGAACCGTTGGCGTCAAACACACTTCTCGGTGCAGGTCGGACAATTGACGCCTTCCCGTGACACTGCACCACATGGCTCCCCGAGCGGAGCCCGCGGCTGAGACCCCGGGTGGAGCGTCTGGCTGCCATCTGCCAGCGCGGACGGCGCCCCGCGGCGGCAAGGCGGGGTCGCGCTGGCACGGGGCTCGCTCGGTGACGCCCCGCCGTGGGGGAGGGCACCCCGCGACGGAAAGGAGGAACCACCATGCTCGAACCCGGGAAGGCGCTGGCCATCTTCTCCATCAAGCAGGCGCGCCAGGGCAGCATCTGGGTGCGCGCCGGCTGGGCGGAGCTGAACCGCGACGGCTCGCTCACCCTGCACCTCGACGTCCTGCCGCTCGACGGCCGGCTGCACGTGCGGGAGTCGTACGAGAAGCCGCGCGGCGGGCCGGCGCTCCCCCACTGACACGCCGGGCGGCGGCCGACTCCGTGCTGGCCGCCGCCCATTTTCTCCTCAGGGTGCGCTAGGCAGCGGCCGTGCGCGCGCTCTGCCTGGTGGCCGTCCTCTTGATGTTTGCCTGTCCGCCTGCCCCGCCCACCCTGGGGGGCCTGGTGCTCGAGGCGAGCGAGACGCGCTTCGCGGTGAAGGCCGAAGGCCGCGTGCTGCTGGAGTCGGCCGAGGGCGTGGCGCCGGTGGCCACCCGCGTCGGCCGCGCGCGCTACGAGACCCAGTACGGCAGCTTCCGCATCACCGACAACCGCCCCGTGTGGACCGAGGGGCAGCGCTTCGCCTGGTCGGTCAGCACCGGCCCCGAGCTGCAGGGCGCCTGGCGCGACGCGGCCGGCGGCGAGGTGGTGGCGGTCAAGGCCGCCTCGACCGGCCCGGGGGAGCTCGCTCTCACCTTCACCGCGGCGGACCCGGCGACCAACCGCCTCTCGCTCGCCTTCCGCTGCGACGCGGCCGATCGCTTCCTCGGCTTCGGCGGCCAGGCCGACGGCATCGACCACCGCGGCCACACCGTCGCGGTGTGGACGAGCGAGCCCGGCATCGGCAAGCGCATGGCCGACGACGAGTACCCGGAGATCTGGTTCCTCGAGGGCACGCGCCACGCCTCGAGCTTCGGGCTGCCCACCTGGGTCAGCAACCGCGGCTACCTGGGCCTCGTGGGCTCCGACGCGCGCAGCGTCTTCGAGGTGTGCAGCAAGGCCGACGACGTCTTCCGCGTCGAGGTGTGGAGCAACCGCTTCACGCTGTGGCTCTTCGAGGGCCCGCCGGCGCAGGCCGTCAGCCGCGCCACCGGCCGCGTGCTGGGCCGCCCGCTGCGCCCGCCGCCCATGGCCTTCGCGCCGTGGAACGACGCCATCTTCGGCCCCGCCGAGGTGCGGCGCCTCGCGGCGCTCCTGCGCGACAACGGCATCCCCTCCAGCGCCATCTGGACGGAGGACTTCCGCGGCGGCGAAGACGCGCCCACCGGCTACCGCCTCGTGGAGGACTGGGCGGTGGACCGCACGCTCTACCCCGACGTGGAGGCGCTGGCCGCGGAGCTCACCGCGCAGGGCTACTCGTGGCAGGCGTACTTCAACACCTTCCTCGTGCAGGGCACGCGCGTCTTCGACGAGGCCGCCGACGGCGGGCACTTCGTGCTGAGCCCCGACGGCGGCGCGTACCTCTTCAGCGGCGTCACCTTCAAGCCCACGGGCCTGGCCGACCTCTCGCGGCCGCAGACGCGCGAGTGGGTGAAGGGCTACCTGCGGCAAGCCCTCGACGCCGGCTTCACGGGGTGGATGGCGGACTACGGCGAGTGGCTGCCGCACGACGCGGTGCTGGCCAGCGGCGAGGACCCGCTCGAGGCCCACAACCGCTACGCGCGCGACTGGGCGCAGCTCAACCAGGAGGTGCTCGACGAGCGCAAGGCCGACGGCGTGCAGCGCACCTTCTTCGCCCGCGCCGGGTGGCTGGGCAGCAACCTCGTGACGCCGGTGGTGTGGGCCGGCGACCAGCGCACCAGCTTCCACAAGGACGACGGGCTGTTCACCGTCATCCCCATGGGCATCAACCTGGGGCTCGCCGGCGTCAACACGTACGCCCACGACATCGCCGGCTACCAGTCGGCCACCAACCCGCCCTCGACGAAGGAGCTCTTCTTCCGCTGGACCTCGCTCGGCGCGCTGACGCCGGTGATGCGCACGCACCACGGCATCGACGCGCGGAAGAACTGGAAGCTCGACTCCGACACCGAGACGCTCGCGCACTACAAGCGCTGGGCGCGCTTCCACGTGCAGCTCTACCCGTACCTCGACGCGCACTCGGCCGAGGCGGAGGTCAGCGGCGTGCCCACGGTGCGCGGGCTGCCCGTGATGTTCCCCGGCGACGCGCGCGGGTGGACGGTGAGCGACCAGTACTTCCTGGGCGGCGGCATCCTCGTGGCGCCGGTGGTGGACGAGGGCGCGACCTCGCGCACGGTGTACCTGCCGCCGGGCGAGTGGGTGTCGTGGGACGGCGCCACCCGCGCCGCCGGGCCGGCCGAGGTGGTGGTGCCCGCGCCGGTGACGGAGCTGCCGATGTTCCTGCGCCCGGGCACCGTCGTGCCGCGGCTGCCCTCGCGCGTCGACACGCTCTTGCCCGCCGACCCGCCCACGGTGGACCTCGACGACGTGCAAGGTGAGCGCGCCCTCTTCCTCGTGGCCGGCGGCGGCAGCGAGTTCGTCGAGCGCGACGGCACCGCCTACGTCGTGCTGGCCAGCGGCGCCGCGGGCTTCGTCGACGACGGCGCTCCGCTGGCCGACTGCGCCACGGCCGAGGCCCGCGGCTGCGTCGACCGTGCCGGGCCCAACCCCGTGGCGCGGCTGGCCGGCGTGGGGCCCCTCGACTTCCCCGGCGGGCGGCTGCTCATCTCGGGCGGGCCGGCGCGTCAGTACGACGTCGAGGTGCTGCTGCCGCGGTGAGGGGCGGGGACACCGTATAATAGGGGCGCCGCGGCGCCGGCTCCGCTCCGGCGGGGTGCTGCCGCGGTGACGCGCAGGTGCACCGTATAAGAGGGGCCTCCGTACCGGCCTCCACGGCGGGCCGCAGCGGCGCTGGGCGGTCGAGGGGGTGCGCGCCGGCCTTCCATCGAGCCTGCTCGGTCTGGGCGCTCCGACGTCGAGGTGCGGCTGCCGCGGTGAGGCGCGGGGACACTGAGGGGGCGCCGCGCAGGCTTCGGCGCGGGGCCTGCGCCACCTCGCCGTCGAGCTCCGGGTGCCGCGGTGCCGCGGTGCCGCTCCGCATCGCGAGGGGCGTCCATCGGGCACCTTCGCGTCGGTTCTTCCGCCAGCACCGGGCGTCGCCCGTGTGATGCTGCCCGGCGTGAAGCTGGTGAGACTCCTCGGCGGTGACCTGGGCTGGGGCGGCGCGGTCGGTACGTTGCTGCTGGCCGGCCTGGGGCTGGTGGTGATGGTGCTGGGTGCCCTCGACCTCCGGCACGTGACGCAGGTGAAGCCCGAGCCGCTCGACTGCGCGGCGTGGCTCGCGGCGCCTGCGGGCCCGAGGTGGGTGTCGCTCACCGGCTGCGAGCTCGACCTCCGCGTGGTGCACGAGGCGGGGCCGCGGCGCTTCGTCGGGCTCGGCAGCCGCGCCGGCGCGCCCGTGCTGCTCGAGGCGGAGGAGCCCGGGCTCCTCGCGCGGCTCGCCGCCCCGTCACCGCTGCCGTCGTCACCGGACGCCGGCGCAGCGTTGCTGCCTGAGGCGGCGGAGCCCGGGCTCCTCGCGCGGCTCGCCGCTCCGTCACCGGACGCCGGCGCAGCGCTGCTGCCCGAGGCGGCGGCGCTGACCCAGCCACCCGTCGTCACCGGCTGGCTGACTTCGCTGGAGATGGAGGTGACGCCTCCGCTGCCGGGCGTGCTGGTGCTGCGGCAGGGCGCCGCGCCGCCGCGGGGGCAGGTGGTGCTGCGGCTGGTGGTCGGCATCCTCGCGCTGGCCCTCGCGCTGCGACCGCTGGGGCGCCGATACCTCGTCGAGCGCGAGGGCGAAGCAACGCCGGGAAGTGGGGGCGGGGACGTGGCCTGACGGCCCGGAGCGGTCGGCTGCGTTCTGGCCGACGAGCGCCCTCGCGGGCCGCTGGGGCACGCGGCGCCTCCGCACGCGGCACGTCGCACCTCCGCACGCCGCACCTCCGCACGTCGCCCTCCGCACGCCGCACCTCCGCACGCCGCACCTCCGCACGCCGCACCTCCGCACGTCGCACCTCCGCACGTCGCACCTCCGCAGGTCGCCCTCCGCACGCCGCACCTCCGCACGCCGCACCTCCGCACGTCGCACCTCCGCACGTCCCGTCATCGCCGCTTGCCGCCGGGCGCGCGCTGGAGCAGGACGCGCTCCATGAAGCCCGTCACCATCGCCGAGGCCGTGAGTCACGTTCGCTCCGGAGACCGGGTCTACGTGCAGGGCCAGGCCGCCACGCCCGAGGCGCTGCTCGAGGCCCTCGCCGCGCGGGCCGGCGAGCTCGAGGCCGTCGAGACGGTGCACTTGCACCTCGAGGGCCGCGCGCCGCACGCCGCGCTCGGCGTCGCCCGCGCCTTCCGCCCCAACGCGCTCTTCGTGGGCGCCAACCTGCGCGCTGCCGTCAACGAGGGCCGCGCCGACTACACGCCCGTCTTCCTCTCGGAGATCCCCCGGCTCTTCCGCAGCGGCGCCATGCCCCTCGACGTGGCCCTGGTGCACGTGAGCCCGCCCGACGCGCACGGCTTCGTCTCGCTCGGCACCTCGGTGGACGCGACGGTGGCCGCGGTGCAGACGGCCCGCCTCGTCGTCGGGCAGGTGAACCCGCGCATGCCCCGCACCCTCGGCGACGGGGCGGTGCACGTGTCGCGCTTCGCGGCGCTCTGCGAGGTCGACGCGCCCCTCTTCGAGCACCACGCCGCCGAGGGCACGCCGCTCGAGCAGACCATCGCCCGGCACGTGGCCTCGCTCATCGAGGACGGCGCGACGCTGCAGATGGGCATCGGCGCGGTGCCCGACGCGGTGCTCCGGCAGCTCGAGCACCACCGGGCCCTGGGCGTGCACACCGAGATGTTCAGCGACGGGCTGCTGTCGCTGCTCGAGAGGGGCGTCATCACCAACGAGAAGAAGACGCGCCAGCGCGGCCGCACCGTGGCCAGCTTCGTCATGGGCACCCGCGCGCTCTACGACTTCGTGCACGACAACCCGGCCGTGGAGTTCCGCGACTGCGCCGACGTCAACGACACCACCGTCATCCGCCAGCAGCCGAAGATGACGGCCATCAACTCCGCCATCGAGGTCGACCTGACGGGCCAGGTCGTCGCCGACTCCATCGGCGAGCGCATCTACTCGGGCGTGGGCGGGCAGATGGACTTCATCCGCGGCGCGGCGCTCTCGGAGGGCGGCAAGGCCATCATCGCCCTGCCGTCCGTCACCTCGAAGGGCGAGAGCCGCGTCGTCGCCCAGCTCAAGCCCGGGGCCGGCGTCGTCACCACCCGCGCGCACGTGCGCTACGTGGTGACCGAGCACGGCGTGGCCGACCTGACGGCGAAGTCGCTGCGGCAGCGCGCGCGGGCCCTGCTGGCCATCGCCGCGCCCGAGCACCGCGAGGCCCTCGAGCGCGAGGCCCACCGCCGCCGCCTCCTGTCCTGACCCCGTGGCGGCCGGCGACGCCGCGTGGAAAGGTCGGGCCCCGCGATGATCCAGATGTTCCACGTCACCAAGGCGTACCCGGGCGACCCGCCCGTGCTGACGGACATCAACCTCGACCTCGACAAGGCCGAGTTCGTCTTCCTCACCGGGCCCTCGGGCGCCGGCAAGTCGACGCTGCTCAAGCTCATGTTCCTCGCCGAGCGCCCGACGCGCGGGCAGATCCTCATCGCCGGGCGCAACATCGCCCGGGTGCGGGAGTCCTCCATCCCCTACCTGCGGCGGAACATCGGCGTGGTGTTCCAGGACTTCAAGCTGCTGCCCACGCGCACCGTGGCCGAGAACGTGGGCTTCACGCTCGACGTGCTGGGCACGCCCCGCGAGGAGGTGCGCGAGCGCAGCATCAAGATGCTCCGGCGCGTGGGCCTCGAGCACAAGGCCGACGTCTCGCCCATGAAGCTCTCGGGCGGCGAGCAGCAGCGCGTCAGCCTCGCGCGCGCGCTGGTCAACGACCCGGCGATGCTGCTCGCCGATGAGCCCACCGGCAACCTGGACCCCGCGCTGACGGTGGAGATCATGGACCTGCTGTGCGACGTCAACGCGCGCGGCACCACGGTCATCGTGGCCACGCACGACGCCAGCCTCATCGAGCGCTACGAGAAGCGCACGCTGCGGCTCGAGCGCGGCGCGCTGGTGTCCGACGAGCGCGGCGAGAAGGCGGCGCGGCTCATGGCGCAGGACCAGTAGTCGCCCGCTGGGCGGCTGGCGGTTTCGGTGCACGTCACCTGCGCGCCCCGCTGCCCCGGTGACGCACCGACCCGACGCCGAGCCGACTCGTGACGGGGCGCGCGAAGTCGAGCGTGCCTCATGCCCGGCGGCCTCCGCTCAGGGCGTGTCGCTGCGCCGGGCGGTCTCGGCGGCGCGCTCGAAGAACTCGGCCACGCTCCGCACCTGGGCCGTCACGAGCGGCGCCGCGGTGAGGAGCCGCGCGAGGTTCTCCTCGAGGCGCTGGGGATCCAGCTCGACCGCGTAGGCATTTCGGAAGAAGTGCCGGAACGCCAGCAGGTCTCGAAGCGGCAGGTCGGCGTCGGCGGGCACGAGCGCCGGCCGCACGGTCGGGAGCTCCAGCTGCGCCTGCTCGAGCACGCGCCGGTGAGACTCAGCGCCAGTGGGCACCTCCCCGTCCACCTGTCGCAGCACGCGCTCCACGAGGCTCTCGAGGCCCGTGTACCAGGCGTGGAGCGTCATCGCGGCCCAGGCGCGCTGCGCCGGCTCGTCTCGTCGAGTGGTCCACTGTGCCGCGAGCTGCCGAGCCACCTGCTCGTGAGCGCCGAGGCGCTCGAGATCTCTGTGGAGCGATGCCGCGAGCGCCGCGAGCCGCTGGCCGGCCAGGACGGCGGGGCTCACGAGACGACCTCCCCGTCACGCAGCACGGCCTCGCGAAAGCCCGCGTCAAGCTCCTCCAGGCGCAGGAGGTCGACCTCCAGGTGCGTCGCGTCCTCCAGCGCGTTCCGGAGCGCCCCCTCCCGCGCGCGCTCGAGCCCCTCCACCACCACGTCCACGTCGGAGCCCTCGCCGAAGTAGCCCAGGGCGAGGCTCCCGATGATCCACGCCCGGGTCACCTCTCCGCGCACGAGCGCCGGGCGCAGCACCTCCAGCACCGCGGCCCGCGCGCGCTCGGCCTCCTTCGAGCGCGCCTCGAGGTCGCGGCGCGCGCGCTCGATCATCACCGCTGCGAGCTGGGCGGGGGTGGGGTGCATCACCGGCGATGGTAGCAGGGACGCCGCCGCTGTTGCTCTCTGGGCCACGCCCGCCAGAATGCCCCGCGCATGAGCACCGGGGCCACGCTCGCCTACTTCGTCCGCACGGCCGTGGGCAGCATCGTGCGCTCGCCCTTCGTGCACGTCATCGCCGTGGCGGCCCTCACGCTCTCGCTGCTGGGCTACGGCGTGGCGCGCATCGCCGCCGCGCAGCTCGACGCCCTCGTCGGCTCCCTCGGCGGGCAGGTGGAGTTCACCGTCTACCTCGTGCCCGACGCCCCGCCCGGCAAGGTGGACGAGCTCGAGCAGGCGCTCGCCAACCGCACCGGCGGCACCGTGCGCCGCGTCTCGCCCGCAGAGGCCCTCGGCCGCCTCGCCACGCAGCTCGGCGACCAGGGCCGCGCGCTGGTCGACGTGGGCGACAACCCCCTGCCGTGGACCCTCGAGGTGCAGCTCCCCGAGGCGGCCCGCGACGTCGCCGCCCTGGAGGAGCTCGCCGCGCGCACCCGCGCTCAGGCCTTCGTCTCGGGCGTGGACTACGGCGAGGAGGCCCTCGCGCGCCTGGGCCTCATCTCGCGGGCGCTCCGCGTGGCCAGCTTCGTCGGCTTCGCGCTCGTCTTCCTCACCACCATCATCGTGGTGTCGGCGACGCTGCAGCTGGCCATCTTCGCGCGCCGGGAAGAGATCGAGATCCAGAAGCTCGTCGGCGGCACCGACCGCTTCGTGCGCGTGCCCTTCCTCATCGAGGGCGCGCTCCAGGGGCTGCTCTCGGGGGCGCTGGCCTTCGGGCTCGTCTTCGGCCTCGTGCGCTGGGTCGAGCGCGAGGGCGGCGAGCTGCTGGGCTTCCTGCTCCTGGGCGGCCGCTTCGCCGTGCCCTGGCCGCGGCTCGGGTTGGAGCAGCTCGGCGCGGGGCTGCTCCTGGGCCTTTTGGGCAGCTTCATCGCCGTGCGGAGGTTCCTGCGCGTATGACGACGGCGTTGCTGCTGGCCCTGGCGCTCGCGGCGGGCGACGTCGAGGACGAGCACGATCAGCTCGCCGCGCGGCTCGCCGCCGAGAAGACGGCCCTCGACGCCGTGGCCGACGAGAAGAAGGACCTCCTCACGCTCCTCGACACCCTCGAGCGCCTGGCCCGCGACTCCGCCCGGCGCGCGGCGGGCCTGGAGCAGGTCGTCGCGCGCGTCACCCGCCAGGTGAGCGGCGCCCGGCAGGAGGCCGACCTCCTCGCCGCCGCCGTGGCCGTGCAGCAGCGCCGCCTCAGGCCCCGCCTCGTGTCGCTCTACCGCCTCACCCGCCGCGACGCGCTCGGCTTCCTCCTCTCGGCCGGCGACTTCGCCACCGTGGTGCGCCGGCAGCGCGCGCTGCGCACGCTCGTGGCCGCCGACGTCGGCGAGCTCGAGGCCCTGGCGCTGCTCGCCGACTGGCAGCGCCGCCAGTCGAACCGCCTCGAGCGCCTCGAGGCCACCGCGCAGCGCTCGCTCGTGGCGCTCAAGGCCGAGCAGGCGGTGGGCGCCGCGCGGCTCTCGCGCTTCAAGGATCTGCTCGCCTCCGTCACCGCCGAGGAGAACCGCATGGGCCGCCTCGTCGCCGAGCTCGAGCGCACCGAGGCCGAGCTCGCCGCCATGGTGAGCGAGCTGCAGGGCAGCGCCGGCGCCTCTGGCTTCCGCGCGCGCCGCGGCCAGCTCCCGTACCCCGCCGACGGCCTGGTGGAGGTCGGCTTCGGCAAGGTGGTGAACCCGCGCTTCAACACCGTCACCCTGCAGAAGGGCCTCGACCTGCGCGCGAAGGCCGGCGCCGAGGTGCGGGCCGTGGGCACCGGCGCCGTCGTCTACGCAGGCTGGCTCAAGGGCTACGGCAACCTCGTCATCGTCGACCACGGCGGCGGCTACCACTCGCTCTACGCGCACCTGGCCAACAGCCAGGTCGACGTGGGCAACGAGGTGGAAGAGGGCGAGGCCCTCGGCCAGGTGGGCGACACCGGGAGCCTCAAGGGCGCCTACCTCTACTTCGAGATCCGCAAGGGCGGGCAGGCCATCGACCCGCTGCCGTGGCTCCGGCCCGAGGAGTGAGGTAGCGGCGCCCGGCCCACCTCGCGCACAATGCGCCGCATGGAATGGTTGTCTCTGGCGAACCGCGCCGTGCGCCGCGGCCTCGGCGTCGCCGGCGTGGCGAGCCGCACCGTCGAGCTCCACGGCCACCGCGTGCACTACTACCGGGCCCACCGCGCGCGGCGCGGCCCGCCGCTGCTCCTCGTGCACGGGCTGGGCAGCAGCGCCAACGCCTTCTTCCGCACCCTGGCGCCGCTCGCGCGCCGCTTCGGCGAGGTCTACGCGCTCGACCTGCCCGGCAACGGCTTCTCGCCGCGGCCAGGCGCCGGCCCGCTGGCGCTGCGCGAGCACGTCGCGGTGCTGCGCGCCTTTCGCCGGGAGGTCATCGGCGAGCCCGTCTTCCTCGTGGGCAACTCCCTGGGCGGCGGCATGGCCTTGAGCGCCGCGCTCGAGGAGCCGGCCGCGGTGCGGGCCCTGGGCCTCGTCTCGCCCGCCGGCGCGCGGGTGAGCGAGGCGCGCCTCGCGGGGCTGCTGCAGAGCTTCCGCGTGGCCGACGCGCGCGGGGCCCGCGAGCTGGCGCACAAGCTCTTCCACCGCGCGCCGCTGCCGCTGCTCTTCTTCGCCGACGAGCTGCGCAAGATGGTCAGCACCGACACCGTGCGCCGCATCGTCGACGAGGTGACGCACGCCGATCTCGCCACGCCGGAGCAGCTCCGCGCCCTCGCCATGCCCACGCTGCTCATCTGGGGCCAGAGCGAGAAGCTGCTCCCCTACGAGGGCCTCGACTACTTCCGCGCGCACCTGCCGCCGCACGCGGAGGTGCACGAGGTGAAGGGCTTCGGCCACATGCCGCAGATGGAGCGCCCGCGCGCCTTCGTGGAGCGGCTCTTTAAATTCGCGGAACGTCACGGCGTGGTGCAGGCTCCTTGACGCCGCAACGAGTTTGACGGCAGAAGGTGCGCCCCCACGATGCTCCGAGCCCTCTTCGCCAGCGCAGTGCTGTGGTCGTGCCTCGCGCTGGGCGCAGACTCGAGCCTCGAGGCCCCGCCGCTGCCCGTCGAGCCCGCGGCGATCGAGGTGGTGGCGAGCGCTGACGCCGGCGTCGCGGCCTTCGCGCCCGAGGTCGAGGCCGCCGCGCCCACCGCCCAGGCCGAGCTCGCCGACGAGAGCGAAGCCGAGCGCGATGACGACGACGGCGCGCTCGAGGTCTCGGAGGGCGAAGAGGCCGACGCTCGCGCGGCGCTGCTGGCCGACGCCGGCATCTTCTACTCGCGGGACCTGGGCGACGAGCAGCTCGCGAAGCTGTGGGCCGTCGACCCCGCCTCGCTCGGCTCCATCAGCGTGGGCCTCGCCGAGGCGGGCCGCGTGGTGAACGCGGTGCAGGTGCCGGCCGGCGACGCCTGGGTGGTGATCGACCCGGCCAACGCCTGGGGCACGCAGGAGACGGTGGAGTTCGTCACCGCCGCCGCCGCCGCCGTGCGCGCGCAGTTCCCCGGGGCGCCTGCGCTGCGCATCAACCACATCGGCCGGCGCGACGGCGGCCACCTCCGCCCGCACCGCAGCCACCAGTCGGGCCGCGACGTCGACCTGGGCTTCTACTACCCCAACGGTGAAGACCCGGGCCGCCTCTCGAAGAAGCGCGAGCTGGCGATGGACCTCGCGACCAACTGGGCCCTCCTCAAGGCCCTCGTCACCCACGGCGACGTGCAGTTCATCTTCGTGGACCAGCGCATTCAGGCGCGGCTGTACGACTTCGCGCTCAAGCAGGGTGAAGACCAGGCCTGGCTCGATCGCCTCTTCCGCGCCGGGCCCGCCTCGCTCGTGCGCCACGCGCGGCGCCACCGCGACCATTTCCACGTGCGCTTCTACGCCGGCCGCAGCCAGGAGCTGGGCCGCCGCATCCAGCCGCTGCTGGCGAAGCAGCCCGAGCAGAACCTCGTCATCCACCGGGTGAAGAAGGGCGACACCCTGGGCGGCCTCGCCGCGCGCTATGGCAGCGGCGTCAAGCTCATCCAAAAGGCCAACGGGCTGCGCACCACCGCGCTGAGCATCGGGCGGACCTTGAACATTCCGCTCCGGGGGCCCTGCACCAACTGCCCCGTCGCGCCGCCGCTCGTGGTGCCGCCGCGCTGCCTCCCGCCGGAGCCCGCCTCCAAGTCCTGACGCGGAGCGCCGGCCTACATGGGCCGACATCCCTGCGCGGAGGGCGAGGTGCGGAGGGCAGGCGATCCTCTCTAGACTGGCGCCATGTCGATGCGGGTCGTGCGCGCTGTGCTGCTGGTTGCTTCCTGTTCCACCGTCGCCCTCGCGGGCTCGCCGCCGTCGGGCCTCACGCGGGCCGAGGCGACCTACCGCGAGCTCGAGCTCTTCGCGCGCGTGCTCTCGTACGTGCAGAACAACTACGTCGAGCCGGTGGACGAGCAGCAGCTCGTGCACGGCGCCATCAAGGGCATGCTCGAGACGCTCGACCCGCACACGCAGTTCATGCCGCCCGACGTCTTCAAGGAGATGAAGATCGACACCTCGGGCGAGTTCGGCGGCCTGGGCATCGAGATCGCCCGGCGCGAGGACACCCTCGTGGTGGTGGCGCCCATCGACGACACGCCGGCGCAGCGCGCGGGCATCCGCTCCGGCGACGCGATCCTCAAGATCGACGAGGAGGCCACGCGCAACATGGAGCTGGCCCGCGCCATTCAGAAGATGCGCGGCCCGGCGGGCAAGAAGGTGCTCCTCACCATCATGCGCGAGGGCTTCACCGCCCCGCGCGAGTTCGCCATCATCCGCGACCACATCCGCATCGCGTCGGTCGAGGGCGTGCTCCACGGCGGCATCGGCCACGTGAAGGTGAAGAACTTCCAGGAGCGCACGGGCCTGGCGCTCTTCAAGGAGCTCGAGCGGCTGCGCGCCCAGCACGGCGGCAAGGAGCTGCGCGGGCTGGTGCTCGACCTGCGCAACAACCCCGGCGGGCTGCTCGACCAGGCCGTGGCCGTGAGCGACCGCTTCCTCGGCGGAGGCCTGCCCATCGTGTCCACCCGCGGCCGGACCACCGGCCAGGTCAACGAGGAGCGCGCCCGCGAGCGCGACACCGAGAAGGCCTACCCGGTGGTGGTGCTGGTGAACGCCGGCAGCGCCTCGGCCTCGGAGATCGTCGCCGGCGCCCTGCAGGACCACCGCCGCGCCGTGGTGATGGGCACGCCCACCTTCGGCAAGGGCAGCGTGCAGACCGTCATCGAGATGGAAGACGGCTCCGGCCTCAAGCTCACCATCGCCCGCTACTTCACGCCCTCGGGGCGCAGCATCCAGGAGCGCGGCATTCTCCCCGACTTCGTGGTGCCCGAGGCCGAGGGCGGGCAGCTCACGAAGGCCGACCAGCTCCGCGAGAAGGACCTGAAGCGCCACTTCAAGGGCGAGGGCGCCGGCCCCGACCTCGCCGCGCTCAAGGTGTCGCTGCCCGACAACTTGAAGCCGTGGGAGGTGAGCGACACGCTCGGCGACTACCAGCTCAAGGTGGCCCTCTCGTACCTGCACACGCTCGCCACGCAGGGCGAGGGCCGCAGCACCGCCCGCGCGCCCCGGGGCAACTGACCCGGCGCCTTCGCGCCCGCCTGGCGCTAGGGTGCGCGCGTGGCCGGGAACACGAAGCAGATCCTCCAGTCGCTCGCCGTCAACGTGTGCATCGCCCTGGCCAAGGGCGTGGCCGCCTTCTTCACCGGCTCCGGCGCGCTGCTCGCCGAGACGATCCACTCGGCGGCCGACTGCAGCAACCAGCTGTTGCTGCTGCTGGGCGTCAAGCAGGCCGCGCGCCCGCCCGACGAGTCGCACCCCTTAGGCTACGGGCGCAGCCTCTACTTCTGGAGCTTCGTGGTGGCGCTGCTCCTCTTCTCGGGCGGCGGCGTGTTCTCCATCTACGAGGGCGTGCACAAGCTGAGCGCGCCGGAGCCCGTCGACCACCTCTGGCTGGGCCTGGGCATCCTCCTCTTCTCGCTGGGCCTCGAGGGCTGGGCCACCTGGGGCAACTTGAAGGAGATGAACGCCCGCCGCGGCGCGCAGCCGCTCTTCACCTACCTGCGCCGCACGAAAGACTCGGACCTCATCGTGCTCTTCGGCGAGAACTCCGCCGCGGTGCTGGGCCTGTGCTTCGCCATCGGCGCGCTGCTGCTGGCCTGGCTCACCGGCGACGCGCGGTGGGACGCGGCGGGCACCATCCTCATCGGCGTGGTGCTGGTGGGCGTGGCCATCTTCCTCGCGCGCGAGGTGCAGTCGCTCCTCATCGGCGAGAGCGCAGACCCGGCCGTGGCCGAGGCGGTGAAGGCCGTGGTGCCCGCGCACCCCCAGATCGAGGCGGTGCTGCGCCTCATCACCGTGCAGCAGGGCCCCGGCGAGGTGCTGGTGGCCATGAAGGTGCGCGTGAAGCCGGGCCTGACCACCGCGCAGGTCGTCGACGCCATCAACCGCTTCGAGCAGGCGCTGCACGACCGCGCGCCCGAGGTGCGCTGGTGCTTCGTCGAGCCCGACACGGAGGCCTGATGGCCCCCTGACGCGGGAGGTCAGAAGGCTGGCGCTGCCCAGCGCGGTGAGCGACCATGTGGCCATGCTGCGCACGTCGAAGCCCGTGGCCCTCCAGGTGCTCGCCGCCACGCTCATCGCCGGGCTCGCCCGCCCCCCCGTCGCCTTCGCCGCCGTGCCCCTGGCCCTCACCCGCGTCACCCTGGCGGCCACCGGCCCCCGCGTGGGCGTCTTCGTGGTCGCCCTCGACGCTCGCGCGGCCCAGCAGAAGGGGCTCCTCGAGGGCGCCGCCGAGGCCGCCCTCGAGCGCGCCACCCGCTTCACCGTGGTGCCCGTGCAGGAGGCCTTCAACCCCGCCGCCACGCGCGGGCGCGCCACCCGCGGCGCCGACGCCGCCGCGAAGCTCAAGGCCGGCAAGCAGGCCCTCGACGAGCTCGACAACGAGAAGGCCACCGAGTCGTTCGTCGCGGCCCTCGACGACTCGAAGCAGGCCGACCTCTCGCGCGACTTCGCCGCGCTGCTCGACGCGTGGATCATGAAGGCCGCCGGCCACGCCACCGGCGGCGAGAACGGCCCGGCGAAGAAAGACATCGAGGCCGTGGTGGCCCTGGCGCCGAAGTCGGAGTTCAGCCCCACCTTCTTCCCTCCCGACCTCCTCAAGTTCGCCGAGACGCAGAAGAAGCAGGCCGCCAACGCCAAGGGCGAGCTGCTGCTGCGCACCGAGCCGCCCGGCGCGCGCGTGTGGGTCGACGGCGTCTTCCGCGGCGTCAGCCCCGTCACCGTGGCCGGGCTCTCGGCCGGCAAGCACTTCGTCACCGCCACCCTCGGCGGCTACGCGCTGGGCCAGCTGGAGGCGGCGCCCGGCGAGGAGCTGCTCAAGCTCGACCCTGCCGAGCTTGCCCCCGGCTGGAAGAAGGCCAACACCGAGGTGATGAGCGACCCCGAGGGCTCGGGCCGCGACCTCGCCGCCAAGACGCTGGGCAAGGCCGCGCAGCTCGACCAGGTGCTGCTGGTGGTGGCGAAGAAGAGCCTCGCCGGCGAGCAGCTCGACCTCACCGCGCTGCGCCTCGAGACGCGCGACGGCCACAACGCCGCCTACAAGCAGGGCACGCTCAAGCCCGGCGACCCCGACGCGCTGACGGCCTTCTTCGACGCCCTGGCCATGTCCGACGCGAAGCGCGACGGCAAGGACCCGGTGACCCACTTCAAGGGTGGCGGCGCCTCGCAGGTGAAGACCGTCGCCGGCATCGCGCTGCTGGGCGCCGGCGCCGCGGCCCTCGTGGCCGGCGGTGTCTTCGGCTTCATGGCCTCGGACCGCGCCGCCGCCTGGCGCCAGACGCCGCAGGTGCAGACGGTGAAGTCCGACACGCTGCGCGGCGAGGGCCAGACCTTCGCGGTGGTGGCCGACGTGAGCTTCATCGTCGGCGTCGCGTCGGCCGTGGCCGGCGGCGTGCTGCTCCTCACCAACAAGGGCGGGGGCGACGCCGCCGAGGCGCCGCCGGCGAAGCCAGGGGCCGCGAAGAAGGACGACGCGAAGAAGCGCGAGGCCGAGCGCCGGGCCCTCGAGGAGCGCCGCGCGGTGGAGGAGCGCCGCAAGGACGACGAGCGCCGCCGCGAGGAGGACAAGCAGCGCGAGGCGGAGCGCCGCAAGGAGGACGAGAAGCGCCGCGAGGAGGACGACAAGCGCCGCGAAGACGAGAAGCGCCGCGACGAGGAAGAGGCCGCGCGGAAGAAGGCCGACGAAGAGAAGGCCTCGAAGATGTCGAAGAAGGAGAAGGCCGCCTTCGAGAAGAAGCAGCGCGAGGACGACGCCCGGCGCGAGCGCGAGGAGGCCGCGCGCAAGGCGAAGGAAGACGCCGAGCGCAAGGCCCGCGAAGACGACGAGGCCGCGCGCAAGAAGGCCGACGAAGAGAAGGCCCGCAAGGCCCGCGAAGACGAGGAGCGCCGCCGGGAAGAGCGTCGCAAGAAGGAAGCCGAAGAGGACCTCCGGAACTTCTGACCCCCGCCCGCAGGCCCCGCGGGCGAAAATTCGACATGTCGTGACAGGCCTGTAGCGTGGCATACGCGCCCCCCTCAACCGCCCGGCACGCCCGGTGCTTTGAGGGCCACCACTGGCGCGATGACCGCGGCCACGAGGACACAGGACGACATGACGGCACGACGCGTGGGAGTGTTACTGGGTGGGTGGGGCGAGGAGAAGGACATCTCGGTGAAGTCGGGCGAGGCCATGGCCGCCGCCCTCGAGCGCCGGGGGCACCAGGTGACGCGCATCCTCGCGGGGCCGGGCCTCGACCAGGCGCTCCGCGGCGCGCAGGTGGACGTGGCGGTGCTCGCGCTCCACGGCCGCATGGGTGAAGACGGCCGCGTGCAGGGGCTGCTCGAGGTGATGGGCCTGCCCTACACGGGCTCCGGGGTGCTCGCCTCGGCCATGGGCATGCACAAGGGCGTCGCGCGGCGGCTCTTCCGCCAGCACAACCTCGCCACCCCCGCCGGCTATGTGGTGGCCCTGGCCGACGTCGAGGGCGTCGAGGCCCTGCACTGCGACCTGGGCTTCCCCTGCGTGGTGAAGCCGGCCTCCGGGGGCTCTTCGGTGGGCCTGGCGCTGGTGCACACCGTCGAGCAGCTGCGGCCCGCCGTGGCCGAGGCCTGCCGCTACGGCGGCGAGGCCCTCGTCGAGCGCTACGTGAAGGGCCGCGAGGTGACGGTGGCCCTGCTCGACGGCGAGGTGCTGGGCAGCTGCGAGGTGAGCCACGGCGGCGCGGCCTTCGACTTCGCGGCGAAGTACGCGGGCAGCGCGCGGCTCCACCAGCCCCCGCGGCTGCCGCCCACGCGCGTCGCCAACCTCGAGGCCATGGCCCTGGCGGCCTGGCGGGCCCTCGGCTGCCGCGGGGTGGCCCGCGTCGACTTCCTCTGCCCCGAGGTGGGCAACGAGGTGCTGCTGGAGGTCAACACGCTCCCGGGCATGACGGCGACCTCGCTGGTGCCGCGCATCGCGAAGGCGAAGGGCCTGGGCTTCGACGAGCTGTGCGAGCGGCTGCTCGCCACGGCCACCCTCGACGGCGCCGACGTGGCCCCGCTGGCGCCGGTGACGCGCCTCGTCACGGCCACGCGCCAGGCGAGCTGACGGGGGAGGGCTTCCTCCCGGTGGCGGGCCTGGGCCAGACTTGGGGCCATGGTGACCGCGCTCCTGACGCTGCTCCTCGCCGCCGAGCCCCTGCGCCTCGCCCCAGGGGCCCAGGAGGTGCTGCGGGTGCCGGGCATCACGCGCATCGGCGTCGGCGACCCCGAGGTGGTGGACGTCACGCCCACGCGGAGCGGCGAGCTGGTGCTCAGCGGCAAGCGCCGCGGCCGCACCACCCTCACCCTGTGGACGGCGCGCGGCCTCGAGACGCGCCAGGTGGTGGTCGACGACGGCCGCGCCAGCGAGCTGGGCCGCCTGGTGAGGAGCCTCGTCAACCCCGGCCTGCGCGTCGAGGAGCTCGCCGGCCGCACCGTCATCGACGGCGTCCTCGACTCCCCCGAGGAGCTCCGGCGCCTGCGCGCGGTGGTGGGCGATGACCCCAGCGTCGTCGTCCTCGCCCGCCTCGACCCCCGCGTGCTGCCCGCCCTCGCGCAGAACATCACCGCGGCGCTCCACCGCGAGGGCCTCAAGGACGCCCACGTCACCTGCATCGGCCAGGCGCTCTTCCTCGAGGGCTCCGTGGCCGACGAGCGCGAGCGCCACAAGGCCCAGCGCATCGCCGATGGGCTGGCCGGCGCCGTGCTGCGCCGCTGATCCGCTCCCCCTCCCCCCTCGCCGCGCTGTGTCATGGCCCTCGTCGAAGGGTTTGACACACCCCGTCTAACTCCCTAGAAGGACACGTCCTTCGCCCGGGAGGGGGATTTGTAAGAAGTTCCGGGCACTTAGAGAGGCCAGCGCCCCACATGAGCCCCGTCGAGATCGTCTTTCTGGCCGTCTACTTCGCCGTGCTGGCGGTGCTGTCGCTGTACGGCTCGCACCGCTACCGGATGGCGTACCTGTACTACCGCCACAAGTACAAGCTGCCGACGCCGAAGGGCCCCCTCGCCGAGCTGCCGCGGGTGACGGTGCAGCTGCCCATCTTCAACGAGATGTACGTGGTGGAGCGGCTGGTCGACGCGGTGTGCCGTATCGAGTACCCGCGCGACCGCTTCGAGGTGCAGGTGCTCGACGACTCGACCGACGAGACGTGCAGCATCGCGCGGGCGCACGTCGAGCAGTGGAAGCAGAAGGGCGTGGACATCGTCTACGTGCACCGCACCAACCGCCAGGGCTTCAAGGCCGGCGCGCTCGAGAACGGGCTGCGGCTCGCCAAGGGCGAGTTCGTCGCGGTCTTCGACGCCGACTTCGTGCCCAGCCCCGACTTCCTCTCGCGCACGGTGCCCTTCTTCGCCGACGACAAGGTGGGCATGGTGCAGGTGCGCTGGGGCCACCTGAACCGCGAGTTCAGCATCCTCACGCAGGCGCAGAGCATCCTCCTCGACGGGCACTTCCTCATCGAGCACACGGCGCGCAACCGCTCGGGCTGCTTCTTCAACTTCAACGGCACCGCGGGCATCTGGCGGCGCAACACCATCCAGGACGCGGGGGGCTGGCAGCACGACACCCTCACCGAGGACCTCGACCTCTCGTACCGCGCGCAGCTCAAGGGCTGGCAGTTCGTCTTCCTGCCGGAGATCATCTCGCCCGCCGAGGTGCCGGTGGACATGAACGCCTTCAAGTCGCAGCAGCACCGCTGGGCGAAGGGCTCCATTCAGACGGCGAAGAAGCTGCTGCCGGCCATCTTGCGCAGCGACCTGCCGTACCAGGTCAAGCGCGAGGCCTTCTTCCACCTGAGCAACAACATGGCGTACCTGCTCATGGTGGTGCTGTCGGTGATGATGCCCATCTCGATGGTGCTGCGCTTCAAGCACGGGCTGTACACGACGCTCCTGCTCGACCTGCCGGTCTTCGTGGCCTCCACCGCGTCGGTGGGCTTCTTCTACGTGGCCACCGGCCGCGAGCTGGGCCTCAACTGGTGGAACCGCCTCAAGTACCTGCCCTTCGTGATGAGCCTGGGCATCGGCATGGCGGTCAACCAGTCGAAGGCCGTGGTCGAGGCGCTGCTCGACAAGCAGTCGGAGTTCACCCGCACCCCCAAGACGGGCAGCGAGGGCAGGTCGGTGAAGGCCGTGCAGAAGGCCTACCGCGGCAAGCGCAACTGGGTGCCGGCGGTGGAGCTGCTCTTCGGCCTCTACTTCTCAGGGGCCGTCTGGTTCGCGGTGAAGGAGGAGATCTGGACCTCGCTCCCCTTCCTCGTGCTCTTCCAGATGGGCTTCCTCTACGTGGGCATCACCAGCGCCCTCGAGTTCCGCGGCCAGTCGAAGGTCAGCGCGGTGGCGCCCGCGGGCGCGCAGCCGACGACCTGAAGGCTTCGTCTCCTCTGCGGGTCCCGCGGCGAGCGCCCAGAGGAGGGCGCGCCACCGCGGGGAGGCCGGGCGGGGCGTGACCCCCGCCCGCTTCGTCAGCGCCGCGCGCGCTCGATCTTCAGGGCCTTCTCGCCGTGCTGCTTGCCGGCGAGGGCCTCGAAGGCCGGGGCGTCACCCTCAGGCACGTGCAGGTAGGAGTAGGTGCCGCGCAGCTCGGTGACGGCCACCTTGTCGACCGGCGCGCCGAGCGTCGCCAGGGCACCGCCCAGAGAGGCCGCGTCGACGCCGTCGGTCTTCCCCAGGTTGATCCACAGGCGCAGGTTGCCGGGCGCGACCTCCACCGAGGCCTCCTCGGTGCGCGGCCGGCGCTCCCGCCGCTCGCCCCGGTCGCCGCGCTCGCCCCGGTCACGGCTGCGCTCCCGGCGGGGCTCCTCGCCGCCGCTGGAGACCGTCGGGTCGTCGATGGGGGGCAGGGGCTGACCCGACTGCATGAGCTCGAAGAGCTCGCGGTCGCTCAGCTTCTTCTTCGGCGCCGCGCTCGTGCGTTGCGTGATGGGCGTCACCGCCGTCTTCTCGGAGTCCGTCGCGTCGGCAGCGCGCTCGACGGCCGGGCTGCCCGTGGGCACCGTAGCGGCGGCTGCGTCGTCGCGGGCCGGGTGCTCCCGGCGCGGGCGCTCCTCGCGCTCACCCCGGCTACCGCGGTCACGGCCCTCACGGCGGCCCCCGTCACGCTCACCCCGGCCGCCGCGGTCACGGCCCTCGCGCGGCGGGCGCTCGGCCCGCGGCGCCTCGGCCGGCGAGTACGCCGGCGCCGTCGCCGGGGCGGTCGCCTCGCCGCCCTCGCCCGTGTGCTGCTGCGCCTTCTCCATGCGCCGGTGCGTGAAGAAGTAGCGCAGCATGAAGGCGATGAGCTCGTCGGCGTCGGTGCGGTTCTTCAGGTCACCGGCCAGGGCCAGGAAGCCCTCGTAGATGCTCCCCTGGGCGGCGAGCTTGAGCTCCTTCACGTGGCGGTCCGTCCACATCTTCGCGGCCTCTTCTGCGGTGGGCATGGGCTTCCTCTCGAACTTCACGTTGTACTTGCGCTCGAGCGCAGTGAGCGTCGCCAGCTCGCGCCCGCTCGTCAGGTTGAGGGCCGTGCCCTTCTTGCCGATGCGGCCGGTGCGGCCGACGCGGTGGAGGTACACGGCGGGGTCTTCGGGCAGCGAGTAGTTGATGACGTGGCCCAGGTCGCTGATGTCGATGCCGCGCGCGGCGATGTCGGTGGCCACCATGAAGGCCAGCTCGCCCTTCTTCACCCGCGCCATCACGCGCTCGCGCTCCTTCTGCGCGAGGTCGCCGTTGAGCATCTCGGCGTCGAAGCCGTTGCGGTTGAGCACCGCCGTCACCAGCTCCGTGTCCGAGCGGGTGTTGCAGAAGATGATGGCGTTCTCGGGGTCCTCCATCTCGAGGATGTAGAGGAGGTTGCGCGGCTTGGGGTACGAGTCGGACAGCTCGTAGCGGACGTGGTTGATGTGGTCGACCGTGTACACGTCGCCCGAGAGCAGCAGCGTCTCGGGGTTGGCCGTGTAGCGGGCGATGAGCCGGCGGATCTCGTCAGGCACCGTCGCCGAGAAGAGCAGCACCTGCTTCTGCTTCGGGAGGTAGTCGAGGATGCGCGTCACCTCCTCGTAGAAGCCCTGGTTGAGCATCTCGTCGGCCTCGTCGAGCACCACGTGGAGGCAGTCGGTGAGCTTCAGGTTCCCACGGCGGATGTGGTCCTGGATGCGGCCCGGCGTGCCCACCACGATGGCCGCGCCCCGGCGCAGCGCGTCTTCCTGCTGCTGCATCGAGGCCCCGCCGTAGATGCAGATGATCTCCACGTCGCGGTACTTCGCCAGCGCCTCGAGCTCCTGCGCCACCTGAATGGCCAGCTCGCGCGTGGGGCACATCATCAGCGCCCGCACCCCGCGGTGCCCCACGGGGATCTGGTCGAGGATGGGCATGCCGAAGGCCGCCGTCTTCCCCGTGCCCGTCTTGCTGCGCACGATGAGGTCGCGGCCCGCCACCGCCGCCGCCCAGGCCTTCGCCTGCACCGGGGTGGGGTGGGTGTAGCCCCGCTCGGCGATGGCCTTGCGCAGCTCGGGAGACAGGCCCAGCTCGTCGAAGCTGACCTCGGCGCGGTATTCCTGCGGGCGGTCGTCGGTGCCGGTGGGGAGCTCGGGTTCAGTCTCGTTCATCGCGCGAACCGTGTAGCCCCCGCTCCCCAGCGTGGCAACGACTCAATGCCCGCGCTAAACGAGGCTGCGATGGCAGCGCGGAAGAAGAGCCCGGGCAAGCACCCGAAGCAGGCCGACGAGGTGGTCGACGCGGAGTTCGTCGACGCGGGGCCCTCGCCCTCGGCCCCGCCCGCCCCGCGCACCGGCCGCGCCACCAAGGCCCCGGCCGTCGAGCCCGAGGTGGTCGAGGCCGAAGAGGTCGAAGACGCCGAAGACGTCGAGCCCGCCGTCGACGAGCTCGAGGAGGTGGAGGTCGAGGCCGAGGTGGTGGTCAAGCCGCCCCGGGGCCGCGCCGCCGCGGGCCTCGCGCGCACCGACCCGCTCGCCTCCTACATGGCCGAGGTGACGAAGCACCCGCTCCTCTCCCGCGAAGAGGAGGTGGCGCTCGCCCGCCGCTACCGCGACACCGGCGACGTCAAGGCCGCCTACACGCTCGTCGCCTCGAACCTGCGCCTGGTGGTGAAGCTGGCCCACGAGTACCACCGCAACCCGCTCTCGCTCCTCGACCTCGTGCAGGAGGGCAACATCGGCCTCATGCAGGCCGTGAAGAAGTTCGACCCCGAGCGCGGCGTGAAGCTCTCGAGCTACGCCGCCTGGTGGATCCGCGCGTACATCCTCCGCTACATCATGGACAACTGGAAGATGGTGAAGCTGGGCACCACCGAGGCCCAGCGGAAGCTCTTCTTCAAGCTGCGCCAGGAGCAGGAGCGCATGCTCAAGCAGGGCGTGGAGGTGACGCCCAGGCTGCTCGCCGAGCGCCTCAACGTCACCGAGAAGGACGTGGTGGAGATGGACCAGCGCCTGGGCCACGACGAGCTCTCGCTCGACGCCCCGGTGAACCCCCACGGCGACGACGACCGCCAGACCCGCGCCGACCGCCTGCTGCCCGGGGGCGCCCCGCCCGCCGATGACGCCCTGGCCAACGAAGAGCTCCGCGAGCTCTTCCGCACCCGCCTGGCCGCCTTCGCCACGGGGCTCACCGAGAAGGAGCGCTTCATCTTCGACAAGCGCCTCACCGCCGAGGAGCCCATGACGCTCCAGGACATCGGCACCCACTACGGCGTCAGCCGCGAGCGGGCCCGGCAGCTCGAGGCCGCGCTCCTGGGCCGCATGCGCACGTACATGCGCGAGCACATCCCCGACTTCGACCTGGTGGCCGAGGCGACGCGCGACTGACGGCGGCCCTCAGAGCTTCCCGCGGAAGCGGTACATGCGCTGCCGGTGCGTGCTGCCGTCGAGCGCCTCGAAGAGGAAGCCGCGGGCCACCATCACCACGTGGAAGAGCGCGCCGGCCAGCAGCAGCGCCCCCACCACGCCGAAGGGCACGCCGGCCAGGAGCGACAGGCCGCCCTGCGTGAAGAAGGCCCACAGCCCCGCGAGCAACAGCCCGTTGGGCACGAACCACTCGATCCAGTTCTCCTGGAGGAAGCGGAAGCTGCGGGTGATGGTCTCGAGGCCGCCCGCCACGCGGCGCTGGTAGATGACCTCCGGCGCGGCGTTGAGCACGATGAGCTCCATGAAGCTCAGGGCCAGCGTCAGGGTGCCGCGCTGGGGGTTGGCCGCCAGCGTCGCGCCCAGCAGCAGGTCGACGATCCACAGCACGAAGAAGAGGTTGAGCCAGGTCCAGAAGTAGGCGCCCAGGGCCGTCTTGAGCTCGGCCACCGAGCTCTTCTGCCGGCTCACCACCGCCGCGAGGAAGTAGGTGTAGACGCTGAAGCCCGCCGTGCGCCCCAGCGCGAGCAGGAAGCCCCCGACGATGCCTAAGGGGCTCACCAGCATCGCCGCGAAGTAGAAGGCCACCAGCAGGCCCATGGGCAGCAGCAGCGTCCACGGGCTCTTGCCGATGGCGGCCAGGCCGTCGATGAGGCTCTTCGCGTACAGGCGCAGGTACACCAGCACGAACACGCCGCTACTCCCGGGCCAGCTCGTCGAGGAGGTGGCCGGTGTGCTCCGTCAGCTCGCTGGTGCGGTCGAGCAGCGCCTCGAGCTCCACGAAGATGGCGTCGATCTCGCTGGGCTTGCGCGGCGGCGGCACGTCGCCCTCGTTGGCCAGGCGGCCCAGCAGCCCCACCACGCGCAGCAGGTGCTCGTGCGCCAGGAGCAGGTCGCGCCCGGCCCGCGTGCCGTGCTTGGTGAAGAGCAGCCCCGTGGCGAAGAGCCGGGTGATGGCCCGCTTGTTCGCCTTGAGCACCCGGTCGAGCCGGGCCTCGTAGGCGGCGAGGCGGCGGCCCAGGCGCGCGTCAGACAGGCTCACCACCTGCGCCACCGCCGGCGGCGGGGCCTTCTTCACCGGGCTCGAGCGTCGCGTCGCCATCACCGCCGCCATAGCACGCAGCCCGCGCTCAGGCGTCGGCGAACAGCTCGCCCATCGGCACCCGCAGCGCGGTGGCGATGCGGTAGAGCGAGGAGATCGACGCCGACGACTCGGCCCGCTCGATCTGCGAGAGGAGCGACACCGACAGGCCCGTGCGCCGCGCGAGCTGCTTGAGCGTCAGGCCCTGCCGCGTGCGCCCCTCGCGGATGTAGCGCCCGATGCCCCGGTGCAGCTCCGCCTCGGGGTCGCGGGTGATGCCCTTCTTCTCGAGCACCCGCTTCACCGTGTCCACGAACACCGGCGGCTCCACCGGCTTCTTCACGTAGTCGCTCGCCTGGGCCTTGAGGCTCGCCACCGCCGTCTCGACCGTGGGGAAGCCCGTGGCGACGATCACCGCGATGTCGTCGTCGTACTCGCGGATCAGCTCGAGCACCTCGGTGCCCGACAGCTTCGGCATCATCATGTCGAGGATGACGAGGTGGAAGTTGCCGTCTTTGAGGGTGCTGATGACCTGGGTGGGGTCCGTCAGCGCCGTCGCGGCGTACCCCTCCTTGATCAGCAGCGCCTTGAAAAGTTCAGCGTTGTCGGACTCATCGTCCACGACGAGGATTCGGACCTGTTGGGAGCCGCGCACGTGTCGGTACCTCGTGGGGGGTTACTGGCCTCTGGCCTGATCGAGGATGGTCTTCACCTTGGCGACGTACTCGTCGTCGGGTGAGGCCACCTCGAGGAACCGCTCGTAGTACTTCCGGGCCTTGTCGTTGTCGGCCGCGCTGCCGTCGCGGCTGGCGATGCTCGCGTAGGTGCTGCCCAGCAGGCGATAGCAGGGCGAGTAGGCGGGGGCGACCCTGATGCACTTCTCGAGGCGAATGGCCGCGCGCTCGAAGTTCTTCGCCTTGCGCTCGATGGAGGCCTCGTTGAAGAGCGCCTCGGCCTCGGCCAGCTTGGGGTCGGCCTTCACCACCGGCGTGGGCGTGGGCGTCGGCGTGGGGGTGGGCGTCGGCGTGACCTTGACCGCCGCGGCCGCCACGCGCTCGTCCACCAGCTTGACCCGCTGGGCCTCGAGCTCCTCGTAGCGCGCGCGCATGAGTTTGGTGCCCATGGCCGAGTCGAGCTGGTTCTTGGCCTTCTCGAGCTGCCCCTTGTCGAGCAGCTTCGCCGCCGCCTCGAGGGCCACGCGGTTCGCCTTCTCCGACTCCAGGGCCTGCAACAGCTGCTTCGCCTCGGGCACCAGCGCGCCCTCGACCTTCGCCTGCTTCGCCAGCACCTCGGCCTTGTTGAACTGCAGCGCCTCGGCCGCCGCCTGGGCCTCCTCGACCTTCGCCAGGGCCGCCTGCGTGAGGGCCTCGAGGTCGACCTTCGGGGGCGTCGGCACCGGCGTCGGCTCCGGCACCGGCTCGGGCGGCACGACCTGGGGCTCGGTCGGCGGCTTCACCACGGCCAGCGGCTCCTTCGGCGTCTTCGGGCCCGTGCCCGGGTCCTTCGGGGGCTTGCTGGCGCCGTCCTGGCTGTTCTTCCACAGCCCGTAGCCGCCGCCGCCCACGAGGAGCACCACCAGCGCCACGGCCACCGCGATGAGCGGCGCCCTCGAGGAGCTCACCTGATCGAGCTCGCCGGTGACGTCGCTCCCGGCCACCAGGGGCACCGAGACGCTCTCGCCGGGGCCGACGAACTTGAGCTTCACGTGCCCCAGCTCGATGACGTCGCCAGGCCGCAGGGTGACCTGGGCGTACGACTCACCGTTCACCATGAGGCCGTTGGCCGACTGCATGTCGATGACCCGCCACTCGCCAGACTCTTCGCGCACCACCTTGCAGTGCGTGCGCGAGAGCGAGCGGTGATCGAGGGCCACGTCGTTGTCGTCGGTGCGCCCGATGCGCATCTCGCTGCGGTTGCAGGTGAACTCGCGGCCGGCGAAGTCGGTGTTGAGCACCACCAGCCGCGGCGCCTCGTTGGCGTCGAGCTCGACCACCTGCCGCTTGCGCGAGGGCTGCTCGAGCTGGTCGATGCGGATGACGGCCGTGGCCTGCGCCTTGGGGATGGGGGGCGGGGCGTCCTTGCCGACCTCGCCGTCGTCGTCGGCCTCGCTGATGTCCTCGTCGTTGGCCTGCGGGGCCTCGACGGCCGGGAGCGCCGGCATGGTGGCCGACGTCTCGTTGAGCTTGCGCGTGGTGGCGCCGCTGCCGTCGAGCGGCACCGTGGCGCCCGCCTGCTGCTGGCCCTCGGCCTGAATGGCGAGATCGTAGTCGCCGATCTGAATGAGGTCGCCGTCGGCCACCTGCACCTGGCCGGTGATGCGGTCGCCGTTGATCTTGATGCCGTTGTAGCTGCCGAGGTCCTCGATCAGCACGTGACCGTTGGTGCGCATCAGCCGCGCGTGGCGGCGAGACACGTTCCGCTCAGTCAGGCGGATGGTGTTGCCCTCTTGTCGGCCAATGGTGATCTCGTCCCGCACGAAAGGGACGACGGTCTTCCGGCCTTCATCGTCTTCGATGATCAGCTTCAACACGCCACACCTTTCTACCATCACTGAACGGCGGCGCGCGACACCATCTGAGCGCCAAAGGTGGACGCTTCCACAAGGTTCTTCTGTTTCACAACGAGTTTATGGCAGGGGCCCCAGCAAGCACGAGGACGAGGGTTTGGCTACGCTGCCATCGGGCAAATGGCCGGACCGGTGACGCTGCGCACAGACTCGGGCGACGAAGACCTGGACCTGACCGACTTCGAGGGCCGGCTCCAGCGAGGCGAGGTGTCGCCGGCGAGCCTGGTGCGCATCCCCGCCGTTACCGGCGCCCACTTCGTGCCCGCATGTGAGCTGGAGCTCTACCAGCGCCTCCACGAGCCCCGCCGCGCCTACTTCCGCCGCGCCTTCTCGCTCTCGCGCTTCCCCTGGCTCACCTCGGCCCTCATCCTCCTCAACCTCGCCGTCTTCCTGGCCACGGTCGAGAACGGCGAGCTCGGCCTCGACGCCATGGTGCGCCACGGGGCGAAGGTGGGGCCGCTCGTCTTCGACCTGGGCGAGGTGTGGCGCCTGTTCACCGCCAACTTCCTCCACCACGACGCCCTGCACATCGGGCTCAACATGTTCGTGCTCTTCAACGTGGGCGGGGTGCTCGAGAACACCTACCGCGCGCTCGACTACGTGTGGCTCATCGTCTTCACCGGCCTGGCCACCATGACCACGTCGCTCTTCCTCAACGACGCCGTCACCGTCGGCGCCTCGGGCGTCGTCTTCGGCTGCCTGGGCGGGGTGCTCGCCTTCGGCCTCAAGCACCGCAGCCTCCTGCCCGCCGCCTACCGCAGCCTCCTGGGCGACGCCGCCATCCCCACGGTGCTGGGGCTGCTCCTCATCGGCATCACCAGCCAGGGCGTGGACAACTGGGCCCACGTCGGCGGGCTCGTGGCGGGCATCGTCACCGGCGCCTTCATGCGGCCGCGGCTGCTCGCCGACACGCGCCGCTTCTGGTGGGAGCCGGCCCTGCGCGCGCTGCCCAGCTTCTCGGTGCTGCTCGTCATCGTCTTCGGCCAGCACCTCTTCTTCGGCGAGCTGCTCCCGCGCGTGCGCCTCGAGCGCTCCGACGCCTTCGGCTTCGTCATGCCCGTGCCCTCGAGCTGGGTGGCCGGCGCGGACCCCTTAGGCAGCGTCGCCTGGTACAACGGCCTGTCGGGCGCCGGGCGCGCCAGCTTCGCCGCCCAGGCCGTGGAGATGCCCGAGGGCGCCGACGTGGCCGAGGCGGCGCGGCGCTTCATCGACGAGCGGCTGAGCCCCCGCGCCCTGGGCGACGACGTGATGGACGTGCACGCCGAGGCCCCCGAGCCCTGGCGGCTCGCCGAGCGCGACGGGCTCCGCGTGCGCGCCCTGGTGGACGAGACGACCGGCCCCCGGCACCTCATGGCCTTCTTCGTGGCCCGCGGCACCCTCGTCTACCAGCTCGTCTACGAGTGGCCCGTGGCCTTCCCCCGCTACGGCCAGGTCGCGGAGTGGATGGTGCTGGGCGTGCGCTTCACCGAGCCCCGGGCCCTGCGGCAGGTGCGGGCCGAGGCGCTCCTCTTCCCCAACTCGCCCGAGGCCCTCGCCCGCCTGGGCCTCGCGCTCCTCGAGCAGGGCGAGGCCGGCCCCGCCGCCGACGCGCTCGCCGGGGCCGTGCGCGGCGCGCCCTCGCTGGTGCCCTACCGCGTGGCGCTGACCCGGGCGCTGCTGCTCCTGGGCGAGGTCGACCGCGCCTGCGAGGCCTCCGACGCGGCCCTCGCCTACGGCCCCGACGACGCCGAGGCCCTCGAGGCCGGCGCCCGCTGCGAGCTGGCCCGCGGCCGCCCCCGCCGCGCCCTCGAGCGGCTCCAGCAGGCCCGCCTCGCCGCGCCGGGCGACGAGCGCCTGCGGGCCGCCGAGACGAAGCTGCGCGCCACGCTGCCTTGAGCGCGCGCGGGCGCGGCTTTCTGGTAGGAGGCCCCCTCATGCGAGTGCGAGTGGCAGTCGTCGCCGCGGTGGCCGTCGCCGGCCTGGCCCTGGCCGAGGAGTCGAGCGCGGAGATCTCGAGGAAGTCGCGCGAGAAGGGCGCCCTCAACCTCGTCGGCCTCCAGGCGCAGCTCGAGCTCGTCACCACCGGCGCCGACGGCAAGGCGAAGACGCAGGTGCTCACCACCACCTCGCGCACCATCGGCGGCCGCAGCCACGCGCTCGCCCGCTTCTCGGCGCCCGCGGGCGTCGCCGGCGTGGCGGTGCTGACGGTGGAGGGCGCGGCCGGGCAGGGCGATGACGTGGCGCTCTACCTCCCGAAGCTCAAGCGCGTGCGCAAGGTGGCCAGGAGCGACCGCGGCAAGGCCTTCATGGACACCGACTTCGCCTACGCCGACATCGCCGGCAACGGCGCCCGCGACGAAGACGTCAAGCGCCTGGCCGACGAGAAGGTCGAGGGCCGCGCCTGCTTCGTGCTGGTGGGCCGCGGCGACGAGAGCTCGCCCTACGGCGAGGTGAAGCTCTTCATCGACCAGCAGACCTACGTGCCGATGAAGGTGGAGTACGCCGACAAGGGCGGCAAGCCCCTCAAGGTCTACCGCACGCTCAAGCTCAAGCAGTTCAAGGACCGGGTGCTCGCCGCCGACTCGGTGATGGAGAACCTCCAGTCGGGCAGCAAGACGCAGATGCGGGTGCTCTCCCTCGAAGACGCCACCCTCGGCGACGACGCCTTCACCGAGCGCGCCCTCGAGCGCGGCTGACGCGCGTGCGCCGGCCCTGGCTCACCGTCCTCCTCGCGGGGCTGCTGCCCGCGCTGGCCCTCGCCGACGACGGCGGCGCTGAGTCTGACGCGCCCGTCGCTGACGCAGGCGTCGGCGCTGGGGCTGACGCAGGTGCAGACGCGGCGATGACGCTCGAGGCCTTCGAGCCTGAGATCCCCGCGATGGGCATCGACGGCTTCGAGCCCGAGCCTGCCGCGACGGCCGCGAGCCCGGCCCCGGCGCTGGAGCCCTTCGCCGCCCGCCCCACCGGGCCCACGGCCCGCGTCTACGGGTGGGCGAGCGGCTCCGGCGCCCTCGACACGCGCTTCGACTCGCCGCGCGGCGCGCCCCTGGCCGAGAACGTGGCCGAGGCGCGGCTCCGCGCGGTGCTGGGCGTGGACGTCAAGGTGACGGAGCAGCTCCGCGTGGTGCTCGAGGGCCGGGCGCAGGTGCGCGGCGCCACGCAGCGGGAGTTCGACCGCCTCAAGGGCTTCTTCGAGCCGATGCTGGGCGACGCCTACGTGGACCTCTACACCTCGAAGGTCGACCTGCGCCTGGGCAACCAGCGCGTGGCCCTGGGCGCCAACGCCGCGCTCGCCCCCGCCGACGCGCTCAACCCGCGGGACCTTCGCGAGGGCTTCCTCATCAGCGAGCTCGACGAGGCGCTCCTGCCTGTCTTTGCGCTGCGGGCCCAGGGCGAGCTCGGCGGCCTCTCGTGGCTCGCCGCCTACGTGCCCTTCTTCACGCCGCACCGGTACTTCGTCTTCGGGCAGGACGAGGGCCTGCTCCAGCCCGGCCTCGGGCAGGCCTTCGACAACACCCGCATCGACCCCAGCATCGAAGACTTCGTGCAAGACCGGGTGCTCGAGACGACGCGGCCGCCGCCCTTCGCCGGCGACGTGGCCCTGCGGGTGTCGCGGCCGGGCCGGGTGCGCCTGGGCGCCAGCTGGGTGTGGATGAACGAGAAGCTCCCGCGCGTGCGGGTCGACCCGGAGCTCGCCGCGCTGCTCTCGGCCCAGGCCGCCGGCCGCAGCCCCGACGCGGCCACGGCCGTCTCGGTGCTCAACCGCTTCCAGGCCGGCGAGACGCTGTACCGCGGCACCTACGCGCGCTCGCACCTGTTCTCGCTCGAGGCCTCGACGCTGCTGGGCCCCGGGCAGCTCGACGTCGACGTCACCTTCACGCCGCGGCAGACCTTCTTCGACAGCGACTTCCGCCCGGTGGACAAGGCCGCCGTCACCTGGGTGGTGGGCTACAGCCAGGCCTCCGACTCGCCGGTGAAGTTCGCCGTGAGCTACCTGGGCATGGCCATCCCCGAGGTGGGCGCGCGGGAGCAGCTCGTGCTCCTCGAGCCGGCCACCGCCGTCGGCGCCCCGCGCACGGGCGTGTTCCACCTCTTCCTGGGCAGCGTGGGCGGCGAGGTGTGGAAGGACCGCCTCGAGCTGTCGGTGCGCGCCGCCTTCGAGCCCATTCAGCGCAGCTTCGCGCTCTCGCCGCGGGTGACGTACCTGGCCGTGCCGGGGCTGCAGGTCTACTTCGCCGCGGAGATCTACGAGGGCGCGGCCTGGAGCCCCATCGGGTACTTCGGCCGCAACGACCGGCTCCTCGTCGGCGCGCGCTACGAGCTGTTCTAGGCGCTGGGGGGCTCGGTCGCCGGTCGAGCCGAGCCCGAGCGCCGCGGCCAATCCTCGCGCAGTCCCGTGGTGGATTTGCCGCCACGTGAGTGGGAGATCTGCCGTCTCCGGGCGTGGGGGCCAGGCGCCCCTCGAGCCCCCCCGTGACCTACGGCGCCCCGCGAGCCCCGCTGTCGGGCTGCGCCGGGTGCGCGCGCAGCCACTCCGCGAGGGCGCCGCGGCGGGCCTCCGGCAGCCGCTCCATCGCCGCCTGCAGCAGCTCCACCGCCGTGCCGCGCTCGTCGGGCTTGAGCAGCCACAGCGCCTGCGCCTTCTGGATCTGCGCGTCGAGCAGCAGCCGCTCGGCCTGCGCCTCGGCGGCCACCGCCTCCGCCTTCTCGAGGGCCGCCAGGGCCGCCGCCGCGTCGCCCGCGTCGCGCTGCGCCCGGCCCAGCAGCAGCAGCGTGCGCACCTGCGCCAGCGGGGCCTCGACGCGCTCGCCCTCGGCCTTCGTCAGCAGCGCCACGGCCTCGGCCGCGCGCCCCTGCGCGAGCTCGAAGCGGCCCTGCACCTCGTGCAGCAGCGGCAGGTCGAGGGCCGCGTCGCCGGCGGCCTGCCGGCGCTGCACCTCGGCCAGGGCCCGCCGCGCCTCGGCGACGTTGCCCAGGGCCGTCCACGCGGCGGCCTGGTGCAGCAGCGCCGTCGACAGCACGCGCTCGCCCGCGGCGCCCTTCACCCTCGCCAGCGCGAGCCCCCGCGTGGCGGCCTGCAGCGCCTCGCGCCAGTACTCGCCCTCGAGGAAGAGCCGCGCCTCGAGCTCCAGCACCGCCAGCATCTCGGTCGAGTCGGGGCCCGTGGCGCGCGTGCGCAGCTCCTTCACCTCGTCGAGTAGCGCCCCCGCCGAGTCGAGCTCGCGCATGGCGATCTCCTGGGCCACGAGCTGCTGGGCGCTGCGGAGCGTGTCGGGGTGCGAAGGCCCCAGCGCGGCGCGGCGAATGGCCAGGGCCCGGGTGAAGGCCTCCCGCGCGTCCTTCGCCCGGCCCATGCTGCGCAGCGCCACCGCGAGGTTGTTGGTGGCCAGGGCCACGTTCGGGTGCTCCGGCCCCTCGAGCGCCTCGTGCAGCCGCAGGCTCTCTTCGTAGCGCCCGAGCGCCTGCTGCGGCTCCGAGAGGTGCGTCAGCACCACGCCCAGGTTGTTGAGCGTCGAGGCCACCTCCGGGTGCTCCGAGCCCAGGTGCTCGCGCTGGAGCGCCAGCACGCCCTCGAAGTCGGCCAGCGCCGCCTTGTGCCGCCGCCGGCGGATGTTCACGAAGCCCTCGTTCTGCAAGAGCTCCACGCGCACCTCCCACTCGCCCGGCACGCGCGCCGCCGCGGCCTCCGCCAGGCGCCCCCAGGCGTCGGCGTCGGCGTCGCCCTGGTCGAAGCCCTCGCTCGCGTAGAGGCGGCTGAGCGCGCGGGCCAGCTGCGCCGGCTCGCCCGACTTCACGGCCTGCTCCGCCGCCTGCAGCGCCGCCGCGTGGGCCATTCGCGGCTCGCCGCGCTTGAGCTCGAGGCGCGAGAGCCACAGGTAGGCGTCGGCCTGCGTGCCCGCTGGCGCGCCCGGCGCCAGGCCCTGCTTGAGCCGCTCGGCCCCCGGCCCGTACTTGCCCGCGGCGAAGAGCGCCCGGGCCTCGGCCAGCGTCGCGCGCAGCGCCTGGTCGGCGGCGCGCTCCTTCTCGTCCACCGCCAGCCGTCGCGTGCGCGCGGCGTTGCCCCCGCAGGAGGCCGGCGCGTCGAGCTCCCGCGCGGCCGTGGGCGCGTTGCTCACCACGTCGCGGTCCGGCGCCTCGAAGAGCACCACCAGGGCCTTGAGCCGCTGGAGCCGCTCGTCGAGGCAGGCCTCCTTGAGCTCCATGAGCTCGGGGCTGTCCACCTTCCGCAGGCGCGAGGCCTCGCACACCTCCCGCGCGGTCGACACCCAGTCGGCGGCCCACAGGTCGAGGCTGCGCTCGGTGCTGGCCCAGGCCGCCTGCGCGTAGGTCAGGCCCGAGGCCTCGAAGCCCGCCCGCAGGCGCGCGCGGGTCGTCTGGTCCCACGTGCCCGCGAGGCGCTTCTCGGCGCCGCCGCAGACGAGCAGCCGCTGGCGCGTCCACACGCCGTAGCCGATGCCCAGGGTCGAGAAGACGACGAGGCCCGCCACGAAGAGGGTCGCCCGGGTGCTGCGGCGGGCCCGGGGGCGGAGCGCCCGGAGGAGCGCGCCCATGTCGGGCCAGCGCCCGGCGGGGTCGGCCAACAGGCCCCGCTTGAGCGCGCGCACCACGTGGTCGGGCACCTGGGAGCCCGCAGGCACCGGGGGCAGCCGCCCCTGCGCGATGGCCTCGGCGTGCTGCTTGAGCGTCGCGCCGCCGAAGGGCCGCTTGCCGAAGAGGCCCTCCCACACCGTGACGCAGAAGCTGAACTGGTCCGTGCGCGCGTCGGTGGGCAGGCCGTTGATCTGCTCCGGCGCCATGTAGCCGGGCGTGCCCATCACCGCGCCGTCGCGCGTCAGCGGGTGGGCGAGGGTGGCGTCGCCCAGCTCCATGTCCAGCAGCGCGGCGCGCTGCGCGTCGGCGGGCGTGCGCGTGGCCTGCCGCGCGAGGCCGAAGTCCACCACGCGCGGGCGCAGGTCGCTGCCCAGGAGCACGTTCTCGGGCTTGAAGTCGCGGTGCACCAGGCCCGCCTGGTGGGCGGCGGCGAGGCCCTCGCCGGCGAGCGTGAAGACGCGCACCACCTGCTCCCACGAGGGCTGCCCGCGGAGCCACTCGGCGAGCGTCTCGCCGTCGACGAACTCCATGGCGATGAAGACGCGATCGCCCAGGGTGCCCACGTCGTGCACGGCGATGACGTTGGGGTGCTGCAGCCGCGCCATGGCCTGGGCCTCGCGCAGCAGCCGCGCCTTGCCCTCCTCGGCCGAGAGCGCGCCGCCGCGCAGCAGCTTGAGGGCCACCTTGCGATCGAGGTGCGGATCGTACGCGGCGAAGACCTCGCCCATGCCGCCGGCGCCCAGCTTCTCGAGCAGCACGTAGCGCCCCAGCGTCGCGCCGCGCGTCAGCGCCAGGCCCGCGCCGCCCGCCGCGCCGCCGTCGGCCCGCGTGGGGCTGCCGTCACCCGAGGACCCCGCCGCCGTCTTGGAGAAGGCGATGGACGAGATGCCCTCCTGCCGCCGCCGACACTCTTCGCAGTCTGTGAGGTGCGCCTCCACGGGCCCGGCCGCCGCCGCGTCGAGCTGGCCCAGGGTCCACTTGAGGAGCGTGTCTTCGTCGACGTGCATGGGCGGGCCGCGCGGGCAGGCTATGCGAAACACCGCAGCCGCGCCGCGCTTCCCTGCTAGAGCGCGCCCGTCCATGCCTGCCTGGCTCACCGCGCGCGTCGGCTTCGCCCTGGTGGCCGCGCTCTACGTCCTCTCCTTCCCGTACCACCCGGGGCTGCGCTCGCCGAACGAGCTGTGCCGCCTGTGGCAGTCGCGGGCGCTGGTAGACGACGGGGCCCTGCACGTGAACGAGGTGATGCGCCGCCTGGGGCCGGTGGGCGACCTCTCGTGCACCGCGGTGGTGATGGCGGGCGAGCGCGAGGCCCTCTTCCCCTGCGTCGGCCCCCAGGCCGCGCGCGAGGGCGTGGTGGCGCGCTGGTACTACCCGTCGAAGGCGCCGCTCCTCTCGTTCCTCGGCGCGCCGGTGTACTGGGGCCTCACCAGGGCGCAGGGGCAGGTCAGCGAGCTCTCCCAGGTGCTGTGGAGCCGCCTGTTCATCACCATCCTCCCGGCGCTGGCGGGCCTGGTGCTGCTGCGGCGCTTCCTGCGCGCGTACGTGGCGCCCGACACGGCTGACGTCTTCGTCGTCGTCTACGCCCTGGGCACCATGGCCTTCAGCTACGCGCAGGCCTTCATGAGCCACCAGCTCACGGCGATGCTGCTCTTCGCCGCCTTCTACGCCGCGTGGCGCGTGGAGCGGGGCGACTGGCGCGAGCGCGGCTACCTCCTCGCCGGCGCGGCGGCGGGAGCGGCGGTGCTGGCCGAGTACACCGCGGCGCTCTTCGTGCTCGCCGTGGCGAGCTACACCGTCGCCTCACGCTGGAGGCGCTGGGCACCGCTCGCGCGCGCGGCGGGGCTCGTGGTGGCCGGGGCGGCGCCCTTCCTCGGGGCGGTGCTCGCCTACCACCAGGCCGTCTTCGGCGGCCCCTTCGTCAGCGGCTACAAGTACCTGAACGACGCGGCCTACATGGGCTGGCACGAGGGCGGCTTCCTCGGCATCAAGCTGCCCGACCTGGCGGCCCTGGGCCTGTCGTACTTCTCGCCGCTGCGGGGCCTCTTCGCGCTCTCGCCGGTGCTGCTCCTCGCGCTGCCGGGCCTCAAGGACGTGCGCGCGAAGGGCGGGCCGCTCTTCGTCTTCTTCGTCGCGCTCCTGGCGCTGGGCAGCTACTTCACCTCGTCCTTCTCCTACTCCTCGTGGGGGTGGACGGTGGGGCCGCGGCACCTGACGCCGCTGGTGCCCTTCCTCGTGCTGCCGGTGGCCCTGGCCTTCGAGCGGCTCTCGCGCGAGGGGCCCTTCGGCGGCGCGGCCACGGCGGGGCTCGCGCTCTCGTCGGTGGCAGCGACGATGGTGGTGGGCTTCGTCAACTACGTGCCCGACACCGTCTCCACCTCGCTGTGGGGGCTGGCGGTGCCGCTGCTGAGCGACGGCTTCTGGCCGGTGAGCTGGCTGGCCGCCGCGGTGCCCAACCCGGCGTCGGGCGCGCTCCTCGTGGGCCTCGTGGCGCTGGCCCTGGCCTGGCTCGCCGGGCGCTTCCACGCGCTCAAGGTGGCGTGGGTGGTGGCGCTCGCCGCGGCGGCGCTGCACCTGGGCGGCCTGCGGCTCTTCACGCGCTTCGACGAGGGCGACCGCGGCGCCACCGCGTTCCTCGAGCAGGTGTGGCTGGCCCCCTCGGGGAAGACGGTCGGCTTCGGCGCTCGCTGAGGGCGCGCGTCGTCGTTGCCTCATGGGGGCAACCGTGCGACGTACCGCGTCCTCATTTCCCGTTCAGACGCGGAGGTCCAAGTGTCCACCCCAGCGGTGACGAGTGAACCGTCGAGCCTCACCGAAGCCATCTTCGGCAAGGAGCTGCTCGCCTCTTCCGCCTTCGCGCGCCTGCGCGCCTGGCCCGCGGAGCTGCGCGCGGCGCTGGCGGCGGTGGTGTTGGCCTCGGTGGTGCTGCTGCCGTACCTGGGCGCCGTCGGCCTGTGGGACCCGTGGGAGACGCACTACGGCGAGGTCGCGCGCGAGATGATCCAGCGCAGCGACTACGTGCACCCCTACTGGGAGAACGCCTGGTTCTTCAGCAAGCCTGCCTTCACCATGTGGATGCAGGCCTTCGGGCTGCAGGCCGCCGAGGCTGGCCCCAACCTGGCCCTGGCGCTGGGGCTGCTCTTCGCGGCCCTCGGCTTCGCGCTCTACGGCGGCAAGCTGGGCCCGCGCTCGGCGGTGAAGGAGTTCTGGGGCGCGCTGGGGCTCCTCGTGGGCGGGCTCTTCGTCGTCCTCTTCGCCTGGGCGATGACGCACGGCCTCAAGTGGACCTTCGGCTCCGTGGCCACGGCTGACGGCGCCATGCCGCTCTTCACCGAGTGGGGCTTCCGGCTCCCCTTCACCGGCTTCTCCATCGTGGCCGTGGGGCTGCTGACCTACGCGCTCACCCTGGCGGTCAACGCGCGCGCCGCGCTGGCCACGGCGGTGGTGCTGGTGACGATGCCGCAGTTCTTCCTCATCTCGCGGCAGGCCGTCACCGACACGCCCATCGTCAGCGCCACCATCGCGGGCATCGCCTGCGCCATGGTGGGCCTGTTCGACGCGCAGACGCGGCACCGCAGCGCCTGGTGGTACGCCAGCTACGTCTTCTTCGGCATCGCCACCCTCGCCAAGGGGCTGCTCGGCTTCGGCGTGCCCATGGTGGTCTTCATCCTCTACGTGGCGCTCCGCGAGCTCTCGCTGGGCACCCTGGGCGCGCACTTCAAGTGGGCCTTCAAGCACCTGCTGATGCCCGTGGGCGTGGGCCTCGCGGCGGCGGCCGTGGCCGGCGGCGTGGCCTACGTCGTCGGCGAGTCGCGCGGCACCACCTTCATGGCCGTGCCCGTCATCGACAACAAGTCGCTGCTCTCGGCGCCGACGTGGCTGGGCATCATGTGGGGCTCGCTCGCCTTCTGGGCGGCGACCACCGTGGCCCTGGGCGTGATGGGGAAGGGGCAGACGCAGAAGCCGCCGACCATCTTCGCCCTGGCCTACGACATGCGCCTGGGCACGGGCATCCTCCTGTTCCTGGGCGTGTGCCTGCCCTGGTACTACGAGATGTTCACCTTCTGGCGGGTGGACGACGAGTCGAAGCTCTTCTGGTTCCGCTTCATCATCCACGATCACTTCGCGCGCCTGGGCAGCGGCGTGCACACCACGACGCCGGGCGGCGACTTCACCTACTTCATCCAGCAGGGCGGCTACGCGATGTTCCCGTGGGTCGCCATCATCCCCGGGGCCTTCGCGGTGGCCATGCGCCTCAAGGTGCGCGGCGGCGGCTCAGCTGACGGGGTGGGGCTCATCGCGGTGCTGTGGTTCGCCTTCTCGTGGGCGCTCATCGGCGCCTCGGCGACCAAGTTCCACCACTACGTCTTCCCCATGCTGCCGCCGCTGGCCATCTTGATGGGGCTCTTCCTCGACAAGCTGTGGGAAGAGGGCGTCGAGACGCACGGCCTGGTGCTGCTGCTGGGGGTGCCCATCTTCTTGCTCGTGGGCAAGGACCTCGCGGCCACGCCCAAGCACTTCACCGATCTCTTCGTCTACAACTACGACCGCCCGTACCCGGCTTTCTTGACGGAGAAGCCGACGCTGGGCTCGCTCAACCTCAAGCAGCTGCTGGGCTACGGCATGGCGCTCACCGGGCTCACGGTGGGCTTCTTCGCGGTGCTGCGCGCGCGGGCCTCGATGTTCACCGCCGGCCTCGCGGCGGCCCTGGGCTTCGCCCTGTGGTTCAACTGGAGCCACTGGGTCGACCTGTCGCACCACTGGACGCAGCGCGACCAGTTCTGGCGCTACTACACGCAGCGGAAGCCCGGCGAGCCCATCGCCTCGTTCCTCATGAACTGGCGCGGCGAGACCTTCTACTCGCGCAACACCGTCAAGCAGATCAAGGACAACCCCCAGGTGGGCATGCAGAACTACTCCGCCCAGCCCGGCCGCGAGTGGAGCCTCGTCGAGCACGCGCGCCTGGGCATCTTGAAGAACGCCGTGGGCGACAAGCAGGTGACGCTCATCGACAAGGACTTGAACAACAAGTTCGTGCTCGTGACCATCGAGTGAGCATCGTCGTCGACGGCCTCGAGAAGCGCTTCGGTGACCGCGTGGCCGTCACCGGCCTCTCCTTCGAGGTGAAGGCCGGCGAGGTCTTCGGGCTGCTCGGGCCCAACGGCGCCGGCAAGACGACGACGGTGCGCCTGCTGACGGGGCTGCTGGCGCCCTCGGGCGGGCGGGGCACCGTCTGCGGCCACGCGCTGGGCGAAGGCGACGGCACGGCCCTGCGCCAGAAGGTGGGGCTGCTCACCGAGCAGCCGGGCCTCTACGATCGCCTCACCGCGCGCGAGAACCTGCGCTTCTTCATGCGGCTCCACGAGCTGGACGAGGCGGCGACCTGGCCCCGGGTGCTGCGCTACCTGACGCGCTTCGGCCTCGCCGGCCGCGAAGACGAGCCCGTGGGCGGCTTCAGCAAGGGCATGCGCCAGAAGCTGGCCATCGTGCGCGCGCTGCTCCACGAGCCGGAGGTCATCTTCCTCGACGAGCCCACCTCGGGCCTCGACCCGCAGTCGGCGCGCGCCGTGCGCGACGCGGTGGCCGAGCTCGCCGCCGAGGGCCGCACGCTGGTGCTCTGCAGCCACAACCTCGCCGAGGTCGAGCGCCTGTGCACGCGCGTGGCCGTCATCAAGTCGCACCTGCGCACGGTGGCGCCGCTGGCCGAGCTCCGCCGCGAGGGCCTCGCCCTCGAGGTGCAGGTAGAAGGCGACGCCGCCGCCTGGCTGCCCGCCCTCGCCGCGCTGCCCTTCGCGCCGGCCGCGCAGCACGAAGGTGGCCGGCTCAAGGTGCTGCTCGCCCTCGAGGCCCAGGCGCCAGAGGTGGTGGCGGCGCTGGTGCAGGCCGGGGCGCGCCTTCACGCCGTGACGCGGGCCGCGCGGCCCCTCGAGGAGGCGTACCTCGAGCTGGTGCGCGAGGAGGACGAGCCGTGAGCGGCTTCTCGATGAACCGCGTGCGCGCGGTGGTGTGGAAGGACCTGCTCGAGCTCAAGAAGAACTCCGGCATGGTGTGGTCGATGCTCGCCCTGCCGCTGGTCATCGTGCTGGTGCCCATCGGCGTGGTGCGCACCTACGTGGCCAACCCGCACGACCCCGGGCTGCGCGCGGTGGCGCTCTACTACGATCTCACCGTGGACACGGCCAACGCGGCCCGCTTCCTCGTCGACAAGGTGCTCGCCGACTGGTTCGTGCTGTACCTGGTGATGCCCGTCTTCGTGCCCATCTTGATGTCTTCGCACGCGGTGGCCGGCGAGAAGGAGAAGCGCACGCTCGAGCCGCTCCTCGCCTCGCCGGTGACCCCGCTGGAGCTGGTGGTGGGCAAGAGCCTGGCCTCCCTCATCCCCTCCGTGGGCGTGTGCCTGCTCGCCTTCGTCGCGCTCTGCGTGGGCGTGGACCTCGTGGCCTGGCCGCTCACCAGGGAGCTGGTGCTGCCCAACGCCATGTGGAGCTTCGGCGTCTTCGTCATCGCGCCGCTCTTCGCCTTCTTCGGCAACGGGGTGGCGGTGCTGATCAGCGCGCGCGTGGGCGACAGCCGGCTGGCGCAGCAGCTCGCCGGCCTCTTCGTCTTGCCGCTGGTCGGCCTCGCCGCGGGCCAGTTCGGCGGGCTGCTCCGGGCCGGCACGGCGTACTACGCGGCTTTAGGCGGCCTGGTGCTGCTGCTCGACGTGGGCATCCTCCTCGCGGCGCGGCGGCTCTTCGACCGCGAGCGGCTCATGACGCGCTGGGGCTGAGCCGGCGCTTTCACGCGGTCGCGAGCACGAAGACCTCGGCGACCTCCACCGGGTGCCACCACGCGCCGCGCTCCACCTTCGCGTCGCGAAAGCCCACCTCGCCCAGCATGCGGTACCACTGGGCCACCGAGAAGATGCGCACCTCCTCGAGCCCGAAGACGGCGTTCTCCACCAGGTCGATGGCCAGCCAGCCGAAGAGGTGATCCTTCCGCGGGTCCACCAGGCCCAGCTGCCCGCCCGGCTTGAGCACCCGGCGCATCTCGCGCAGCGCGGCGAGGTGCTCGGGGTAGTGATGGAAGGAGTTGGTGCAGACCACCTTGTCGAAGCTGCCGTCGGCGAAGGGCAGCCGGCCCGCGTCGCCGCGCACCAGCCGCCCCGCGAGCGCCGGCTCCTTGCGGGCCAGGGCCACCATGCCCTCGCTGTAGTCGAGGCCCACGGCCACGCCGCCCGCGCCGGTGATGCGCGCCGCGCCGTCGCCCGGGCCGCAGCCCAGATCCAGCACCCGCTCCCCCGGTCGAATGGCGAGGCGGGCGATGGCCTCGCGCTGGATGCGGCGCAATTCGAGGCCGAAGGGGCCGACGCGGTAGAAGCGGCTCCAGGCGTCGAAGAAGCGGCCGTGCTTGTGCAGTTCGTCGCCCATGGGAATCGCGTCATGGATCAACGGGTTCGCCCATGCAATCGTTCGCGCCGACAAACGTCTGGGCCCCGCCGTTGGCCCTTCACCCCGCCGTGAACCTGGGAGAGCGACGCACCATGGGAATCTTCAGCTCGCTGACTGGCACCATCAAGGAAGAGGCGCAGCGCAACTTCATCGCGCGCGCGGACGAGGCCAAGAACCAGCTCGTCTACAAGTACCCCGAGCGCAACATTCGCATCATGACGCAGCTGACGGTGCAGGCCGACGAGGTCGCCCTGTTCGTCAAGGACGGCGTCGTGGTCGGGCAGCTCGGCGCCGGCCGCCACAACCTCGACACCAACAACGTGCCCTTCCTCTCGCGGCTCCTCGAGAAGGTGACCGGCGGCAACCTCTTCGTTGCCGAGGTCTACTTCGTCACCACCCGCGAGTTCCCGCAGGTGAAGTTCGGCGGGCCCATCGGCGACGTGCGCGACCCCGAGACGGGCCTGGGCATCGGCACCATGGTCTTCGGCGACTTCTCGCTCCAGGTGAGCGACCCGCAGAAGCTGGTGGTGGGCCTCGTCGGCCTGCGCAAGGCGGACAACGACGAGTTCATCGGCTGGTTCAAGAGCCAGGTGCTCAAGGTCACCCGCGACCGCATCGCCGAGCTCATCGTGAAGAAGAAGTGGCCGCTGCTCGACGTGACGAGCGGCGCCTACACCGAGGAGATCGAGACCGAGGTCATCGGCGGCCTCGTCACGCACACCGGCTCCTACGGCGTCACCATCGTGCGCTTCGGCAACTTCACCGTCTCCATCAAGCCGGAGGACGAGGCCACGCTCAAGAAGCTCTCGAAGGACGTCGCCTACTCGCGGCTGGCCGGCGGCTTCCAGCAGTACGCCCAGGGCCAGGCGATGCTCGGCGCGGCCGAGGGCATGGCCAAGGGCGGCGGCGAGGGCTCCGGCTCCGGCAACGCCATGGGCGGCATGGGCATGGGCATGGGCTTCGGCATGGCCCAGATGTTCATGAACCAGAACCAGGCCCAGCAGCAGCAGTCGGCGCACCAGGCGCAGAACGCCCAGGCCGCCCAGGCCGCCGGCGCGGGTGGCCGCTCCGTGATGGACCGCCTCAAGGAGCTCGCCGAGCTCAAGAACGCCGGCCTCATCAGCGAGGACGAGTTCAACACCAAGAAGTCCGACCTCATGAAGCAGCTCTGAGGGCAGCGCAGGGCCAGGTCGGCAGCGCGTCGCCACGGGCCAGCAGGTGCCGTGGCGTCGTCGCGTTTGGGGGGCCCCGCTGGCAGCCGGGCGGGACTTGGGGCATGGAGAGCCCCACGTGAACGAACCGTCTGGCAACGTCCTGGGGCTCAAGCCCAGCGAGCTCAAGCACCTCAAGAACACCTGGCGGCGGCGCGTGTCGCCCCACGAGCTCATCAGCGCCGAGCTGGCCCGGCACCTGTCGGAGTTCTCCCACCAGACCAACCGCCAGGTCGGCGTGCTGCTCTCGCGCAAGGGCGAGGTGCAGGCGGTGGTGGTGGGCAACGCGCACCAGCTCGAGCTGCCTGACATCGGCCGCGCCCGCGCCGGCCAGGTGCGCCTGCGCGGCCTGCGCCTGGTGCACACGCACCTCAAGAGCGAGCCCCTCACCCGCGACGACTTGACCGACCTGGCGCTCCTGCGCCTCGACGCCGTGGCCGCCGTGGGCGTCGGCGACGACGGCCACCCCGGCGTGCTGCACTGGGCGCACCTGCTGCCCGAGAACGCCGCCGGCGAGCTCTGGCGCACCGAGTCGCTCCGCTCGGTGCACGACGGGCAGCCCGACTTCATCGCCACCGTCGAGTCGCTCGAGGACGAGCTCGCGGCCAGCACCCAGGTGCGCAAGGTGGGCGACCGGGAGCGCGCGGTGCTGGTGGCCGTGTGCCTCGACGGCAAGCGCGCGGCCTCGGAGTCGTCGCTCGAGGAGCTCAAGGAGCTCGCCCGCACCGCCGGCGTCGAGGTGGTCGACGAGCTGCTCCAGGTGCGCCGCGCCCCCGACCCCAGGTACCTCATCGGCAAGGGCAAGCTCGACGAGCTCAACCTGCGCGGCATGCAGAAGCTGGCCGAGGTGCTCGTCTTCGACAAGGAGCTCTCGCCCAGCCAGGCGCGCCACATCGGCCAGGCCACGAGCATGAAGGTGCTCGATCGCACCCAGCTCATCCTCGACATCTTCGCGCAGCGCGCGCAGTCGGGTGACGGCAAGCTCCAGGTCGAGCTCGCGCAGCTCAAGTACATGCTGCCGCGGCTGGTGCAGGCCGACCCGTCGCTCTCGCGCCTCTCGGGCGGCGGCGGGGTGGGGGGCCGCGGGCCCGGCGAGACGAAGCTCGAGCTCGACCGCCGCCGCGCCCGCGACCGCATCACCTTCCTCGAGCGGAAGATCGACCAGCTCAGCAACGACCGGAAGGTCCGCCGGCGGCAGCGCGCCCGCAAGGACCTGCCCGTCATCTCCATCGTCGGCTACACCAACGCCGGCAAGTCGACGCTCTTGAACGCGCTCACGCGCTCCGAGGTGCTCGCGGAGGACAAGCTCTTCGCCACCCTCGACCCCACCAGCCGGCGCCTGCGCTTCCCCCGCGAGCACGAGGTCATCATCACCGACACGGTGGGCTTCATCCGCGACCTGCCCAAGGACCTCGTGGCCGCCTTCCGCGCGACGCTCGAGGAGCTCGAAGACGCCTCGCTGCTCCTCCACGTCATCGACGCCGCCGACCCCGACCGCGACCTGCAGGTGCAGGCCGTGGAGCGCATCTTGACCTCGCTCTCGCTCGACCAGACGCCGCGCCTGCGCGTGTGGAACAAGGCCGACCGCCTCGACCCCGACACGGCCTGGGCGCTCGCCCGCCAGAAGGGCGGCGTGTCGGTGAGCGCCGTCACCCGCCAGGGCCTCGACGAATTGCTCCTCAAGGCCGAGGAGGTGCTCTTCCGCAAGGGCGACCCCCACGACGCGGCGGTGCTCGCGGGGGTCAACGCGTCGTTCGCCCCGCCGCCCGAAGACGAGCGGCAGGGCTGACGCCCCTCACTTGAGGAGCTGCTGCACCTTCTGCTTGTCGCCGGAGAAGGTGAAGTGCGAGAGGAGCTTGAAGCCGTTGTGGCGATCCACCAGGCGGTGACGGGTCAGCTCCACCACCTTGACCTTCTCGCTCGACATGCTCAGGAGGTCCACCAGCGCGCCGACCTGCTCCACGGTGAAGAGGTGGCTGCGCGCCGCGGTGCCGATGACGCCCAGCTTCTCGTCGCTGAAGCCCGCGTCGTTGACCGCCGCCACGAGCGCGTCGAAGTCGCCCGGGGGCATGCCGCCCGCCACGGGCATCGGGGCCGCCGCGGGCATCGGCGCCGCGGCCGGGTGCTTGAGCCGCAGCGTGCCGCCGAGGAACTGCTTCACCTCGAGCTTGCGGTCGTAGACGACCTGGCCGTCGGGCGCCGAGAGGATGAAGCGGTAGTACGTGTTGCCGCGGCCCTTGAAGTTGAAGGGCACCGAGTAGCGGCCCTCGAGCTGCCCGGCCTCATTCCACACCTCGGCGCCGGCCCCCTCCGGGTGCAGCACCTTGATGGTGGCCGAGGGCACGCCCATGGGCGAGTAGTCGATGGTGAAGTGCTCGACGCCCACCGTGCCCGGGGGCGGCTGCATGGCCTGGGCGGGCGCCGGGGCGGGGCGGGGCGCGGGCTCGAGCGGGCCGGGGCCCCGCGTCTTGACCTTCACCTGCATGCCGGGCACCCGCACCGTCGTCTCTTCGACGACGTCGTCGTGGTCGGTGTCGAGGTCGACGTCGACCTGGGCGAAGGCGGGCAGCGAGAGTACAGCGAGGGCGGCGATGAGGCGGTGCATGGTGAAACCTCCGGTGAGGGGACGGCGCGGCCGACGTACCACCCCTCGGGCCGATTCAGGCCGCGACCGAGCGAGGGGCCTGATGGTTTTTCATGGATCGCCTGGGCCGGCGTCGGCACCGAACGAGGTTTTGGGTGCGGGGTCGACCAGGCGGGAGGCGAGCTCGAGGAGGTCCGCGAGCGAGTGCGCGTCGCGCTGGAGCTCCGGCACCTCGACCCAGGCGGTGTCGGGCGGCAGCGTCGCGGCGAAGGCCTCCAGCCGCCGCCGCTCGGCGCGCGCCACCGTCAGCGCGGCGCTCCAGGTCTCCTCGAGCCAGGCCCTCACCTCGGGCGACGTCGCCACCTCGCCCAGCGTGCGCTCGAGGTCGCCGGTCGTCAGGGTGTCGCTCCCGGGAAACGGGTGCACGCGGTTGGCCACGGCGGCGCGCAGGGGCACGCCCAGCGCGGCGAGGGCTTCGCCCAGCTCGCGAGCGCCGGCCAGCTCCCGCTCGGTGGGCGCCACCACCATCACGAAGGCCGTGTCCTTGCCGTAGAGGAGCGCCCGGCCGCGCGCCGCCCGCGCCGAGAGGTCGCCGAAGAGCGCGTCGAGCGCGATGAAGAAGGCCGACACCTCGCCGAGCGTGCGGGTGCCCAGCGCGCTCTCGAGCCGGTGCACGAAGAAGTCGACGGCGCCCGTCACGAGGCCCGACATGGCGCGCAAGGCGGCGCCGCGCTTGCGCCCGAGGATCCACCGCGACACCTCGGGCGAGAGGAGCTGCTCGAGGCGCTCGGGCGCGCGGAGGAAGTCGATGGCGTGCGCCGATGGCGGCGTGTCGATGATGATGAGATCGAACGCGCGGCTCTCGTCGAGGCGGCACAGCTCCTCGATGGCCATGTACTCGGTGGAGCCCGCGAAGGACGTCGAGAGCTTCTGGTAGAACGGGTTGCCAAAGAGGGCCGCGCGCGCCGCGTCGCTCTTCGCGTGCCGCGTGATGAAGGCGTCCCAGGCGCCCTTGAGGTCGAGCATGCCCGCGTGCAGCAGGCCCGGCGCTGCGAAGCCCCCGGTGTCCACGGGCTCGCCGGTGAGGCTCAGCGACTCGAGGCCCAGCGCGCGCGCGAGCTGCCGGGCGGGGTCGATGGTGAGCACCATGGTGCGGCGCCCCAGCCTGGCCGCCGCGAGACCCAGGGCCGCGGCCGTCGTCGTCTTGCCCACGCCGCCCGTGCCCACGCACACCACCGCGCGGTGGCCGGTCAGCACCGAGGCCAGGTCCGCGCTCACGGCGTCACCTCGCTGGCGAGCGCGTCGGCCAGGCGCTCGACCTCCGCGCGCCCGAAGCGCTCGGTGGCCAGGCGCGGCAGCCGCAGCGCGGGCTTCACCACGCGCGCCTCGAGGGCGGCGATGCCGCGCTCCTGCACCTCGAGCCACGCCAGCGCCTGTCGGCTCGCGGTGGCGAGCGAGCGCCGCGCGAGGTCGCCTTCGCCCGCGGCCCGCAGCGCCGCGACGACCTTTGAGGCGCCTTCGGGCGCCAGGGGCCGGCACTGGTTCACCACCAGCCGGCCCACCGGCAGCCCCAGCCCCGCGCGGAGCTTCTCGATGACCTCCGCGGCCTCCTCGAGCGGCATCACCTCCGGGAGCGCGACCACGTGCACGGCCGTCTGCGTCGGGTCCGCCAGGGTGGCAGCCACCTTGGTGGCCTCGCGGTGCGCCAGCCCGCTGCTGAAGGTGCGCGCCGTCGCCGCGGGCATGCCGAGGAGCTGGAGCGCGTGCCCCGACGCCCCCGCGTCGACGACGAGGAGGTCCCACCGCGGGCGCCCCGTGGACAGGCCCAGGAGCTCGTCGCGCACCTTTCCGATGGCCATGAGCTCGCGCACGCCCGGGCCCGCCGACACGAAGGCGCGGTAGAGCGGGTGCGAGAAGAAGGGCCGCAGGCGCTCGCCGAAGGGCATGAAGCGCACGATGAACTCCGCCAGCGCCGCCTCGCCGTCGAAGGTGGCGACGTGGAGGCCCGGCCCCGCCGCCGTCGGCACGCCCGGCGCCGGGGGCCGGACACCCAGCAGGTCGGAGAGCCCGCCGTGGCTGCCGAGCTCGATGGCCAGCACCTCGCGCCCCGTGCGCGCGGCCGCCAGGGCGAGGGCCGCGGCGAAGGTCGACTTGCCGACGCCGCCTTTGCCGGTGACGAGCTGCAGCGGCGGGGTCAGCTGCGTGGCGCGGGCCTTCATGGGCGTGCGCCTCCCGTGGTGGCCGGCGCGCGGGGCAGTGACGAGCCGGTGTGCGCGCTCCCGCCAGCTCGTGCCGCGCCCGGTGCCCGCTCGCGCCTCATGCGTGCGCTCCCGGCAGACCGATGAGCGCCCGGTGCAGCGCCGCGTCGTGCGGCGGCCACGGCGCGAGGCCCAGCACCCGCGGGTGCACCCCGACGACGCCGAGCTTCACGAGGTGGGAGAGCCGCGCGCGCAGCGGGAGCCCCGACGGCGTGAGCGGCGCGGCGAGCCCCTCGGCGGCGCGGCGCCCCAGCGCGCCGTAGGCCCGGCCGAGCAGCAGCACGCCGTGGCGGTAGCGCAGCGGCACCGTGGCCGCGCCGAGCTCCGCGCTCCGGTAGGCCCGGTCGGCCAGGGCCGCGAGGCCGCGCAGCACCGGCCGCAACCGCGGGTCGGTGGGGCGCGCGAGCACGTCGTCGGGGCGCAGCCCCTCGGCCCCCAGGCGCGTCGCGGGCAGGTAGACCCGGCCGCGCCGCGCGTCCTCCTCGACGCCGAGGAGCACGTTGCTCACCTGCAGCGCGAGGCCCAGGTCGATGACCCGCCAGGCGGCCTCTTCGCCGCGCACGCCCAGCAGGGGCGCCAGCATGAGGCCCACCGAGGCGCTCACCTGGTACGCGTAGCGCAGGAGCGCGTCGTCGTCGGGCACGCGCACCTCGCCCAGGTCCGCCTCCATGCCCGCGAGGAGGTGCTCGGCGCTGGCCAGCGGCAGCCCGCTGCGCGCCGCGCCGGCCACGAAGGCGGCGATGAGGGGCCGGGCCGGGGCTCGCCCGTGCAGCTCGTCGCGCCACTGGCTCAGGGCCGCCCGCGCGGCCTCGTGGGTCGGCGCCTCGTCCACCGCGTCGTCGAGGCGGCGGCAGAAGCAGTAGAGGAGCCCGACGTCGTCGCGGTCCACCGGGGGGATGAGCTCGGGGATGAGCCAGAAGCGCCGGGCCACCGTCACGAACTCGTCGCGGCAGGCGTCGACGGTGTCCGCCCAGGGGGCGTAGCCGGGCCAGGTGGGCATGACGTCAGGTCCCGGTGTCCGCGCTCAGCGCGCTCACCGGCCGCACGTCGACGATGCCCCAGAGCATCGAGCGGTCGTCGCGCGCGCGGTTCGTCGGCAGCGGCCCTTTGGGCTCGCCGAAGCTGCGCAGCACCACCATGGCGCCCGGCCGCGCGGCCCGCTCCACCGCGGCGAAGAGGCGGGCGCGGTACTCGGGCGCCGCGCCGTCGAGGATGTTCGAGAGCGTGAAGCCGTCGAAGCTGGCCTCGGGCTGCGCCTCGAGGAACGACGCGGCGTCGGCGTGCACCAGGCGCACCTGCTTCGCCTCCGGCGGCACCGGCTCGTCGGGGAACCCGCCCTCGAGCAGCATGCGCGCGAAGGGGTTGGCGCGGTTGGCGTGGTGCGTGATGCAGCGCTCGATGCGGTCGTGGAACACCCGGCCGAGCCGCCTCGGGAGGAAGTCGAGGAAGCGCGGCGCGTACACCGCCCGCAGCGCCGAGAACGAGAAGGCGAGCGTGAGCGCGGCGCGGAAGCGCCAGGTGTCGAGGTGCCGCGTCCAGTACGCGCGCTGGGCCGCCGGGTCCTCCAGCGCGAGGAACGCGCGCACCCGCGCCGGCCACCAGCCCACCAGCGGCGCGAAGCGGCGCCCGAAGTCCATCACCCTCTCGGCCTTGCCGCGCACCCCGGGCGCGCCCGCGAAGCGCCGCTCGGCGTAGGCCAGCTGCACGGGGTTGATGTCCACAGCGGTCACGTCGTGCTTCGCCCCGGCCAGCCGCATGGCCGTGCACCCGGCTGACGCGATGCACAGCACCCGGCCTCCAGGCGGGAAGGCCCCCAGCTCGATGGCGGTGTCTTCGTACATGCGCCCGAAGAGCACCTGGCGATCGGCCGCGCGCGCGTCGAAGCGGCCGCCGACCCACACCGTCTCCGCCTCGGTGGCCTTCACCTCGCTCGACCTCACCAGCCCTCCGGCAACCCGGCGGCCACCCAGCCCAGCACGAGGAACGAGAAGTTCTTCACCACCATGCCCGGCGGGTCGTGAATGAGGTGCCGCGACCAGAGGAGCCCGTTCACGTTGAGCGTGACGAGGAGCGCGGTCTGCGTGATGGCGCACCACAGCGGCGAGAAGCCGCTGAGCACCCACAGCCCGAGCGCGAGCTCCACCACGCCGAGCGTCTTGAGGAAGAGCACGCCGACGGTCGGGCCCCAGCGCGGCACCGCCTTCACCACCTCGAGCTGGTTGGGGTCACCGTTGAGCAGCTTGCACCACAGGCCCTCGTAGACCCACACGCTCGCGACAGCGACGCGGATGAGCCACACCGGGATGAGCAGCGTCATGACGGCGAGATCCCCGGGGCGGCCGCGGCCGGCTTCTCCGCGTCGCGGCGCATCTCCTTGAGGATGTGCCGGTGGAACATGTGGCACACCGTCGCCTCGACGGGCTCCCACAGCCACCGCGGGCGCTTCGGGCTCGCATAGCGCGTGGCCGCCTCGACCTCCGTGCGGCCACCGGGGAGCTCGCGCAGCGTGTACCACCCGCCCGACAGGCGCATGCCGCCGCCGACCTCGAGGTCCTGCTTCACGACCGAGAAGCCGTAGTGGCTGCCGGCCTCCACCTTCGTCACGCGCTTGATGAGGTTGCCGCCTTCGTAGAGGCACAGCGCCTCGTCACCCACGGCCTCCTTCCGCCCCTCGGTGCGAATGGGCACGGGGAGCAGCAGGCGCAGGTGCAGCGGCGGCCGCGTCTCGACCTGCTCGTAGAACATGAGCGTCTCCCACGCGCGCTCCGGCGGCACGTCGAAGACCTCCTTCGTGACGACGGTGGTCAGCTTCGTCTCGGGCGTCGTGTGGGGTTCGGGAGCGCTCGTCACCGGGACCGCCTTTCGCGCGCGGGTGTTAGCCCTCGAGATCGACCCGGGCAAGCCACGCCGTCAGCCACCGCGCGCGACGCAAACCCTGCACGCCGCCGGCAGCGGGGGCTTGTGTCCGGCCTGAGAATTGGTTTAGTGGTTAAACCAATGGGACTCCCGCTCCGAGCCGCTCGCCCCGTGGACGCCGTCGTGGATCGCCTCCGCCAGGCCCTCCTGGGGGGCGTCTTTGCGGCCGGGGCGCACCTGCCCCCGGAGCGCCTGCTCGCGACGCAGCTGGGGGTCAGCCGGCTGACGCTGCGTGCAGGGCTGGCGCGGCTCGAGGCCGAGGGGCTCGTGCGCGCGCGCCAGGGCGATGGGGTGCGCGTGCTCGACCTGGCCGAGCATGGGACGCTGGGCGTGCTGGCGCACCTCGACCTCGCCGCGCGGCCCCAGGTGCTGCGCTCCTTCCTCGAGCTGCGGCGCGCCGTCGCAGCCGAGGCCATCGCGCTGGCGTGCACCCGCGCGACCGACGCGCACCTCGCGGAGCTCGAGCGCCTGGCCGCCGCGCAGGCCTCTGAGTTGGACGAGGCCCGCTACATCGCCCGTGACGTGGCCTTCGCGCGGCAGGTGCTGGTGGCGTCGGAGTCCTTCGCGGCGCTGCTCCTCTTCAACTCGCTCGCGCCCATCTACGAGGCGCAGCCGGTGCTCGCGCGGGCCCTCATCGCCGACCGCGAGCGCTCGCTGACCGGCTACACCATGACCCTCGCGCTGCTCCACGCCCGCGACCCCGCCGCCGCGCGCGCCCTCGTGCCCGCAGCGCTCGAGGCCGCCGACGAGGCAGCCCTCGCCACGCTGTCGCCGAAGAAGAAGAGGCGGAGCCGCCCATGAGCCTGGTGCACGCGCTTCGGCAGGCCGCTCGCCGCGAGCTCCGCGAGCGCCTCGTCACCGGCCACCCGGTGGACCCCGCCGCGCTGGAGGGCTGGGCCTACCGCGGCACGGCGCTGGGCTTGCCCCGCGTCGTCGAGAAGCTCTCGTGGAAGACCTTCCAGAAGACCTTCTACCGGGAGCCGGTGAGCGGCCGGCTCCTCGGCTGGAACGTGCGGCTGCACCAGGACGGCGTCGACGCGCCGAGCCGGCCCCTGACGAGGCGCGGCGTGCCGGTGACGACCTGGCACTACGAGGTGGTGCCGCCGACGGACCTCGTCACGCCGCGGGGCTTCGATCGCGGGCTGGTCATCGACTACTCGCGGGGCACCAACGGGCTCGACCCCATTCACTTCTCGAAGGACCCGCTCGTCGCCGTCGAGCCGGGCAACGCCGACCTGCTGCTCGGGGTGACCTGGGTGTCGCTGGGGGCCCTCGCCGTCGAGACGCCCACGTACTTCGTGCTCGAGCGCGAGCACCGCCTCACGCACGTGCCCGAGGTCGTCGCGGGGCCGGGGCGGGCAGGGCTCTTCGGCTTCGAGCGCCGCTGGGCCGAGGTGCTCTTCGACGCGGTGCTGGGCACCGGCGGCGACGAGGGGCTTCCCTCTTTGCTCGCCATCGACCGCCGTCAGTTCTGGAGACAGCTCGGCCAGGCGACGCCGCCGTACGTCACGCTGGGCCTGCGCGCGGCCGTGCACGCGCTCACCTTCCTGCCGCTGACGATGCCCGGGTTTCGCCGGCCGCTGTTCTCGCTGACGCGCCCGGCGCGCCTCGCGTGCATTGAGCGCCTCGGGGCCGACGAGCGCGTGCTGGTGAAGCAGGCGCTGTCGACGGTGAAGCTGCTCGCGTGCTTCGCGCTCCTCGAAGACGGCGGCGTGCGGGCGCGGCTGGGAGGGGCGTCATGACGCTCGTGCACACCGATGGCCGCCACGCGCGGCGGCGGCTCGAGGCCGAGGCGGAGGTGGTCATCGTCGGCTCCGGCCCGGCGGGCGCCGCGGTGGCTCGCGAGTGCGCGCGGAGCGGGCTGTCCGTCATCGTGCTCGAGGAAGGGCACGAGGCGCGGCCGGAGTCCTTCGGGCCCAGCGGGCTCCTCGCCCTGGCGTCGCTGTACCGCGACCTCGGCACCTCCGTGGCCTTCGGGGCGCAGGTCATTCCGTACCTGCAGGGGCGCGCCGTCGGCGGCACCTCGGTGGTGAACGGCGGCATCTCGTGGACGCTGCCGCGCGACGTGTACGACGGCTGGGTGCAGGCCGACCCCGCCCTCGCCGACGCGCTGCCCTGGGAGCGCTACACCGCGGCCGAGGCGCTCGTCGAGGCGCAGCTCGGCGTCACGCCCACGCGGCCCGAGGTCGCCGGGCGAAAGAACGAGCTCCTCGCGAAGGGCGCCGAGGCGCTCGGCCTCGCGCACCGGCCCATTCGTCGCAACGTCGACGGCCGCTGCGTCGGGAGCGGCCGGTGCCTCCAGGGCTGCCCGCAAGGCGCCAAGCTCTCGGTGGACCGCACGTTCCTGCCCGACGCGGTGGCCAGCGGGGCGCGGCTCTTCGCGGGGGTCCGCGTGTCTCGAGTGCTGCTCGAGCGGGGCCGGGCCGTGGGCGTCGTGGGGCGCGCCGCGGGTGGTGGCGAGGTGCGCGTGCGCGCGAGCCGCGCCGTGGTGCTCGCGGCGAGCGCCATCCAGACGCCCGTGCTGCTGCGCGAGAGCGGGCTCACGCGCGGGCCGGTGGGGGAGGGGCTCATGGCGCACCCCGGCGTCTCGGTGACGGGGCGCTTCGACGAGGTCGTGAACAACCACCTCGGCGCCACGCAGGGGCACGAGGTCACGGGCCTGCGGCACGAGGGCCTCAAGGTCGAGGCGCTCGGTTTCGACCTCTCCATTCTCGCCGGGCGCCTGCCGGACGTGGGCCGGGCCTTCGCTGCGCGACTGCCCGAGCTGGCGCACTACGGCGTCTGGGGTGCGGCGCTGCGGGCCCAGGCTGGGGGTTCAGTGCGCTCAGTCGGCGGTCGCCCGCTCGTTCGCTACGCGCTGACGGCCGGTGACGTGCGCCTCGCTCGGCGCGCCACGCGCGTGCTGGTGGACCTGCTCCTCGCCGCAGGGGCGCGCGAGGTCTTCCCCGGTGTGCCCGGCATGCCCAACGTCGTGCGCACGCGCGAGGAGAGCGCGGCCCTCGAACACTCCGGGCCACTCGACGCGCGCGCGTACTCGATGTCCATGACGCACCTCTTCGGCACCGCGCGCCTGGGCAGCGACCCCGCGAGGAGCGTGGTGGGCCTCGACCTCCAGCACCACGACGCGAAGGGCCTCTTCGTGGCCGACTCGAGCGTCTTCCCGTCGAACACCGGCGTGAACCCCCAGGTGGCCATCATGGCGCTGGCGCACTGCTGCGCCGGGTCGATCCTGGGCCCGGGGGCGAGACGGGCACGAACTCGCCCTGCGCCGTGCGGACCGCCAGCGAGCCGCTCGACCCCGCCCCCGGGTCGGCCACGGGACTGAGTGTTCACGAAACAGCGGTGAGCGTGCTTTCGTGAACACTCACCCCGTCAGTTCGGGGAGCGGTGCCTTGCGCGACCGCGCCACGCGGGCTTCAGTTCCTCGCGTGCACGTGCTGGCGCTCACCGTGGTCTCCTGGCTCGCCGCCGAGCCGGCCCCGGCGTGCCCGACCGAGCTCTTCCGGATCGAGCGCAGCAAGAACGCCAACGTCGTGCTCTACGAGTCGACTCAGCGCGCCGATGGCTCGCTCGACGCCGACGAGCCCGTGCGCGCCTCGTGGCTCATGCTCGCGGAGCAGGGCCAGCGCGAGAAGCTGACCCTCATGGAGCGCAAGTTCGCCTACGGCTTCGACGTGCGCGCGAACGCCGAAGGGCCCGGCGTGCTCCTGCACCTCAAGGCCCTCAAGCGACGCGTCGTGCACGTCGTGCTCGCCGACTCGGGCTGCCCCGCGGCTCGCACGACCATCGGCGGCGAGACCGGCGTGCTCCAGCGCATCTTCGTGAAGACCACCGAGCGTCTGGTGCCGAAGGTCGAGTACATCGAGCTCTTCGGCGTGCACGCCGCCACGGGCAGCGCCCTGTACGAGCGGCTTCTCCGCGGGCAGGAGTAAGCGCGCCCGTTCAGCGCTGGGTCGCTGAACTCCCGGGCCTCCGTCCCTGGGGCGCGGCGGCAGGGCCCCGGGGGCTGCCGGCCGCGAGGGCGCGACGGCCCCCGGCACGAGGCGGGGCGGCCGTCGACACGACCGAGCACGAGGCCCGTCTCAGTTGCGGCGGTACATGGTCATCACGCAGGCCCCGCCGAGGCCGAGGTTGTGCTGCAGCGCCACCTTCGCGCCCTCGACCTGGCGCTCCCCTGCCGTGCCGCGCAGGTGCCAGACGAGCTCGGTGCACTGCGCGAGGCCGGTGGCGCCCAGCGGGTGGCCCTTCGACAAGAGGCCTCCCGACGGGTTGGTGACGAAGGTGCCGCCGTAGGTGTTGTCCTCGTCCCAGATGAACTTCTCGGCGCCGCCCTCGGGGCACAGGCCGAGCGCCTCGTAGGTGAGCAGCTCGTTCGAGGTGAAGCAGTCGTGGAGCTCGACGACCTGCACGTCCTTCGGGCCCAGGCCCGTCTTCTCGTAGAGCTCCGTCGCGGCTGCCTTCGCCATGTCGTAGCCGACCATCTTGATCATCGAGCTGCCCTTGAAGCTCGACTCGAAGTCCGTCTTCATCGTCTGCCCCGCGATGTACACGGCGTTGCTGATGCCGTGCTTCTTCGCGAAGTCGTCGCTGCACAGAATGGCCGCGGCCGCCCCGCAGGTGGGCGGGCAGCACTGGAAGCGCGTGAGCGGGTCGAAGACCTCGTCGCTGGCCATGATCTGCTCCACCGACAGCACCTCGCGGAACAGGGCGAAGGGGTTCTTCGCCGCGTGCTGCCGCGCCTTGGCGGAGATCTTCGCGAAGGTCTCGCGCTTCGTGCCGTGCTGCCAGCGGTACTCGCGGCCCGCGCCGCCGAACATCTGCGCGGCGAAGGGCGCCTGGTTCACGCCCTGCTCGGCGTTCATCACGTCGACGTGCTGGTCGAGCGGGTTGGTGCGGTCCGTGTACCCGGCGGCGAGCGCACCCTTCTGCATCTGCTCGAAGCCCACGGCGAGCACGCACTCCGCGAGCCCGCCCTCGATGGCCTGCCGCGCGAGGTAGAGCGCCGTCGAGCCCGTCGAGCAGTTGTTGTTCACGTTGATGACGGGGATGCCCGTCGTGCCCACCGTGTAGACGGCGCGCTGCCCGCAGGTGCTGTCGCCGAACACGTAGCCCGCGTACGCCTGCTCGACCTCCTTGAAGTCCACCCCCGCGTCCTTGAGCGCCTCGCGGATGGCGTTGCCGGCCATCACCTCGTAGCCGTCGGAGGCGCCGGGCTTCTGGAACTTCACCATGCCCACGCCGATGACATTCACTTTGCGACCCATGTTGGTTTCTCCGTTCTCGAGTTCGTTCGGGTGGGAATCAGGCGAGCTGCTTCAGGAAGCCCAGGCGGTGCGCGGGGCCGAGGTCACCGTCGACCCGAATGGCCCCGTGCTGGAAGAGGCCCCTCGGGTCCTCGCCCTTCGCCAGCGAGGCGAGCGCCTCGTCGGTGAGCGTGAGGCGCGTGGTGGCCTTGGCGTCGAAGCCGGGCTTCACCGTCGGCGGCGTCGCCGAGAGGTCCGCGGTGAACTCGAAGCCCGCGTCCTTCACGCGGAAGGCGATGGAGGCGCCCACCTCCTTCGCCAGGGCCGGGGTCTTCGCGAGGCGCTCCTGCAGCGCCGCGTAGATCTTCGGGGCCGCCGCGCCAGCGCTCGGCGTGGGCGCAGCCGCGGGAGCCGCCGCCGCGGGGGCGGAGGCCACCTGGGCCGCCAGCTCGTTGCGGTCGAGCTTCTTGAGGAAGTCGAGCTTCTGGGAGGCCATCACGTTGCCGGAGATCTTCAGCTTGCCGCCCTGGAAGAGCTTCATCGGGTCGGCCTTGCCCGAGACCATGTCGAGCCAGTCGGCGTCGGCGAGCGCCAGCGTGCAGTCGGCCTTCTCCACGGAGCCCTGGGCCACGGCGCCCTTCTTCAGGTCGAGCACCCAGGCGCTCTCGGGGTTGCTCAGCCTGAACTGGTACACCATGCCGATCTTCGTGATCTCCGGCGTCTTCGCCACGTAGGCGCCGATGGCCGCGAAGCTCGCCGCGCTGGTGATTCCCCCGCCAGCCGGAGCCGCCGCCGGTGCCGCCGCAGGAGCCGTCGCGGCTGAGACCTTCGAGCGGTCGATCTTCTTGAGGAAGTCGAGCTTCTGGGAGGCCATCACGTTGCCGGAGATCTTCAGCTTGCCGCCCTGGAAGAGCTTCATCGGGTCGGCCTTGCCCGAGACCATGTCGAGCCAGTCGGCGTCGGCGAGCGCCAGCGTGCAGTCGGCCTTCTCCACGGAGCCCTGGGCCACGGCGCCCTTCTTCAGGTCGAGCACCCAGGCGCTCTCGGGGTTGCTCAGCCTGAACTGGTACACCATGCCGATCTTCGTGATCTCCGGCGTCTTCGCCACGTAGGCGCCGATGGCCGCGAAGCTCTGCGTCGTGCCGAACACGGCAGGGGCCGGGGCGGGCGCGGCGGCCTTCTCCGGCGCAGCTGCCGCCTTCGCCTTCGGCTTCGGGATCTCCGGGTAGAACTCCACGGCCGCGTGGCTGATGACCACCTTGCTGCGCTCAACCACGGAGGCGCGCACGATGACGCGCAGGTCGCTCTCCTTCCACATCTCGACCTTGAGCGTCTCGCCGGGGAACACCGACTCGGCGAAGCGCACCTTGATGCTCTTGAAGGTGCGCGGGTCGCCCTTGGCGAAGGCGCCGATGACGGCGCGGCCGACGTACCCGAAGGTGCACAGCCCGTGGAGGATGGGCTTCTCGAAGCCGAACATCGTGGCGAACTCGGGGTCGACGTGGAGCGGGTTCCAGTCGCCGGACAGCCGGTAGAGCAGCGCCTGGCTCTCGGAGGTCTTCTCGGTGACGACGGCGTCGGGCGCGCGCTCGGGCGGCACGTTCACCTCCGTCGAGGGCCCACGCTCGCCGCCCCAGCCGCCGGCGCCGCGCACGATCATCGCCACGTCGTTCTTCACCAAGAGCTCGCCCGTCTCGGCGTCGTAGGTGTCCAGGTGCGTGGTGACGACCGCGTGCTTGCCCTTGTCGAGGATCTCCGAGATGCGCGCCTTGTGCTGGAGCTTCGCGTGCGGCGGGAGCGGGCGCGTCACCTCGAGGTACTGCTCGCCGTGGAGGATGCGGTCGAGCCCGTAGTTGAGGCCCGGCGCCGACTGCCCCTCGGAGGCCAGCTTGAAGATGGCGTTGAGTGCGGGCACCACGCCGTAGGTGGGCAGCGCGTAGAAGCCGTCACCGTTGCGCTCGTAGACCAGGGGCAGGTCCTTCGCGTCGGTCGGGTTCTGCCCGGCGCCCACGCCCAGCGCGTAGAGGGCCAGGTCGCGCTCGTCGTAGCTCGACTCCAGCACCGGCAGCTCGAAGCCGAGCGCCAGGTCGACGTCGATGAACTCGTTGCCGCCCTGCGACTTGGTCGAGAGGTTCTGCATCGCGGGCCCCAGCGCCTCGGTGATGTTCGCCGGGCGCGTCGCCTTCTTCCAGTCGGTGACGTCGCCCCACGCCGCGCGCACCGCCTCGGGGGGAATGTCGCGGCCCAGCTTGAACATTCGCCCCTCGGTGCGCTCCCAGCGCAGCTTCTGGAAGGCGCCGCCGCCGACCTCGAAGAGGCCGCCGTTCTCCTGGCAGTCCTCGTGCGCCAGCCACGCGAAGAGCGGGGTGACGTACTCGGGCTTGAGGTTCTCGAGCATCTCCCTGGGCAGCACCGTCTCGGTGAGCCGCGAGGCCGCCACCGGCGCCACCGCGTTGGAGCGGATGTTCTTCTTCTCACCCTCGATGGCGAGGGTGTTCGAGAACCCGACGAGCGCCAGCTTCGCCGCCGAGTAGTTGGCCTGGCCGAAGTTGCCGTAGATGCCGGCCGCCGAGGTGGTGAAGAGGATGCGGCCGTAGCCCTGGTCGCGCATGTACGGCCACGCCGCGTGCGTGCAGCGGAAGGCGCCGCTCACGTGCACCTTGAAGATGAGGTCCCAGTCCTCCTTCGTCATCTTCTGGAAGCTGACGTCGCGGAGGATGCCCGCGTTGTTGATGAGCACGTCGACGCGGCCGAAGGCGTCGATGGCCGTCTTGATGACCTTGTCGCCGTCCTCCACGGAGTCGTAGTTGGCCACCGCCGTGCCGCCCGCGGCCTTGATCTCCGCTACCACCGCGTCGGCCGCCGCCGAGCTCTTGCCGCCGCCCGTCGCCGTGCCGCCGAGGTCGTTCACCACGACCTTCGCGCCGCGCCTGGCGAAGAACAGCGCGTGGCTCTTGCCCAGGCCCGCGCCAGCGCCCGTGATGACGACGACCTTTCCATCGAAGCGAAGCTCACCCGACATGTGGCACGTCCTTTGTGATCTGCGAGTCCGGAGGGCGTTGGAGCAGAAGATTGATTCCGGAGTCAATAACGGACTCCCGGAGAGATGGCGAGGCTGTCACCCGGGGGTGTCAGGCATGATGGCAGCGATGGCGGCGGAGCGGCTCGACGGCGCAGCGGCGGAGGCGTTTCTCGCGGGGGCGCTGTCGCTCGCGCGCGAGGCGGCGACCTCACCCACCTGGTTCGAGCTCTCGGTGCGCGCGCTCGAGGCGGCCTCCAGCGAGCGGCCGCTGCTCCCGGCGCCCACGCTGGTCTTCGATCTCGCCGCGCTCCTCCTCGGGGAGCGGCTCTTGCCGGTCTCACCCCCCGGCGTGGAGGGGCTGCGCGACGCCCTGCGCGCCTACGAGGACCACGTGCTGGCCCGGCTGGTGGGCGACCGCCGGTGGACGCGGCTCACCGAGGCGATGGCCGCGCTCCCGAAGGACCTCCGCGCGGCGGGCGTGGGCCTCGTCGCGGCGCAGGTGCTCGCGCGCCTCAAGCTGAGCGAGGGCACCGGGCTGAGCACCGCGCTCATGCGCCGCGTCGCCACCCGCGCGCCCCACGAGGTGCTCGAGGCCGGCCGCGCCGCGCTCTACGAGCCCACCACGGCCGCGCGCCTCGCCGAGGGGCTGCTGCTCCTGGCCAGGGCCGCCCGCCGCACGCGCGACCTGCTGTCAGACGCGGAGGTCTTCCTCCTCGAGAACCTGGGCGCGCTCAAGGGCCTGGGCGCCCGCGTGGCGCTGGCGCAGCTCGCCGAGGTCGCGCAGGCCGTCGACGAGCGGCTCCCGGCGCGGCTGCGCGGGCAGGTCTTCGAAGACGGCGACGCGCCCACCGCGCTGGAGGAGGACTCGGCCTACCCCGTGGGCGGCTTCTCGAGCCTGAGCACCCAGGGCAGCCTCGAGAACCTCGTCACCAGCGAGCTCATCTACATGGAGGACGGGGACCCAGGCGCGCCGGCGGACCTCTTCGACGTGCGCTTCGTCGAGAACGAGCTCCTCTACTACGCCCGCGACGAGTCGGTGGCCGTGCGGCGGCGGCGCGCCCTGGTGCTGGTCTTCGACGCCTCCCTCGCGCGGGCGCGCGTGAAGGACCCCGGCGAGAGCTACCAGCGCCTGGTGTGGCTCCTCGGCGCCGTCACCGCGCTCCTGCGCAAGCTGTCGGCGTGGCTCGACACCGAGGCGCTGCGCTTCGAGCTCGTCTTCACCACCGACGGCGGCGAGGCGGTGCTGGCAGAGGAGGAGGGCGTGCTGGGGCTGCTCCTGCGCGAGTACCGCGAGCGCGGGCAGGTCGAGCTGAGCCGGGCGGAGGCGGCGGTGCCGGCGCTGGCTGCGGCGCGCGAGCGGCACCGCGGGCGGGCGAAGCTGCTGTTGCTGACGACGAAGATCCCCTCCGGCCTCGAGGGCTCGGCGGCGCCCGACGGCATCATCGACGCCGGGGGGCCACGGCCGCGCGTGCACTGGGTCGACGCGCAGCTCGCCGACCTCCCGGCCGAGACGACGGCGGCCGACGCCTGGGCCACCGCGGCGCGCCAGGTGCTCGACGCGCTGCTCGGGCGCAGGTGAGCCCTCCTGAAGCGCGCAGCTCCCGTCCCCGGGACGCGCTGACCTCCGTCGCCGGGCCTCGTCGCACCGCCTCGACGCAGCAGTCGCTGCAGCCTCGGGCCTGCACCTCGCGTGGCTCGCAGCTCGGTGGTCAGGCTCGGTCCGGGTGCCCTCTGCTCACAGGCGCCGAAGGGCCGCCCGTCAGTGGGCGCTGTCGCCGTGTCGCCGCGAGAGCTCGAGCGCGAAGAGCGCCCCGAGCGCCACGAAGAGCACCGCGGTGTCGTACTGGAAGTGCAGCGCGGTGCTCGTGGACAGCGTCGTGAAGTACGAGGCCGCGCACATGCCCAGCAGCACCAGCCAGGTCAGCACCCCCCGCCCGCTGACCCGCGGCTGGGCCCGGGGCGCGGTGTGCTCGCCGGCCAGGGTGACGAGCAGGAAGGCGGAGTGCAGGTAGTAGTTGGCCGGGTTGAAGACGATGGGTACCAGCGCCACGCCCCAGGCCGCGGCGCGCGCGAGCGAGGCCCGGCGCAGCCCGACGAAGAGGGCCAGCACCGCGCCCACGGCCGCCAGCCGGTACACCGTCTTGTCGTTGCTGACGTAGGTGCGGAACGACAGGTTGTTGACGTGGTTGTCCTTGTCGAGCGTCTGCACCTTGCGCAGCCACTCGAGCCACGCGTCGGCGCCGAAGACCCAGACCGAGAGCCCCACCAGCACCACGCTCGCCACCACGACGCCCAGCGCCACCAGGCGCAGCTGCCGCGTCTGCCGCCAGGCGTGCGCCGCGTGGCCCCGCAGGAGCAGCTTGCCCCCCACGAAGAGCACCGGGAGGCTCAGGGTGATGAAGGTGAGGGCGGGGAAGGCGCGGATCCACGCGCTCCAGGCGAAGGCGGCGCCAGCCAGCGCCCAGTGCCTCCTCTGGAGCAGGGCCAGGCCGATGGCCCACAGCGAGAGCCAGTCGTGCCGGAGCGTGGCGCCGAACCAGTTGGAGCCGAACTGGTAGAAGTCCATCGCGCCGAAGACGGTCATCGCGAGGAAGGCGGTGCGCGCACCCCAGGCCCACCACAGCGCCGCGAAGGCCAGCAGCGCCAGGGCGATGTCGGCGATGACGCCGCGCCAGAGCGTCGCGTCACCCGCGGGGGCGCTGCGGAAGAGGGCGCGCGCGGCGGCGAACCACACCGGCGTGGCGTTGCCGCCGTGGTCGTTCATCGACCCCAGGAAGCCGTGGTCGCCCATGGAGAAGCGGAAGGCCTTCATGTCTCCCTGGAACTCGGCCCAGCGCTCCGGGGAGAAGCGGGCGCGCACCTCGGCGAGGTGGGCCCGCGATTCGCGCACGCTCGTGAGGTGGTGCGTGCGGAGGTCGCGCAGCGGCTGCCCGTCCATCGCGTCGAGGCCGCGGTCCTCCGCCACCGCCAGCACGCTCGCGGCGTAGACGCCGTCGAAGCGCAGCTCGTCGAAGTACTTCGCGATGGGGAAGTACGTGCGCATGTCGTAGTGGTGGAGCCACGTCGCGCGCCGCGCCCCCACGTCGTGGAACTGGGGCGTGCCCAGGTTCAAGAAGCACCACAGGCCCAGGGCCCCGGTGAGCCCCAGGGTGCCGAGCGTCAGGCCCTCGGCCGCGGGCCAGCGGGCGCGCCAGAGCCGCTCGCGCAGCACCGCCGCCGCGGCCAGCAGCGCGACGGTGGCGCGCACCCACGGCAGGTGCGCCGTGGCGCCGGGCGTCGAGGGGGTCACCCCGAGCACCACCCAGCCGGTGGCCAGCAGGCCCACGAGGGCGAGCAGCACCCGCGTGCCCCGCGGCAGCCGCGCCGAGGCGAGCCCCAGGAGCGCCACCATGCCCAACAGCCACGCGGTGAAGGTCTGCTCCAGCGGGTGCCGCGGCACCCAGCGCGCGCGCAGGAGCACCGAGCCGCTGGTGGACGGCCCGAGCAGCTCGAGCTCGCTCACGCTGTAGTTGCCGTCGCCGCCGTGGGCCTCGAGGCGCACGTAGCGGGCCCTCGTGTCGAGCCGCCGCGTGGAGCGGGTCTGCAGCCCGGGCGCGTCGATGGTGCCGGAGCGCCAGGCCTCGCGCCACGCGACGCCGTCGCTCGAGACGGAGAGCACGTAGTCGTCGTTGTTGTCGGCCTGCACCGCGGCCCCGCGGAGCTCGAGCTCCTGCCCCAGGTCCCACTCCACGACGGCCCCGCGGCTGAGGCGGGAGGCGCTCGCGCTGTCCCAGGGGGCGCCGTCGAAGGGCGCCTGGCCGTCGGTGACCCGCGCCGGCGCCGAGAGGCCGTCGGGTCCGCTCGGCAGCCGGCCGGCGAGCACGTTCTGCGCCGAGGCGGCGGTCGTGAGCGTGAGGGCAGCGAGCAGGGCGAGGCGCATCGGCGCGGCACCATACCTGCCGCGCGAGGAGGAGCGAGCGGTCGCGTGCGTGCGGGGTCGTGTGCGCGCGGTCGCTTCGGGTAAGCGGGACGCGAAGCGGCAGCGGCGGTCGCGTGAGGAGTACGCCGCGCAGCTGGGAAGGCCGCGAAGGGTGGAACTCGCGAGAGGTGCCGTTGCGCGGAGTGGCGTGTCGTGGCGCTGCGTGAGGTGCCGCTGCGTGAGGTGCCGCTGCGTGAGGTGCCGCTGCGTGAGGTACCGCCGCGTGAGGTGCCGCCGCGTGAGGTGCCGCCGCGTGAGACAGACGTCACCACCACCGGCGCAGGCTTGATCTCGGTCGTGTGGCGCAGGCCCCGTTGCGCCGCCGCTGGTTCCCGCCTTGAATCTCGCTCCGTGAGGCTCGCGCTCGCCGTCGTGCTCCTTTGCTCGTTCGTCGCCCCGGCGCAGGACGTGCCGACGGCGCCGCCCATCTTCGCGACGCCCGAGGAACAGCCCCCGGTCCCCGTGGAGGCCGCTCGCCCAGCGCGTACGCCGCTCCCGGCGGGCCCGCCTCCGGCCGCGGTCCAGCCGCAACCGCCGCCGCCGGACGAGCCCTACGTCGCGCCCACCTCCTGGCAGCGCTGCTTCGCGGTCCCCGCGCAGGCCTGGGTCGCGCACCCCACCAGCGGCCGCTACTACCTCTACGGCTCGCACCACTTGCCGCTGAGCGGGCCCGTGAGCAGCGCTCCCGCCGCAGGTGCGTCGGGCTCCAACTTCCACGCGGCCACGCCGGTGGGGCAGGCCCCGCCGAGGGGCGGGAGCTCGAGCGGCGGCAGCGCGGGCGGGGTCGGCGACCTCGGCAAGGCGGTCCTCATCCTCGCGGTGGTGGCCGTCGCCATCCTCCCGATCATCATCTACGCCCTCGACAGCGACGCGCCGCCGGTGGTCGACCAGCGCTTCCACTGCCCCAGCTTCGGCCTCGACCTCTACGGCGGCGTGGACCTCGCTGCGTCGGTGGGTGGCGTGGCGGGCACGGGCACCGGGCGGCTCAACTTCGGCTACAGCTACTTCGGCACCGACTTCGAGTTCACCTACTCAGGCACCTCCATCACCGCGTGGGCCGGGCACCTGCTGCTGCGCATCGGCCCGAAGAACCACATCGAGCCCAACCTCGCCTTCGGCTACCGGTCGCTGGCGCTGCGCGGGGCCGTGCGCCACGGCCTCGAGGTGGGCGTGCCGCACCGCTACGTCTTCTGGCGCGAGAACCTGCGGCAGTTCGCGCTCGAGCTGCGGCCCACCTTCACCTTCGGCCTGGGCACCTTCGACGTGGGCCTCGAGGGGGCGCTCGTCATCCCCATCGTCGAGCCGGTGCACGTGCGCGCGGGCGGCAGGGTGCAGTCCTTCGGCGACGAGGTCATCGGCGGCGTGAACCTGGGCCTCTCGTTCCACCTCTGATTAGTGCTTCACCGCCAGCGCCTCGTCGAGGGCCGCGTAGACGACCTGGCAGGCGTCGAAGCGGGTGCCGCAGGCGCGGTCGAGGTCGCCGCGGGTCGCGCAGCCGGGCGCCTCGGGCGCGCAGGCGTCGGGCAGGTAGGCCCAGACGATCTGCAGCACGTGCTGGCGCTCCGACGGGAGCGCGGCGAGGAACTCGGTCCGGTGCTGCGCGAAGAGCTCCGAGAGCGTCACGGTCTTGCCCACGATGGCCACGTTCTCCTTGCGGCGCACGAAGCGGCGGGCGGCGTCGTCGAGCTGCCCGTTGAGCGTCTCGCCCTCGAAGGGGGCGCCGTCGAGCACCGCCCGGCCCTTCGCGCCGGTGTAGACCGCGAAGAAGACGCGCGCGTCGCCGGCCTGGCTCAGGGTGCGGCGGAAGATGGCGAAGCGCGTGAGCCGCTCGCCGCCCACCGGCACCGCGGCGAAGGCCTGGCGCCAGCGCGAGGCCGTGTTCGCGCGCGTGTCGAGCAGCTCCACGAGCGAGAGGGCGGTGTAGGCGTTGAGCCAGTACGCCAGGCGCGCCTCGACGGTGGGGAACCGCGCGGGCGCGAGCTCCGGCGTGGTGGCCGCGAGCGAGGCGACGTAGGCCTCGAGGCGCGCGTGGCGCGTCTTGAGCTCGACCAGGTCCACCTGGCCGCGGCCGTCCACGGCGCGCAGGGCCTCGCCGAGGTCCACGATGGAGTACGGCGGCGCGTCGGTGGGCACCCGCGCGGGCACGTGGCCGTCCACGTGGAGGAAGAGCGCCGACACGCCGACGGTGGCGCAGGCGGCGGCGAAGACGACGCGGCGGAGCCAGGGCGAGCCACTCACGGGCGGCGACTCTTTCACGAAACACCCGTGGCCGGACCACCTCCGAGGGCGGTCCGGCCACGTGCGTTGCTGCCGTGCGCCTCGTCAGCGACCGGGGCCGCTGCGCCGCCCCTGCATCGGCGGGCTCGCGGCCTCGGGCGAAGCCTTCGCCGCGTCGAGCTTCACCTTCTTCGCGGTGATGGTCGTCTGCCCCGCGGTGGCGAGGTACGGCCGGAGCTTCTCGAGCTTCTTGGCGCCGAAGCCCTTCACCTTGCGCAGGTCCTCCACGCGCACGAAGGGCGACTTCACCCGGTGCTCGATGATGCGCTTGGCCGCCTTCTCACCGATGCCCGGCAGCAGGTCGAGCTGCGCCGCCGTCGCCGTGTTGAGGTTCACCACCCCCGACAGCTGCACCTTCGTCTTCTTCGCCGCCAGCGCCTGCCCCGCACCGAGCGCGAGCGTCATCACCGCCACCAGCCCCATCACCTTGTTTCGCTTCGTCTTCATCGTCAGTGCCCTCCCATCGAATCGGCCATCTCGGCCGGCTGCGTCGACGACCCATTCGTCGACGAAGTCTTCCCCGCGTCCGCGCGGCGTTCCTCGAGCGCCTCGCGCACGTGCAGCTTCCCGTCGAGCGGGAGCACGTCGAGGTACACGTTGAGGCTGCCGTCGCGGTTGACCCACGCCATGCCCGCCTTCACCCACACCGTCTTCTTCTCGTCGTTCTTCTCGGCCAACTCCTTGATGGAGAAGACCTGCAGCTTCTTGCCTGGCACCAACACGCCCGCCTCCTGTCGTCCGCCGGCGGGATGCCGGCGTGCGAGGGGGCAGAGCAGCGGCCGTGCCAGCGCCACGTCGCGGGGAGGATCAGCGGGTTGAAGGTGCGCCAGGGGCCGCGCGAGGCGACGGTGCAGCGACGCTCCGGCGCTGGCGCCGAGGGGTGAGAATCAGTCGCCGGAGCGTTCGTAGCCAGCTTCGCGCTGGTGGCGCAGGCCCAGCACGATGATGGCGTCGCGGGTCACGGCGTAGAGGAGGACGTGTTCGTCGAGCACCAGCTCGCGGAGCTCGACCCCGGGGTGAGCGGCCATGAAGACGTCGTACGCGGCGCGGGACAGGGCGCCATCGTCGTCTCCGACCGTGAACGGACGCCCCAGCCCGGGGAGGCGCTCGAGGTTCGCGCAGCGCCGCTCGAGAGCGTCGAGCAGGCCGTCGAAGCGGTCCGGGTCGTCGAGGAAGGCCTCGAGCCGCAGCAGGGTTCGCTCGAAGTTGGCGGAGTGGTGCAGCGCGCGCTTAGCGGGCGCCACGACGTTGCCTCTTGGCCTTCACCTCGCGGCGGACCCTGGAGAAGAACGCCTTCGAGCCGGTGACGCGGCCGGCTTCGTAGTCCTCGAGGCCGCGCCGGGCGTCTTCGAGCAGGAGCAGCTTCCCCCGCTCTCGCTCGAGCTGCCGGTAGTAGTCGAGCTTCGCCACGTCGATGACGGCGACGTAGGCCTCGCCGTTCTTGGTGATGATCTTGTCGTCGCCGGCCTTCGCCTCGTCGACGAGCTCCGAGAAGCGGGACCGCGCGGCGGAGAGGGGGATGATGTCGCGGCTGTACACGGTCATGTACAGAATTCTGTACAGCCCGAGGGCCCGCGGTCAATCGAGCAGGAAGGTGTACGTGTAGACGAAGGTGTAGCCGACGGCCTCGCCGCCCTTCGTCGCCGGCTTGAACTTGAAGCGCTTGAGCGCGCTGCGCGCCGCCTCGTTGAGGCCGTAGCCGGGCCCGGCGATGACGATGACCTCGGTGACCAGGCCCGTGGGGTCGGTGGTCACCTTGAGCCGCACCGAGCCTTCGACCTCGTTCTTCTTCGCCTCGTCGGGGTAGGGGATCTTCACCTCGCCGATCAGCACCGGCTCGGTGTCGGCGCCGCCGGGGGGCGCGTACTTCGGCGCCGCGTAGGCCTTGACCTCCGAGGGGTCGGTCACCTTGTCCGACGCCTTGCCGTAGGTGGTGTTGCCGACCTGCACCGCGAAGCTGCCGGCGCTGGTGGTGGACGACATCGAGATGCCCACCACGATGGGCACCGGCTTCTGCGGCGTCTCCGGGGGCGGCTCCTCGTTGGGTGGCGGCGGCACGTCGGGCGGCGGCTTCGGCGTCTCGACCTTCACCGGCGGCGGCTTGAGCTTGGGCTTGGGCGCCTCGAGCGGCTTGGGGGGCTCCGGCTCCTCGACCTTGGGCGGCGGGGGCGGCGGCGGCTCGTAGAGCTCCATCTCCACCCGGCGGTTCATCGCGACCTCCCGGGGCTTGTCGGGCAGCGCGATGATGGTGGCGAGGTGCACGCCGATGGACAGCACCAGCATGACGCCGAAGAAGAGCCAGCTCTTGTCGTCGTTGCCGGGCGCGCCGGCGCTGGAGCTCGTCGTCATCACCGCGGTTCCTCAGACGCCCCGCGGGCGGCCGAGGGTTCCTTTCGTCAGGGCGAGGCCTGGGGCCTGGCTTCTTTCTGAATGTTGAGCGCGAACTTGGCGATGCCCGCCTCCTTCACGAGGTCGATGAGGCCCATCACCTTGCCGTAGTTGAGCGACTGGTCGGCGCTGATGATGGCGCGCACGTCTTTGTCCTTCGCCACGGCGTCGCGCATCTTGCCCAGCATCGCCTCGGGCGTGGTCTCGGCGCCGTCGAAGAAGAGCTTGGCGTCCTTGTCCATGGTGACCATCACCGGGCCCTGCACTGTCTTGTCGTCGCTCCGGGCGGCGGTGGGGAGGTCCACCTCCACCGTCTCGCGCACGATGAAGTTCGCCGTCACCATGAAGATGATGAGGAGCACGAGCACGATGTCGACCAGCGGGGTGACGTTGATCGCCGTGATCTCGTCGTCGTTGTCCTGCGCGCCGCCGGCCATCGCCTACTTCCCCGTCGCGCGGAGGTGGCCCACCAGCGCGTGCCCGAGCGACGTGGCGCGGGAGGAGGTCGACTTCACGATGCGCATGAGCACGTTGTAGAAGATGACGGCGGGGATGGCGACGGCGAGGCCGACGGCCGTGGCCACCAGGGCCTCCGAGATGCCGGCCATCACCGTGCTCTGCACCTCGGCGCCCTTGGCCCCCGAGACGCCGAGGTCCTTGAAGGCCTTGATGATGCCGAGCACCGTGCCGAAGAGCCCGATGAAGGGCGCGTTGGCGCCCAGCGTGCCGAGCACCGAGAGGAAGCGCTCGTAGCGCGGCCGCTCGCGGGCCATGGTGGCGTTGATGACCTCCTCGACGGAGTCGGGGCCCTTGTCGACCCACGCCAGGCCCTCGCGGAGCACGGCGGCCTCCATGCCGGCGGCGCCGCCCACGGCGGCCTTCACCTTGTCGAGCTCCCCCTTGGCGAGCTGCAGGAGCACCTCGTCGCTGTTGGGGAGCCGGCGCGTGGAGAAGTAGACGACGCGCTCGAGCACGACGGCGACGGAGACGACGGAGAGCGCCGCGAGGAGCCAGAGCACCCACTCGGCGTCGCCGGTGAAGGCCGCGAGCAGCCTCGTGGTGAGCCAGCCCTGGTGCGCGACGCCGGCATCGGCCAGCAAGGTGAAGGAAGTCATGAGTCCTGACGGAAGAAGGGCTTGAAAGGGCAGGTTATCTCGTTGGCCAGTCGTCGAATGTCAACGGAAACGCACGGGCCGGTGGCTCCCATTCCGGTCAGGCGGTTCGGGCGGCGTCCCTCAGGGCGAAGGCGGCGGCGCGAAGCTCCTCGAGCCGCCCGAGCGGGAGCGCGGCCTGCGGGGCCTGCGCCGGGGCCGCTTCGCCCAGGCCCGAGTCGCGGTGCTGCTTGAGCATGCCGAGGATCAGCTCGCGCACCTCGTCGGCCTGCTCGAGGCCCACGAGCGTCAGGAGGTGGCTGTGCTCCGCGCCCGGGCTGGTGTCGGCGCCCGCCGTGGAGATGGTGAGCGACTTGAAGCCGAACATGCGCTCCAGGGGCCCCTGCGACACCTCGAGGTTCTGCACGTTGGCGTAGCTCAGGGTCACCTCCTCGCGCTTCCACGCGCCCTGGGCCACGCGCAGCGAGCGGTCGCCGACGAGGTAGTGGCGCAGCTCGAAGTCCACCCGGGTGGTGACGAGCGCGAGCCCGATGGCGAAGGCCTCGGCCCCGAGCATCACCAGCGCGAGGGCCAGGCCCACCCCTCCGAGTTGCATGATGAGCGCCACGGCCGCGATGCCGATGCCCACGAAGTGCGAGAGGAAGCCGAAGAGCGTCTGCAGGTACTTGTAGGCCAGCCACTTCTCGGAGGGCTTGAGGCTGCGCACCAGCGAGCTGCCCTCGGGCAGGTGCGGCGGCGAGAAGTCGAGCCGGAGCAGCGGGAGGAACAGCGGCTTGAGCAGGTTGATGAGGAAGTCCACGTCACGCCCCCTTCTTCTCGTGAAGGGCCTTCGCGGCGTCCTGCAGCGCGTCGCGGATGTCCACCAGCAGCGCGTCAGCGGTGCCCGAGGCCCCCGCCGGCAGCGCGTCCTGGGGCTCCGAGCGCACGCCGCGCATCTTGGCGTAGAGGTAGTCGCGGATGGCGTTGAAGTCCTTCACGCCGACGATGGTGAGGTTGCCCGCGGCGCCCGCGCCGGCCGTCTGCACGGTGACGGTGCCGATGCCCAGCCACCGCTCGAGGATGTTCTGCGAGAGGTGGATGTCCTGCATGCGCGCGTAGGTCAGCTGCATCTCTCGGCGGAAGAGGATGCCGTAGCCCATGGACACGCCCGACGCCTCGAAGCGGTACCAGAGCGTGTGGTAGCGGAAGTAGAGGGGGATCATCACCAGCGGCGCGGCGCACAGCCCGGCGAGCGAGGTGAGCAGGTAGAGCCACAGGAGCGAGGGCTCCGGGCGGGTGATGGTGTGCACCCGCTTCTCGAGGATGGTCAGCTCTTTCGAGTCCATGGCGGCGCACCGTAGCCGCCCCGCGCCCGACGTGGCAGGAAGCTCGCCATGGCGCGCCTCGACCCCCACTCCGTCACCGATGACTCGCAGCCCGCCGTCGCCCACTTCGACTGGGAGGCCCGCGTCGACTTCGGCCGCCACGTCATCGAGGGCGACGTCTTCCTCCGCTTCGCCTCGCCCCCCGCGGCGGCGACGCCCCTCGACCTCGACACGCGCGGCCTCACCATCGTGGGCGTGATGGACGAGACGAAGGAGCCGCTGGGCTTCGAGCTCCACGCGCCCGACGCCACGCTGGGCGCGCGGCTCACGGTGCAGGTGCCCGCCGGCGCGAAGGGCGTGCGCGTCATCTACCGCACGGCCCCCGACGCCTCGGCGCTCCAGTGGCTCGAGCCCTCGCAGACGCACGGGGGGCGGCACCCGTACCTCTTCACCCAGTGCCAGGCCATTCACGCGCGCTCCGTGCTGCCCTGCCAGGACACGCCGGCGCGCCGCGTGACGTACCGGGCGACGCTGGTGGTGCCCGACGGCCTCAAGGCCGTGATGGCCGCCGCGGCGGTGCGGGTGGACCCGGTGCCCGGCGGCGTCGGCCACGTCTACGAGATGCCGCAGCCCATTCCTCCGTACCTGGTGGCCTTCGCCGTGGGCGAGCTCGCCTCGCGGGAGCTCTCGCCGCGCTGCCGCGTGTGGAGCGAGCCCGGCGTGGTCGACGCCGCCGCCTGGGAGTTCGCCGACGTGGAGAAGCACCTCGCCGCCGCCGAGGCGCTCTTCGGGCCCTACGACTGGGAGCGCTTCGATCTCCTCGTGATGCCGCCCAGCTTCCCCTACGGCGGCATGGAGAACCCGCGGCTCACCTTCCTCACGCCCACGCTGCTCGCCGGCGACAAGAGCCTCGTCAACGTCGTGGCCCACGAGCTCGCCCACTCGTGGACGGGGAACCTCGTCACCAACTCGAACGCCGAGCACTTCTGGCTCAACGAGGGCTTCACGGTGTTCGCCGAGCGCCGCATCCTCGAGGCGCTCGAGGGGCGCGACATGGCGGAGCTCCACGCCGCCATCGGCCGGGGCGATCTCGACGACGCCGTGGCGCGCTTCGAGGAGGCGGGCACGCCGGAGCTCACCAAGCTGCGCACGTCGCTGGCGGGCATCGACCCCGACGAGGCCTTCAGCGTGGTGCCGTACGAGAAGGGCTACCTCTTCCTCCGGGCGCTGGAGGCAGCGGCGGGGCGCGCGGCCTTCGACGGGCTGCTCAAGGCGTGGCTCGCGGCGCACCGCTTCGGCTCGGTGACGACGGAGGACTTCCTCGCGCACTGCGAGCGCCAGGCGCCGGGGCTGTTGGCGAAGGTCGACGCGGCGACGTGGCTCGACGCGCCGGGCGTTCCCGCGGGGGCGCCGGTGGCGAGCTCGTCGCGGCTCGAGGCGGTGCGGGCCTTCATTGGCACGGTGCCCTCGGAGGCCGACGCGAAGGGCTGGACGCCGGCGGAGTGGCAGCTCTTCCTCGACGGCACGCCGCGGACCACCAGCGCCGCGCAGCTCGAGCAGCTCGACGCGCGCTTCGGGCTCACGAAGGCGAAGAACGCGGAGATCTTCGTCTCGTGGCTCACGCTCGCGCTGCAGGCCGGGCTCAGCCGCGTGGTGCCCGACGCCGTCGCCTTCCTCGGCCGCGTGGGGCGGATGAAGTACCTGAAGCCGCTCTACGGCGAGCTGGCGAAGCGGGCCGAGACGAAGGCCAGGGCGCGGGAGTGCTTCGAGATGAACCGGGCCAAGTACCACCCCATCGCGCGGCAGGTGCTCTCGGGGGTGCTCAGCCGCGCAGGGGCGTGAGCGCGCGCCGGCTCAAGGCCGGCTGAAACACCGTGGGAGCGCTCCAGGTTCCCGCTGCGACCATCGGGCAGAAAGGGGAAGGTCGGCATGGGAGCGCGCGTTAGGCTCCCGCGCACATGGCCGCCGGCGAAGAGCGACGCAGACAGGCGGTCGAGGCACGGATCTCCCGTGTCCGCCGCCACCTCAACGTCGAGGTCTTCGTCCGCGCCGCCGTGGCGCCCGCGTGGCTCGCCGTCACCGCCTTCGTCGCCTGGCGCGTCTTCGTGCAGCAGGGGCTCCTCGTCGCCGCGCCGGTGGTGCTCGCCTTCGCCGCGCTGGCGACCTGGTGGCTGGGCCGGGCGCGCGCCATCGGGCATGACCAGGCCGCGGTCATCGCAGATCGTCAGGCCGAGGCCGGCGGGCTGCTCCTCACCCGCCTCGAGCTGCCCGTCGGCGAGTGGGAGCTCGGCCTCAACCAGCAGCTCAAGGCGCTGGTGCTGCCGCGGCTCGACGTGCGGCGTCACGTGGGGCTCCTCATGGGCGCGGTGCTGTTCCTCGTGGTCGGGCTCCTGGTGCCCCAGCCGCGCGGTGTGACGCAGCCGAAGAACGCCGCCGCCGAGACTCGCGTCGAGCAGCTCGTCGAGAAGGTGAACGCCCTGGCGAAGGAAGAGCCGCCCGGCGACGCCGCCCTCGCCGAGCTGCAGCGGCTGCAGGAGGAGCTCGCCGAAGGCTCCTTCGACGCCGCCGACTGGGAGGCCGCCGATGCGCTCGACGCGCAGCTCGATCGCCAGGCCGCCGAGGCGAGCCGCGAGCTCGAGCGCGCTGAGGAGGCCGCGAAGAACCTGCAGAACGCCCTCGCCCAGGCCACCTCCGCCGAGAGCACGCAGCGGGAGCGCGAGGCCCTCGAGCAGGCGTTGCTCGAGCTGTCGGATGGACAAGCGAGCGACGGCCCCGCGGCGCTGCAGCAGGCACTCGGCGAGAGCGGGCAGCAGGGACAGAGCGGGCAGCAGGGAGAGAACGGCCAGCAGGGAGAGAACGGGCAGCAAGGTGAGAACGGGCAGCAAGGTGAGAATGGCCAGCAAGGTCAGAACGGCCAGCAGGGTCAGAACGGCCAGCAGGGTCAGAACGGCCAGCAAGGTCAGAGCGGCCAGCAGGGTCAGAACGGCCAGCAGGGTCAGAGCGGCCAGCAGGGTCAGAACGGCCAGCAAGGTCAGAACGGCCAGCAAGGTCAGAACGGCCAGCA
>CAYUZK010000001.1:98080-102849 GCA_964449625.1 uncultured Archangium sp.
GGTCAGAACGGCCAGCAAGGTCAGAACGGCCAGCAAGGGCCCTCGTCCGCGAAGGTCGACGAGCTCCGCCGCGCGCTGCAGCAGCGCCAGCAGCAGCTCGCCCAGCGCTTCAACCCGGGTCAGTCGCAGCGCGCGAGCTCGGGGCAGCGGCCCTCCCAGGGGCAAGGCCCGTCGCAAGGGCAGGGCGCCCAGCAAGGACAAGGACAAGGACAAGGGCAGCAGCAGGCCGGGCACGCCTCGCGGTCCGTGGACAGCTCCGCCGGTGTCGGCCGAGGCGGCGAGGCCGGCGAGCTCCTCTTCGGCGAAGGCGCGGAGATGAACCCCGAGCGCCTCGGCTTCGAGCCGCTGCCGGCGGGCCAGGGCGGCGAGGCGCAGGAGCTCCTCGGGCTGCGCGCGGCGAACCCCCAGGCGCGGCCAGGCAGCAGTCCGCGCAACGGCACGGGCGGCGCCGCCGCGGGTGACCAGGCGGCCGGCTACGACGAGGGCGCGATGCGGCCGCGCAACCGGGCCCTCGTGCAGCGCTACTTCGATTCGACTCAGTGACAGGGAGCACGACGTGTCCGACACGCTGTTGACGCCAGTCGAGGTGCAGGCCGCCGGCGAGGCCATCGCGAAGTTGAAGCACGGCCTCAACCAGGTGCTGCTCGACCAGGGCGGCGTGGTGGACCGCGTGACGACGGCCGTCCTCGCGCGCGGGCACGTGCTGCTCGAGGGCCTGCCCGGCCTGGGCAAGACGGAGCTCTGCAAGGGCCTCGCGCGCCTGCTCGGGCTGCCCTTCAAGCGCGTGCAGTTCACCCCCGACCTGCTGCCGGGCGACATCACCGGCACCTACGTCATCGACGGCGACACGAAGGCCTTCACCTTCCGCCCCGGCCCGCTCTTCGCGTCCGTCGTGCTGGCCGACGAGATCAACCGCAGCTCGCCCAAGACGCAGGCGGCGCTCCTCGAGGCGATGCAGGAGCGCAGCGTCACCGTGCTCGGCACCACGCACCCGCTGCCGGAGCCCTTCTTCGTGCTCGCCACCCAGAACCCCATCGAGCTCGAGGGCACCTACCCGCTGCCCGAGGCGCAGCTCGATCGCTTCATGTTCCGCGTGCTCGTGCCGCCGGTGGGCGCGAAGACCATGGCCGCCATCCTCACCACGCGCGCGCGCGGGCAGGCGCCGGCCCTCGAGCCCGTCACCGACGGCCCGGGCCTGGCCACCCTCTTCGCGCTCGTCGACCGCGTGCACCTCCCGCAGCCGGTGGCCGAGTACATCGGCCGGCTCGTCGAGGCGTCGCACCCCGCGAGCCCGATGGCCCCCGACGTCGTGCGGCGCTTCGTGCGCTACGGCGCCTCACCCCGCGCCGCGCTGGCCCTGGCGGCCTCGGCCCGCGCCTGGGCCCTGGCGAAGGGCAAGCCCAACGTCGGCTTCGACGAGGTGAAGGCCATGGCCGGCGCGGTGCTCAACCACCGGCTGGTGCTGTCCTACGAGGCGGGCCTCGAGAAGGTGACGGCCGACGCGGTCGCCAGCCAGCTCGTCGCCGCCGTGCCCGAGGTGAGCCGTGCTTGAAGCCGCGCTGCTCGCGCTCGCGCTGACGGTCGCGCAGTCCGTCGACGACGAGGGCGGCCCCATCGAAGACGCGCCCGTTGAAGCGGCGCCCGTCGCTCCGCTCGCGGGGGACGACGAGGAGGAAACGCGTGACACCGCGCTCGTGTCGCTCTTCGACTACCAGCTCGCGCAGGTGAGCCGCTCCGAGGTGGCCGGCGGCGACACCCGCGTCGCGGTGGAGACGAACGCGCCGACGCCGCGCGCCGGCAGCTTCCCGGTGCGCTTCTTCATCGACAACACCTCGGGCCCCCGCGGCGTGGTGCAGCTCGTGGTGACCTCCTCCATCCTGGGCTCCCAACACGAGGTGCGCCGCCGCGTCGAGGTCAACGCCGGCGAGCGCCGCGTGGTGAGCGTGCCGGTGGCCTCCGAGTTCCGCTACGGCAGGGCGCGGGCGACGGGGGCGGGCATCCGCTCCAACAGCGAAGGGTCGATCTACTTCCACGGCACCTACGATCCGCAGCGGGTGGTGCTCTCGCTCTCGCAGCCGGAGCAGTTCGAGGCCTTCGTGGGGAAAAAGCCGCGGTACTCCGGCGCGAACGTGCAGGTGCACGCCATCCCGCCCGCGGAGGCGCCCTCGGAGCTCGCCTCGTACCTGGGCTACGACGCCGTGGTGGTGCCCGACGGCGCGACGCTCGACGCCCTCGACGAGGCGCAGCGCCGGGCCGTCGAGCAGTACGTCGCCACCGGCGGGAGCCTCCTCGTCGGCGGCGCGGTGCGGAGCCTCTCGATGTTCCCGCTCCTCGACGCCGTGCGGCCCGGCGCGCAGCCCTACGGCTTCGGCGCCCTCCTTCTCTCGAAGGGCACGCCCGACCCGTCGCTCGAGGTCTTCCGCGCGGCCATGCCCGTCAGCCCCAGCGGCCCCCAGCCCGACTACGCCCGCCGCTGGGACCGCGACGCCGCCCGCGACCTCCTGCTGCCCCAGGCCACGGCGCCGCTGGGCCGCTTCCTCTTCATCATCACGCTCTTCACCCTGGCCATCGGCCCCGGCAGCGTGTGGATCGCCCGGCGCCGCGGCCCGGCGACGCTGCTCGTCACCATCCCCGGCACGGCGCTCGTCACCTGCGTGGCCATCATCGCCTACTCAGTCATCGCCGACGGCTTCACCGTGCACGCCTCGGTCTACGGCTACACGCTGCTCGACTCGAAGCAGCACCGCGCCATCACCCAGGGCGTCACCGCCTACTACGCGAACCTCGCGCCCGCGAAGGCGGTGTTCGGGCCCTCGACGATGGTGGTCGCGCCCCACGCCGACCAGCGCGAGCGCTACATCGCCGACCTCGAGTGGTCCGACGGGCTGCGCCTGGGCGGCGACTTCGTGCCCTCGCGAATGTACCGCGAGTGGGGCCTCGTCAGCGTCGAGCCGACGCGGGCGCGGCTCGTGCTCGCCCGCCGGGGCGACCGCGCCGTGCTCCAGAACGCGCTGGGCCTTCAGATCGACGAGGTGCTGCTCAACCACGACGGCCGGCTCTTCACCGCGAAGGGCCTGCGCGACGGGGCCGAGGGCCCGCTCGAAGACGGCGACCAGCTCACCCGCGAAGCGCTGCGCGGCGCCGGGCGCTTCGGTGCGCAGGTGCCCGCCCGGGTGGTGGACGTCGCCCTCGCGCCCGGCGAGTTCCTCGCGCGCGTGTCGGGGCAGGGCTTCGTGCCGTCGGGCGGCGTCCGCGCGCAGCTCCACGAGGCCGGCCACTGGGTGCGCGGGAGGGTCGAGCCATGAGCCTGCTCCAGGTGAAGGGCCTCACGCGGTACTACGGCGCGCTCAAGGCGGTAGACGACCTCACCTTCTCGCTCGAGGCGGGCACCATCCTCGGGTTCATCGGCCCCAACGGCGCCGGCAAGTCGACGACGATGCGCATCATCGCCACCCTCGACATGCCCACGGCCGGCGAGGTGCTGCTCGACGGCCGCTCGCTCGTCGCCCGCCCCGACCAGGCGCGACCGCTGCTCGGGTACATGCCCGATCGCTACGGCACCTACGACGACATGACCGTCTTCGAGTTCCTCGACTTCTTCGCGCGCGCCTACAAGCTGCGGGGCGCCGAGCGGAAGGCCCGGGTGGACTCGGTGATGGACTTCACCGGCGTGCTGCCGCTCAAGGACAAGCTCACCAGCGAGCTGTCGAAGGGCATGAAGCAGCGCGTGGCCCTCGGGCGCACGCTCCTGCACGACCCGCGGCTCCTCATCCTCGACGAGCCGGCCGACGGCCTCGACCCGCGCGCCCGCATCGAGCTGCGCGAGCTGCTCCGCGCCCTCGCCGCGCAGGGCAAGGCGGTGCTCATCTCGAGCCACATCCTCACCGAGCTGTCCGAGATCTGCGACACCTGCGCCATCATCGAGCAGGGGCACCTGCTGGCCACCGGCACCGTGCAGGAGGTGCTCTCGAAGACCGCCGGCAGCGCGCCCTTCAGCGAGGTGGAGCTGACGCTCTTCGTCGAGCCCGGCGGCTCCCTCGAGGAGGCCGCGCGCAAGGCGGAGCGGCTCCTGCTCGAGCAGCCGCACGTGGGCCAGGTCGCGCTGATGAACGGGGCCGTGCGCTTCCGCGTGGAGTGCCCACCCGGCGAGGGGCCGCCGCCGTCGTGGGTGGAGGCCGCCTGCGTGCGCGTGCTCAAGGCGCTGGTGCAGGCTGACGTGCCGGTGGCCAGCTTCCGCACCCGCGAGGTGGACCTCGAGGACGCCTTCATGTCGGTGACGCAGGGGAGGGTGCAGTGAGCGCCGCCGCGCCCGACGCCCTCGACCGCTTCGGAGAGCGCCTCGCCGATCGCGTCAACCCCATCGTGGTGAAGGAGGTGCGCCAGGGCCTGCGCACCCGCGTCTTCTGGATCTTCTTCTCGCTCATGCTGGTGGCCTGCCTGGCCATCTCGCTCTTCGCCTTCGCGGCGAGCGACGGCATCGCCGACAGCACCGGCCAGTACGCCTTCATCGCGTACTTCGTGGCCCTGGGCTTCGTGCAGTTCTTCGTCATCCCCTACGTGTCGTACCGCTCCATGGCGCGCGAGGCGGAGGACGAGACGTGGGTGCTCCTCACGCTCACGGGCCTGGGGCCGCGGCGCATCCTCGCGGGCAAGCTGACCAGCGCCGTGCTGCAGGGCACGCTCTACGCGTCGGCCGCCACGCCCTTCCTGCTCTTCTCGTACTTCTTGAACGGCATCGACCTGCCCACCATCGTGGTGGGCGTGGTGGT
>CAYUZK010000001.1:102949-110929 GCA_964449625.1 uncultured Archangium sp.
TGATCCTCTTCGAGGCCGCGGCGGCGCGGCTGGCGCTCCCGACCGAGGACTACGTGCGCGGGCCCCGGCTCGCCTACGTCGTGCAGTTCCTCGGGCTGCTCGGCTTCTTCCTCCTGGGCTGGCGCCTCTCGGGCGAGGGCGAGGTGCTGGCCGCCGCGAGCGTCGCGGTGTCGATCTACGCCACCTTCGTCGGCCTCTTCGTCGGCAGCGACCGCGACGGCATGGCGCGCGTGCACTGGGCCACGGGCTCCCGCTGGGCGCTCCTCAAGCCCGGCGCGCTCCGCGGCTTCGTGCTGACGGTCGGGCTCTTGCTCCTCGCTCTCGCCGCGCTGCTCGGCCTCGCGCTCACCGAAGGCGGCATGAAGGCCTCCGCGCTCCGGCTGCTGGTGTCCGCGCCGGCCTTCGCGGTGCTGATGCTCTGCCTCCCGTGGCTGGTGGTCCGCTGGGTGCCGCACCCGGCGTGGCAGACGCCCGCCATGGTGCGCATCGTCTTCCTCGGGCTCCTGGTGCTGATGACGGGCGTGCCGCCGCTGGTGGGCGAGATCTTCTCGGAGGCCGACGACGTGGTGCTCAACGCCCTCAACCCCATCGTGGGGCTGGTCAACATCGAGCGGCGCGGCGCCGACGCCTTCGCCCTGGTCACGCTGGCCTGGGGCGTGGCGCTCGGCGTGCTGGCCCTCGCGCTGGCCTCGCTGCGCGCGCGCGACACCGAGTGGCTCACGTGACGCTGGCGGCCCCCGCAGAGCGCCTCGCCGACTGGGTGGGGCCGGTGGTGGTGAAGGAGGTGCGGCAGGGGCTCCGCGGGCGCGTGTTCGGCCTCTTCTTCGGCGTGTTGCTCTTCGCCTGCTTCGCGCTGGCGCTGGTCGCCTTCGCCGACACCTGGGACGGCGCCCTGGGCCGGAGCGCCGGGCGGCAGTACTTCGCGCTCTACCTCTCGGCGCTCTGCGCGGTGTGCTTCTTCGTCATCCCCTTCGTCGCGTACCGCTCGATGGCGCGCGAGCTGGAGGACGAGACGTGGGTGCTGCTCTCGCTCACCGGGCTGGGGGGCCGCAGCGTGGTGCGGGGCAAGTGGGTGAGCGCCCTGAGCCAGGCGGGGCTCTTCGCGTCGGCCTGCGCGCCCTTCGTGCTCTTCAGCTACTTCTTGAACGGCGTCGACCTCGTGCAGATCGCCGTGGCCCTCGTGATGGCGGCGGCGTGGAGCGCGCTCCTCGTGGCCGTCGCGCTGGCGCTCGCCGCGCAGGCGCACAGCCGGGTGTGGCGGGTGGTGACGCAGTTCCTCACGCTCGGGCTGCTCCTCGGCGCGACGGCGGCGGGCGTGGGCTTCTCGTGGTTCCTCGCCCTCGAGGGTGGGCGCCTGACGTCGACGCTGGCGCTGCAGCTCGCCTGCGCGCTGCTCGTGGTGGTGGCCTCGGGCACCACGGCGCTGCTGCTCGAGGCGGCGGCCGCGAGCCTCGCGCTCCCGTCCGAGGCGGCCATGCGCGGGCCCCGGCGGGCGCTCTCGGTGCTCGTCGTGGGGAGCCTCGCCACCTGCGCGGCCCTCTTCGTGTGGCACGACGGCGACCACACCACCGCGGCCGTGGGGCACGTCCTCACCACGCTGTACCTGGTGCTCGTCGGCGTCTTCGTGCTGTCGGAGCGCGACGGCTGGCCCGCCCACGCCGAGCGGCCGTCGCGCTGGCTGGAGCCCGGCGCCTGGCGGGGCGCGCAGCTCCTCGGTGCCTTGCTGCTCCTCTCGGCCGTGGTCTGGGGGGCCCTCTTCGCCGTCGACGCCGCGCCGCACGTCTCCTCCTCCGAGCTCCGGCGCCTGCGCGTCATCCTCGGCGCGACCGCGTACGCCTTCCTCTACCTCTCCGGCGGCGTGCTGCTGGGCCGGTGGTCACCCCTGCGCCACGGCGGCGAGCCGGCCGCTACGCGCACGGGCTTCGTGCTCGCGCTGTGCCTGGGCTTCGTAGGCTCGACGCTCCTCTCGCTCCTCTCCACGCGGCGCTTCGATCGGCCGCTGCCCAACGTGCTCAACCCCGTGTTCGGGCTCGTCGGCCTGGCGGAGGGGCGCCGGAGCGACCCCGGTCTCATGCTGCTGGGGCTGGGCGCGGCCGCGGCCGTCGCCACCCTCGCGGCAGGGCTGACGCTCCGCGCGCGGCACCGGGAGCGCGCGACGTGACGGCCCGCCTCGACCACGCGGCCGTGGAGCGCGCGGCCACGGGCTGCGTGCTGCGGCTCCCGCGCGGGCCGCACCGGGGCCGGCTGGGCGAGGTGCGCGCGTCGTCGGTGGGCAGCAGCCTCGAGCTGCACGACTTCCGCCAGTACCAGCCGGGCGACGACCTGCGGCACGTCGACTGGAACGCCGTGGCCCGCACGGGTGAGCTCTACCTGCGCGTGCGGCAGGACGAGGTGAGCCCCCGCGTGGAGGTGCTGGTGGACGGAACGGCGTCGATGGCGCTCTCGCCCGAGAAGGCCGCGAGCGCGCGGGAGGTGGCGGCGTGGGTGTGCACGCTCGCGCGCCGTGGCGGGCTGGAGCCCGTCGTCATCACCACCGGCGCCGAGGTGCGCCGCGCGACGGGCCCCGGCGCGGGGGCGACCCTCGAGGCGCTGGAGTTCGACGGCCGCGAGCCCTTCGACCAGGCGCTCCGCCGCGCGCCGCCGCTGCGGCCCTGCGGCCTGCGCGTGGTGGTGAGCGACTTCCTCTTCGAGGCCAGCCCCGGCCCGCTCGCGGAGCGCCTCGCGCGTGGCGCGGCGGGCCTGGCGCTGGTGCAGGTGCTCGACCTGGAGGACCTCGAGCCCTCCGGCGGCGCGGGGGCGCGCCTCACCGACGCCGAGAGCGGCGAGGTGCTCGAGCGCATCCTCACGCCGGCCGTGCTGGCCCAGTACGCCGCGCGGCTGCGCGCCCACGTCGCCCTGTGGGAGGGTGCCGCCCGCCGCGTGCGCGGGAGCTGGGTGCAGGCCTCGGCCGAGCGCGCCCTCGAAGCCCTCGCGCGCGTCGAGCTGCAGGCCCTCGTGGAGGTCGCGTGACGCCGGGCGCGCAGCGCTCGCTCGCGGCGCCTGGCGAGCGCGCCTCACGCGGGCGCTGGCCTGCTCTGCGCGGCGGGCCTCGGCGTGAAGCGCGGGCGTGCGCACCGCTCCCTCGAGTTCCACGGTGCGTACGCGTCTCGCGTGGTCGGGCCTGCTCCGCAGGGAGGGCCTCCGCGTGAAGCCCGGGAGCGCACCGCTCCAGCACTTCGCCTGGCGCGGCTCCAGGAGCGGCAGGCGGGCCGGCGGGCCGTGTGACGCCTGGGCGAGCAGACCTCCCTCGCGCCGCCTGGCGAGCGCGCCGCAGGCAGCATCGGGCCGGCCATGCGGGGAGGGCCGCTGCGTGAAGCCCGGGGGCAGAAACCTCCCCCGCCGCCTGCGAGCGCCCGTCGCGAAGCGCCGGGCCCGGCTGGCGGGGAGGGACTCCGCGTGACGCTCGGCTTCCCCCTCGGGCTCCTCGCGCTGCTCGCCGCGCCGGCGCTGGTGGCCGCGTACTTCCTGCGCCGCCGGCAGCCGCCGCGCACCGTCTCGGCCCTCTTCCTCTGGCGCACGCCCGACCAGCGCGCCGAGGCGGGCCCGCGCCTGCAGCGCTTCTCGCGCGAGGCGTCGCTGGGCCTCGAGCTCCTCTTCGTCCTGGTGGGCGCCCTCTTCCTCGCCGACGTGCGCTGCGGCGAGGCGGCCCCGCGGCAGCACGTGGTGGTGGTGCTCGACGGCAGCCTCTCGATGAACGCGCGCGTCGACGGCGCGACGGTCGCCGACCGCGTCAAGACGGCCGTGGCGAAGCTCGCCCGCGACGAAGGGGCCGGCGTGCTGACGCTCGTGGAGACGGGCGTGAAGCCCACGCTGCTCGCCGGGCCGCAGCAGCAGGTCGACCGCGCCCTCGCGGCCCTCGAGGGGTGGACGCCCGCGCAGCCTTCGCACGACGTCGGGCCCGCGCTCACGCTCGCGAAGGAGCTCTCCGGGGCGGCCGAGCACCGCCTCTTCTTCTTCACCGACGGCCCGCTCCCCGAGGGCACCGCGCTGCCGCCGCAGGTGGAGGCGCGCTCGCTGGGGCGCGCCGCCGACAACGTGGCCTTCCTCTCGGCCCAGCGCCGCGACGAGGGCGGGCTGGCGCAGGTGACGGTGCGCGTAGGCAACTTCTCGGCGAGCGCGCGCACGGTGACGGTGCGCTTCTCCGCGGCGGGCGCGCCGCCCGAGGCGCAGGGCGTGTCGGTGCAGCCGGGGAACACCGCGGTGCTGCGCGCCGGCGTGCCCACGACGGGCCCGCTCACGGTGGAGCTGGCCGCCGATGCGCTGCCGGAGGACGGGCAGCTCACGCTCCTGCCGGCGCCGCTGGCCGAGGTGCCCGTGGCGCTCCTCGAGGGCGTGGACCCCGCGGCGCAGCAGGCGCTGCGGCGCTTCTTCGCCGTCGCGCCCGGGGTGCGCCTCGAGGGCCCCGGCCGCCTCACCTTCGGTCCGCGCGGCGCGAGCGCGGCGGTGACGGTGGGCGCGCCGCCGCCGCTGCGGTCCTTCGTGGGGCCCTTCTTCGCGCAGAAGGGCAGCCCGCTCCTCGACGACGTGCAGCTGGGCGGCGTGGTGTGGACGGCGGGCGCCAACCCGCCCGGGCGCGCGCTGCTGAGCGCCGGAGACGCGGTGCTGCTGAGCGAAGACGAGGACGGCCGCCTGCACCTCAACCTCGAGGTGTCGCGCAGCAACGTGCAGCGCACGGCGGCCTGGCCGGTGCTGCTGTCGAACCTCGTGCGGCAGGCGCGCCTGGCCTCGCCCGGCTTCCCGCGCAAGCACCTCATGCTGGGCGAAGACGTGCCCCTGGTGACGGCCCCGGGCGCGAGCTGGAGCCTCGAGGGGCCGCAGGGCCAGCGCCGGCCCGTCATCGGCGCAGGCGTGCTGACGCTGCCGCCGCTGCCCGCCGCCGGGCGCTGGGAGCTCGAGCGCGACGGCGAGCCCTTCGACGCGGCGGTGGTGCTGCCGCTCGACGCCCGTGAGTCCGACCTGCGCACCCGCGGGCCGTGGACGGTGGAGGCGGCGAAGCCCCGGGCGCTGGCGTCGCTGGCCACCACCCACCCGCGGCCGTGGTGGCCGCTGCTGCTGCTGCTGGCCCTGGTGCTGGCCGACTTCGCCGTCACCGCCGCGCCCCGGCGCAGGGAGGCGACGCCGTGACGCTCGCCGCGCCGCAGGCGCTCCTGCTCCTCGTGCCGCTGGCGCTCTTCCTCCTCACCACGGGGCGCCTGCCCGGGCCGCCGATGGGCCTGCGCGTGGCCCTGGGCCTGGCGCTGGTGCTGGCCCTCGCGCGGCCGGAGCTGCGCCTGCGCAGCGCGGGCAGCGACGTGGTGGTGGTGGTCGATCGCTCGCGCTCCATGCCGCCGGGCAGCGAGGCGACAGCGGAGGAGCTGGTGCGGCTGCTCGAGCCGCAGCGGGGTCCGGGCGATCGCCTGGGCGTCGTCTCCTTCGGGCGCGAGGCGCGGGTGGAGCTGGCGCTCAGCGCTGACGGTCGCTTCGGCGGCTTCACCGCCGCGATGGACGGCGAGGCCTCGAACCTCGGCGCCGCCCTCGACGCGGCGGGCGACCTCATCCCCGTGGAGCGCGCGGGCCGGGTGCTGGTCATCTCCGACGGGCGCCCTACGGGCCTCGACGCCCGGGCCGCGGCGCGCCGGCTCGCGGCCCGCGGCATTCCCGTCGACGTGCGGCACCTGGGCCGTGACGAGACGGGCCTCGACGTGGCGGTGACCTCGCTGGTGGTGCCGCCGGCGGTGGCCGCGCGCGAGCCCTTCCTCCTCACCGCCACGGTGAAGGCCTCGGCGCCGGCGACGGCCACGCTGACGCTCCTGCGCAACGGCCAGCCGGTGGTGCGCGTGGAGCGCGCGCTGGCCGCCGGGGCGACGGTGTTGACGCTGCGAGATCTCATCGAGGCGCCGGGCCTGGCCAGCTACGAGCTGCGCGCCGACGTCCCCGGCGACGGGGTGCCCGAGAACGACCTGGGTCGTGCCGTGGTGCGCGTGGAGGGGCCCCCGCGGGTGCTGCTCCTGACGGACCAGCCGCAGGGCACGCTGGCCCGCGCGCTCCGCGAGGCGAACCTGGCGGTCGAGGCCCGCACGCCGGCGCCGCTCACCATGGGGCAGCTCGAGGGCGTCGGCGCCGTGGTGCTGGAGGACGTCGAGGCGAGCCGCCTGAGCGAAGGCGGGCTGCACGTGCTGGCCCAGTACGTGCGCGAGGCCGGCGGTGGGCTGGTGATGACGGGTGGCCGGCACAGCTTCGGCGAGGGCGGCTACCGCAAGTCGCCGGTGGAGCCGCTGCTCCCGGTGTCCCTCGAGGTGCGCGAGGAGCAGCGCAAGGCGGCCATCGCCATGTCCATCATCATGGACTGCAGCTGCTCCATGGGCATGCGCGTGCCCGACGGCCGCACGAAGATGGAGGTGGCCGCCGAGGGCGTGGTGGGCGCGCTGCAGCTTCTGAACCAGCACGACGAGGCCTCGGTGCACATGGTGGACACCGAGCCCCACGAGATCTTCGGCCTGCGCCCGGTGTCGGCGGGCCTGCCGCTCGACAAGGTGGCCCGCGGCTTCTCGGGCGGCGGCGGCATCTACGTGGGCGTCGGCATGCGCGTGGCGAAGAAGGAGATCCTCTCCTCGAAGAAGGACACGCGGCACGTGCTGCTCTTCTCCGACGCGGCCGACTCCGAGGAGCCCGCCGACACCATGCGCACCATCGCCGACCTGCGCGCGCAGAACGTGTCGGTGTCCGTCATCGGCCTGGGCACCCGCGGCGACGCCGACGCGAAGCTGCTCGAGGAGATCGCCCAGCGCGGCAACGGCCGCGTGTACTTCGCCGAGGACGCCATGAGCCTCCCGCGCATCTTCAGCCAGGAGACCATCGCCGTGGCGCGCTCCACCTTCGTCGAGGAGCCCACCTCGACGCGCGTCGGGCCCGATCTCACGCTGCTGGGCCGCCTGCCCTCGGCCGACGCCCCGGGCCTGGGCGGCTACAACCTCACGTACCTGAAGCCGCAGGCGAGCCTCGGGCTGCGCACCACCGACGGCAACGAGGCCCCGGTGGTGGCGCTCTGGCCGCGCGGCGCGGGGCGCGTGGCGGCGCTCACGGCGGAGGTCGACGGCGCGTACACCGGCGACTTCCGGCGCTGGGCCGGGCAGCGGGCGCTCCTCACGCAGCTCGTGCGGTGGACGATGCCGCCCCTGGCGACGGAGCTGGACGCGGTGGCCCGCGCGTCGCTGGTGGGCGGCGACCTGCACGTCACCCTCGACTTCGACCCGGGCGCGCCGCCGCCGCCGGGCACGCCCACGCTCGTGCTGCTCTCGGGCGAGGCGAAGGGGCGCCCGGTGGAGCTGCCGATGCGCTGGGAAGACGAGGACCGCGTCGGCGCGCACTTCGTGGTGCCCGGGAGCGGCACCTGGCACCCGGTGGTGCGCCTGGGCGATCGGCTCTTCCGCGCGCCGCCGGTGGCGCTGCCCTGGGCGCCGGAGTTCGAGCCCGGCACCCCGGGCGAGGGGCGGGCGACGCTGGCCGCCCTGGCGAAGGCGGGCGGCGGCGTCGAGCGGCTGGCCATGGCCGGGCTCTTCCACGAGGCCGTCGAGTCGGAGGCCGCGGTGCCGCTCGCGCCGGCGCTGGTGGTTCTCGCCCTCGCGCTCCTCGTCGCCGAGGTCTTCGTGCGGCGCTTCCTCTCGGGGCCCCGGCTGCGGCGCGCGCGTCAGCTCGGCATGCCCGCGACGCCGCGGGCCCCGGCGGCGACCTTCGGCACGCCAGGCGCCGCCGCGACGCGGACGACGGAGCCGTCGCTCGATGCGGGTGCTTCGCCTGGCCCGAGCGGGGAGGCGGCGGCCCCGGGCGAAGCCCCGGCGATCGTCGGCCATTTCCGGGACATCGCCATCGCGCAGGAGATGCACTACTCGAGCGCCGGCTCGTACACGACCAGTCTCGAAGCGCTGGCGGAGGCACGGGACTTCGAGCTGCCACCGGCTCTTC
>CAYUZK010000002.1:0-24304 GCA_964449625.1 uncultured Archangium sp.
GTCCTTCGCGCCGTGCGCGCGGATGATGGCCGCCGCCTTCGCCTCGTCCTTCGCGGAGGTGAGCAGCACGGGGTTGGGCCCCGCGTCGAGGGTGAACCAGGCGCCCACGCCCTCGCGGCGGGCCGCGCGGCAGGCCTCGATCACCGCGATCGTCTCGGGCTTCAGGTACGACAGCGGCGGGTTCGCGGCGAAGGCCGTGGCGTGCATGCGCCAGGCGTTGCGCTCCGCCGTCTCGCCCACGGCCTCGAGATCGCGCCGGCGGATGAGAGGGACGATCGCCTTCACCTCGCGCTCGGCGTCCTTCGCCCAGGCCGGGTAGTACGGCGAGGTCTTCACGGTGGAGCGCATGCCGTCGCGCGACTTCACCTCTTTCTCCTCGCGGCTCACCATGCCCACCAGCAGCCGCAGCTCGGGCCAGTGCCCCTCGTCGAAGAGCTGCTCGGCGAAGCTGTCCTTCCCGTCGGCGCGCCGGCCGCGGTTCCAGCGCACGAAGCCGCCCTCGACGCTGCGGCTGGCCGAGCCGCTGCCCTGCCGCGCGAGGATCGACTCGGCCCGCGTGTCCCTCGGCAGCCCCGCCGCCGCCCGCGCCGCCACCGCCAGGGCCGCGAAGGCCGCCGCGCTCGAGGCGAGGCCCGCCGCCGCGGGGAAGTCGCCGCGAGACACCATGCGCGCGGCCCCCAGGCGCTGTTTCGACGCCTTCCGGACCAGCGCCAGCGCCGCCACGACGCGGGCCCGCTCGGTGCCCTCGGCCACGCGGCCGTTGAGCTCCACGACGTCGGGGCCCCGGCGCGCCGAGAACTCGACGGTGGTGGTGACCGCCAGCGGCCCCAGGGTGACCGACAGGCTCGACTGGTGCGGGAGCACGAGGCGCTCGTCGCGCTTCCCCCAGTACTTCACCAGGGCGATGTTCGGGTGCGCGAGGGCCGTGGCCTTCATAGGGCGCTGGGCCCCGCGAGCTGGCTGGCGAAGCAGTCCACCCCTTCGCGCCGCAGCCGCATCACGGCCTGCTCCGGCTCGCGGAAGAGCGCGATCACCGCGCCCCCGTCACCGCCCGCCCCCGTCAGCTTGGCCCCCAGCGCGCCCTGCTCGCGCAGCCGGTACACCATCGCCTCCAGGGCCTCGCTCGAGAGCCCCAGCGCCGACAGGAGCCCCTGGTTCATGTTCATCACGTCACCGAGCGCCTCGAGATCGCCCGCCCGCGCCGCGGCCGCGCCGTCGCGCACCAGGCCGCCGATGTGCTCGAAGGCCCGCCGGTAGCGCGCAGGCCAGCGCCGCTGCCGCTCCCGCAGCGCGCGCACGGTCTCGCGGGTCGCCGCGCGCGGCCCCACCAGGGCGATGAGCACCTTCACCGGCTTCTTCGCCTTCACCTCCACGGCCCGGCCCCGCTGGAAGAGCACCATGGTGCCGCGGGCGCTGGTGGTGTGATCCACCCCGCTGGGCGTGCCGTGAAACTCCTTCTCCATCTCGAAGGCCAGCGCCTCGACCTCGGCCCGCTTCACCGGCCCGCCGCGCCGCGTCTCGAGCAGCAGCCGCGCGATGGCCACGGCCAGCGCCCCGGAGCTGCCCAGGCCCATGGACAGCGGCAGCTCGCTCTCGAGCCGCACCGACACCTCCGGGTAGCGCGCCTTCTTCGCCGCCCGCGCGAAGGCCCGCTCCAGCGACGCCTGGTGCTCGGCCGAGAGCCCCTGGGGGATCTCGAGCTGCGTCGCCTCGGCCGGCTCGCCGTACGCGCGCATGCCCCGCGAGATGGGGGCCGCCAGCGCCGGGTGGCCGTACACCACGCCGTGCTCGCCCAGGAGGATCACCTTGCCCGGCCCGAAGGCCGAGCGCTGCTCCACGGGCGCCGTCACGTGCCCGGCACCGGCGCCGGCGCCTCGCTCATCAGCCGCGCGAGGATCTCCCTGGCCGCCTCCACCTTCACCTGCCCGCCCTTCACCAGCGCGTTGGCCACCATCTCGACCCAGTGCCCGCGGGCGCCGGCCGTCACGGCCACGCAGCGCGCGTGCAGCGCCATGTGCCCCTTCTGGATGCCGACGGAGCCGAGCGCGCGCACCGCCGCGAAGTTCTGCGCCAGCCCCACCGCCGCCATCACCATCGACAGCTCGCGGGCGCTCGTCACGCGCAGCACCTTGAGCGCCGCCTGCACCTGCGGGTGCACCTTGATGGGCCCGCCCACCGTGCCCAGCGCCAGCGGGAGCTCCACGCGCCCGACGAGGTGGCCCTCCTCCAGCGTCCAGGTCGACAGCGGCCGGTACTGGCCGTCGCGGCAGGCGAAGGCGTGCGCCCCCGCCTCGATGGCCCGCCAGTCTTGCCCGGTGGCGATGGCCACGGCGTCGATGCCGTTCATCACGCCCTTGTTGTGCGTCGCCGCCCGGTAGGGGTCGGCCTGGGCGAAGCGGCTGGCCTGCACGATGCCCTCGGCGATGGCCTCGCCCGTCATGTCGAAGTCCGCGAGCGACGCCACGGGAATGCGGCAGGCCGCGCGCGCGAGGCGGCGATCGGCGAGGTTGGAGAGGATGCGCAGGAACACCTTGCCGCCGGTGAGCTGCTCCACCAGCGGCGCGATGCCCTCGCACATGGTGTTGATGAGGTTGGCCCCCATCGCCTCCTGCGTGTCGATGTACAGGTGCACCACGAGGATGGGCTCCCCGCGCGCGCCCTCCGGCGCCGGCAGCACCCGCACCTCGAGGTCCTTCGCCCCGCCGCCCCGGGCCAGCATCGCCGGGTGGAAGCTGTTGGCCAGCGCGAGCAACTGCTCCTTGTGCGCGGCGAGGATCCTCGAGGCCTCGGCCGGGTCGCCGTAGCTCGTCACCTGCACCTGGCCGATCATGATCGGGTCGTCGGCCTCGGCGGAAAAGCCCCCGCCCTCGCGGACGATCTTCGCGGCGAAGCTCACCGCGGCGATCACCGAGGGCTCCTCCACCGCCATGGGCACGATGTAGTCGCGCCCGTTGACCTGGAGGTTGAGGCCCAGGCCCAGCGGCAGGCCGAAGACGCCCACCGCGTTCTCGATCATCTGGTTCGCCATCTCGAGGTCGAACCGCGCCCCGGTGAGCGCGCTCGTCTCGTCGCCCGTCAGGCGCATCATGCGCGACACCGTGCCGAGGCGATCGGCCACCGGCAGCTTGTGAAAGCCCGAGAGCCTGGAGGTGATGAGGTCAGCCATGGAGGGTTCCTTCTGCCGGCGCGAGGCCGACCAGCCAGTCCTTGAGCTCCCCGGTGATGACCCGGGGCTTCTTCCGTAGCTCCGCCGCGCTCCGGCTGCCCGTGAGCGCCAGGGCCTGCGTGAGGGCGGTGAGGATCACCGTGAGCGCCTCGCGCACGCCCGCCACGCCCGAGGCCTGGTACGCGCGGAACAGCGGCAAGGCGAGGCCGCCCAGGTCGGCGCCCAGGGCGAGGGCCTTCGCCACGTCGAGGCCCGTGCGCAGGCCGCCGGCGGCCACCAGCGTCGTTCCCGCGGGCACCACGCGGCGCGCCGAGGCGATCGCCGCCGCCGTGGGAATGCCCCAGGTGGCGAACTGCGCCCCCACCTCGCGGGCCACGCCCGACGAGCGGAGCTCCTCGACGCGCACCCAGGAGGTGCCGCCGAGGCCCGACACGTCGAGGCTCCGCACGCCGCAGTCCGTCAGGCGCCGCACCACCTCGGGGGCCAGCCCGCAGCCGGTCTCCTTGACGAGGAGCCGGTCGCCCAGGGCCTTCACCAGCCCGGTGATGGTCTCGTAGCCGCGGCGGAAGTCGCGATCGCCCTCGGGCTGCGACAGCTCCTGGCCGGGGTTCAGGTGCACCGCCATGGCGTCGGCGCCGATGGCGTCCATCAGGCGCCGCACCGGGTCGACGCCCAGGGCCGCGGCCTGCACCGCGCCGATGTTGCCCACCAGCACCGTGCGGGGAGCCACGTCGCGCACCGCGTAGCTGGCCGTCAGCTCCGGCCGCTCGGCCATCGCCCGCTGGCTGCCGACGCCGAAGGCCACCCCGAACTCTTCGGCCACCGAGGCGATGGCCCGGTTCACCTCGCCCGCGCGCTCGGTGCCGCCGGTCATGCCCGTCACGAGCAGCGGCGCCCGGAGCACCTTGCCGAACCACGGGGTCGACAGATCGATGTCCGCGACGCTCAGCTCGGGCAGCGCGCAGTGCACGAGGCGCACGTCTTCGAAGAGGGTGCGGTTCTCCCGCGGGGCGACCTCCTCCGAGGCGCACAGGTCGAGGTGCGCGTCCTTCCTCCGGGCTGTGGTCTCGTCGTGCATCGCGGTGCGCTGCTCCTAACAGCAGGCATTCCATACGCAAGGGTACGGGTTGACGTACGGGCCGGGGCCACCGGTCGTTTCCCCCGCCCGAGCGGCCCCGAATGGCCGTAGAAGGCGCCGCATGTCGGGGAGCACGCTGCCGCCAGTCTGCCTCTTCTTCCACCGAGGCGAGTACGACGCCGTCCACCAGGGCCTGTCCATCGCGGCCTCGGCGGTGTCCATGGGGCGCCGCGTGGAGCTCTACTTCTTCTGGTGGGCCCTCGAGCGCCTGGTGAAGGACTCCCTCGACGAGCCCGATCTCGAGCGCGACGACGTCAACGCCACCATGGAGCTGCGCGGCGTGCCCACCCTGCGCGACCTGCTGGGGGTGGTGCGCGACTCCGGCCTCGCCACCGTGCTGGCCTGCACCGGGTCCATGGCGTCCCTGGGCCTCACCCCGCCCGACGTCGAGCCCAAGGTCGACCTCCTCATCGGGTGGACGGCGATCCTCCAGCGGACCGCCGGGGTGACGGACCGCTTCACGCTCTGAGGCTCAGACGTAGCGCTGCTCGAAGAGCCGCCGCAGCCCGTCGTGACGCCGCAAGAGCGCCAGCGTGAGCTCGGCGTGGCCCGGCACGTAGCCGTTGCCGACGATCATCTGCACGTCCTTGCCGACGCCCTCCGCGCCGAGGGCCGCGGTGGTGAAGCTGGTGGCCATGGAGAAGAAGATGACGGTGCCCCCGTCGCGCACCGAGAGGATCGACGCCATCTCGGTGTTGGGCACCGAGGCGCAGTTCACCACCAGGTCCGCCAGGGCCCCGCCCGTCAGGCCCGCCACCGTCTCCATCACGCTCACGCCCTGGGTCGCGTCCACCGCCGCCACCGCGTCGCAGAGCCCCAGGCCCTCGAGAGTGTCGAGCGCCGGCTGGCTGATGTCGAGGGCGAGGAGCTGCCCCTGCCCCTGCATCGACTCCCGGGCCTGGGCCAGGCACAGGGCGCCGCTCTTGCCCGCGCCGAGCATCACCACGCGCATGCCCGGCCTCACGTAGCGCGCCACCAGCGCCGGGGCGCCGCACACGTCGAGGGCGGCGAGGGCCAGGGTGTCGGGGAGATCGTCGGGCAGCTTCGCGTAGATGCCCGAGGCGAAGAGGATGGCCCGGCCCCGCACGTCGACGCGGTCGATGGCCGGCTGCACGGCGCGGATCTCGTCGAGCACCAGCGGCGTCAGGGTGAGGCTCACCAGCGTCGCGAGGCGATCGCCCACCTTCAGCGTGCCGGCCACCGCCGCGGGGTGCGAAGGCGACAGCTCGGCCACGCGGCCGATGAGCATGCCCCCGGAGCCCGTCACCGGGTTCTGCATCTTGCCGCTATGGGCTTGGATGGCCGCGACGGCGGCGGCGTTCTTAGTTGGGTAGCCGCTCGCCGCGTCCTTGAGCTGCTTGAACGACGCGGCGTCGATGTTGAGGCTCTCGACCTCGATGAGCAGCTCGCCGTCGCGCAAGGGCAGCCTCGGGTCGAGCTGCCTCGCGCGCTGCGGCAGCACGCCGCGCTCCCCGACGACTCGACCCAGTCCGTAGGCGTCCATGGGCGCGCCCTTACCACGATGGAAACGAAACGGCCCCGGGTGCCGCCAGGGCGCCCGGAGCCGTCGCGACGCCCAGGCGGGCGCCGGAGCTCAGAAGGTGTACTGCACGCGCGGGTAGAACATGAGCGCGTTGATGTTGGGCCCGATGATGAGGCGGTACGCGATGTCGAGGCCGATCGAGAAGTGGTCCATGTTCGTGGCGTACTCGAAGGTCGCCGCGACGCCGGCGTTGACGCCGAAGCTGGTGCCCGGCACCGGCTCGGGGTCGAGCAGCGTGCCGCCCACGATGATCTTCCCGCCGATGTAGAAGCGCTCCACCACCTGGTGGAGGTACGCCACGGTCGCGCTGAACATGGTCAGCGTGAAGTTGTCGGAGGTCGAGCAGGTGCCGTTCGGCAAGAGCCCCGCCCAGCAGTTCTGCGCGTTGGCGCCGATGCCCACGTGCAAGCCGATGGGAATGAGCCCCTTCCCCTCGTTGATCGTCAGCTGATAGCCGACGCCGAGCTGCAGGTACGTCTGGAGGTTCGAGTAGCCGTTGTCACCGCCGACGGTGAAGAACCCGCCGATGTCCGTCTCGGTGAAGAAGCCGCGGCGCACCTGCAGCGGCACTCCTTCGGACGGAGTGGCCGCGAGGGCAGAGGTGAACGACGTCAGGGCGATGAGCAGCGTGGCGAGCTTCCGCACGAATCCTCCGGGACCTAAGGGCGCGGCACCATACCTTCCAAGGCCGCGAACGCAATCGAGAAAGACGAGCGGCGCGGCGTCCCCGTCTGCTGGGAGCACCGCGCCGCGAAAGAAGTCAGGGAATCGAGCCGGTCAGTCGGCGCTGTCGTCGCCGGCGGCCTTGAAGATCCACGGGAAGGTGACGTTCACCACGCCCCCGCCCTGCGGCTCGGGGAACTTCCACCGGCGAATGCGCTGCACGATGCAGCCCTCGACGTTGGCGTTGGAGATCGACGACTCGCTGACGTTCGCCTCGCTCACGCCACCCGAGGGGTCGATGGTCCACGCCACGGCCACCTTGCCGGCCAGCGCCGGGTTCTTCTGCAGCTCCTGCTCGTAGCAGAACTTGATCTCGTTCTGGTGGCGCTTGATGACCTTCATGATGACGTCCTTGTCGAGGCCGCCGATCACCGTGGTCTTGCCGGGGATGACGCGGGTCGAGTCCTTGCCCTTGCCGCCCAGGTCGATGGAGCCGTAGCCGCCGCCGCCGCGCCCGCCGCCGCGGGTGCCGAGGCCGCCCAGGCCCAAGCCCGTGCCGCCGCCGCCGGAGCCGCTGCCGCGCGAGCCGAGGCCGCCGACGCCCTGCGCGTCACCGACCCCCGCGCCGCCCTGCAGCCCGCCGAGCGCGTTGTTGATGCCCGTGCCCAAGCCACCGGGGCCGAAGACGTTCGACGAGGCGCCGCCGCCGAACATGCCGGCCATGAGGCTCGAGACCTTCTTGCGGTCCTCCTCGCGCTTGTTGGCGTCGACCGTGGGGGCGCCCTTCTTCGAGGGGTCGGCTTCCTTCTTCTTCTCGTCCTGCTTGCCGAACTTGCCCTCCTTCTCCTTCGCCTTGGCGCCCTCGGCGATGCCCGAGAGATCCTTGAACTTCTTGATCTCCTGCTTCTTCTCGGGCTTCACCACCATCTTCACGTACTTCGACGGGTTGGCGAAGATGTCGTCGCCCTCGCCGCTGTAGCCCAGCGGCGTCAGGACCATCGCCGCGACGAGCGCGAAGAAGGCCATGAGGCAGATCGACATGATCTTGAAGAAGGTGAAGTCGTGCTCCTCGAGCGTGTTGACCGAGATGGCCGCGGTCGGGCGCACGTAGCGCACGATGAAGGCCACGTTGTCGAACGAGAGCTGCGCGCGATCGTGCAGCGCGAGCTCCACCGCGTCGCCGCGCACGCCAGCCTCGGCGGCCTTGAGCTTGCCCTCGGTCTTGAGCTGCTCCTTGGACTTGTGCGACTCGGCGCGCGTGGTGACGATCAGGCCCGCCTCGGCCGGCACGTTCACCACCGCCGTGGTGCCCCGCGACAGCGCGAGGTCGAAGCTGCTGCCGACGCCGGCGGAGAACACGTTGAAGCGGTTGCCCTCGCCGTCGCCCACGGTGACGGGCACGCCGTCGCCGAAGTGCTGCACGCTGATCAAGGTGTCACCCCACAGCAGCGCGACCTGGAGCACCTTCTCCTGCTCGGTGGGCACGGCCTCGGCGGGGAGCGGCTCGGAGAAGAGCGCCGCGGCGTTCTTGCCGGTGCCGGCCAGCGCGCGGGGCGGCGTGGGCACGATCTTGTCGCCCTTCTTCTTGCCCTTCTTGCCCTCGTGCTTCTCGGGGGCAGGCGCGGCCTCGAGCTTCTTCGCCGGCTCCTCCGGCTTCGCCTCGGCCTTCGGGGCCTCCACCGCGGGCGCCTCGGCCGGCTTCTCCTCGGCCTTCGCGGCGGCCGGGGCCGCCTCTTCCTTCGCGTCGCCGTAGACGACCGTCACCTTCGACTCGCCGATCATCACGATGTCGCCGGAGGCCACCACCGTGGGCTCCTTGACGGCCTGGTCCTTGAGCTTGGTGCCCGACTCGGAGCCCAGGTCGATCACCGTCACCGCGCCGTCCTTCTCCACCTTGATCATGCAGTGGAGGTTGCTCACCTTCGGGTCGGTCACCTTGACGGCCGCGCCGGCACCGGAGCCGACGATGATGCTCTCGAGCTCGCTGGTGGACTCGGACACCGCGCCGTCAGGCCCGGTGATCTGGAGGGTGATGGAGGTCTTCTTCGCCATGGTGGTGTCGTCCTTCAGTAAAGCCAACTGCGTCGACTCAGAGGTTCTCGACGGACTTCTGGAGCTCGGGGTTGAAGTTGTCGCGGACCTTGATGAGCGTCTTGAACGTCGTCTTCTTCTTCGACACCGAGTAGCTGCCTTCGGGCTTGGTCAACTCGCCGTCGATGGCCACGTCGGTGAAGTCGATGGTGGTCTTCTTGCGGAAGACCGTCTTGTCCGCCTCCTGCACGACCTTCGTCTGGGCCAGCGCCGAGGTGGACACCAGGGCGGCGAACGACATCACTGCGAGCACCTGCTTCATGAGCTACCTCCGTACACCCCTGTGACACCACATGGACAGGGGGGGGTTCCTGAAAAAGTCGAGCGACACTAGGTATTCCGGGGGGCCTTGTCACCCCCTCGGGCCTACGACTTGGGCGCCTCCGTCGGGGCGGGCGCCGGGGTGGCCCCGTCGGCCGGCGCCGGGGTGGCCTCGGGCGTGGGCTCGGCCTTCGCCGCGTCATCCGACACCTTGTCGAGCAGCGAGGGGCCCGCGGGCGTGGCGGCCTTGGGCTTCTCTTCGGCCTTGGGCGGCTGGGCCGCCTGCTGCCCGGCCTTCTGCATGGCCAGGATGCCCTTCATCTTGCTGTCGATGAGCTGCTGGTCGGTGTTGCCCGTCGTCGGCAGCGCCTTGCAGCGGCCGAGGTAGTCGAGGGCCTTGTCCCAGCCGGCCTTGTCGGCGGCGAAGGCCCAGCCGGCGCCGCAGATGGCGTCCGACTGCTGGGGCTTGAGGGCCAGCACGCGCTCGAACATCTCGCCCGCCTTGAGGCCCTTCTTCGCGTCGCGGCCCTTCTGCCCGTCGAGGGCGTAGGCGTAGGCGAGGAAGCCCTCGTAGGAGTTCTGGTCGAGCTCCGTCGCCCGCGAGAGCACCTTCTCGGCGCCCTCGTAGTCGCGGTACGACAGGGCCATCGCGCCGATGTTGAAGAGGCTGGGGGCGAAGTCCTTGTTGAGCGAGACGGCCTTCTGGAACTGGCCGAGCGCCATGCGGCGCTGGTCGAACTTGAGGTAGATGAGGCCCAGGTTGTTGTAGACGCCCGGGTCCTTCTCATCGAGCTTCTTCGCGTTGGCCGAGATGAACTCCGCGAGCCGGTAGTTGCCCTGGTCGAAGTAGATGAGCGAGAGGTTCTTGTAGGCGTCGGGGTTGTCCTTGGTGCGCGCCAGCACCTTGCGCGCGGTGGACTCGGCGTCGGCGTAGCGCTTGGCCAGCCGGTAGGCGACGGTGAGGTTGTTGTTGAGCTCGACGTCGTACTCGTTGGCCGGGTCCTTCAGGGCGCCCTCGTAGAGCGCGATGGCCTGGTCGAACTTGTCCTGCAGGCGGTACACGCGCCCCAGGTTGAGCAGCGTCGGCTTGTGCTTGGGGTCGAGCTTGTTGGCCGCCTCGTAGTGCCCGGCCGCCTCGGTGAGCTCGCCCAGCCGCTCCGAGAGCACGCCCAGGTTGAACTGCACCACCACGTTGCTGGGCACCTTCGCCGCCACCTTGGTGAAGCCGGCCTTCGCGTCGGCGAAGCGGCCCGCGTCGAAGGCGGCCACGGCGTCGGCGAAGGTCGCCTTGACGCCCTTCTCGGCCGACTTCGGCGGCGCGACCTCGACCACGTCCTTCTTCACCTCTTCCTGCACCGTGGTGCAGGCCGACAGCCCCGAGACGGCAACCAGCGCGGCGATTCGAATCGACTTCATGGTGATCTCTTTCCTGGTCTCGTTGGGGGCGGCTTAGCGAGCGCCGGCGCCCGGCGTGGGGGCGGCGGCGCTGTTGGGCGGCGCGGGGGCCGGCGCGGGCGTCTCGACGGTGGCCTCGGCGGGCAGCTCCGTCGTCTTCTCGAAGCCGGCGGTGACGAAGAACTCGCTGCCGCGGTAGGGCACGTCCTTCGGCTTGCCGTAGAAGCCCGGCTTGTACTTGTTGAGCTTGTCCTGCGCGACGAGCGTCCACTCGTTGTACATCGACAGCTCGTAGGACTTGGCGAGCGCCTTCTCGAGGGCCTCCACGGCCTTCTCTTCGACGGGGAAGATGTAGCGGTTCTCGAGCTCCGAGCGGAACAGGCCGAGCTGGTCCTCGTCGAGGCCCGGCGGGTCGGGCATGTCGTTGATGCTCTGCGCGAAGTCGGCGTAGAGCATGCCGATGCGGGTCAGCGCCGCGATGCCGTACTCGGGGTTACCGATCTTCAGCACCTCGGTGTAGGCCGCCTCGAGCTCGGTGATCTTCTTCTGCTTGGCCGCGAGGTCGGTCTTGAAGGTGGCCATCTTCTTGAACTTCATGTCGGCGTACGCCTTCCACCCCGGCTCGAGCGCGGCGAAGCGCGTCTGCGCGTAGGCCAGCATCGCGCGGTCGTTCTTCTTCTCCTCGGGCTTGAGCTTCGGGTAGGCGGCGATGAGGTCCTTCGCCAGCTTGTCCTGCTCGCCCTGGTTCTTGAGCTTCGCGTGGAGCAGGTACTGGCGGTACTTCACCTCGAGGCGCCGGGTGTCGGAGACGCGGGCGTCCTTGGCGTAGCTGGTGAGGAACGAGTCGAACTGCTTGATCGCCTCGGCCGACTTGCCCTGCTTCTCGAGCACCAGGCCGATGTTGTAGGCGATCTCCGGGGCGTCCTTCTTGTCCTTGAAGCGCGCGATGTAGCGGCTGTACGCGGCCATGGCCTTGTCGAACTGCCCCACGCCCTCGTACCAGAAGCCGGCGTTGTACTGGGCGTCGGCCACGAGCGCCTCGGCCTCCTTGATCTGCGCCTCGCGCTCCTTGCGCTTCGCCTCGTCCTTGATGCTCTTCAAGTCGATGGTGGTGATGACGTTGGCGGCGGCCTTGCCCTTGGCGGCCTTGGCCTCCTTCTCGCGCTGCTCGCGCTCCTTCTTGAGCTGCTCCTTCACGTTCTCGTAGCCGATGGCCTTGTCGCCGGCGGCGAGATCGTAGGTGGCCACGAAGGTCTCGTAGGCCTGGGCCGACTTCTCGAAGTTCGCCATCTTCTCGTAGAAGTAGGCGAGCGCCGCCTTGGCCTTGAGGTCGAAGGTGGTGGTCGGGTACTCCTTGAGCAGCCGCTCACCGATGGTGATGGCCGCGTCGAGCTTGTTGGCCTCGCGGGCGATGATCATCGAGTAGGTCAGCGCGCGGTCGGCGTTGTCCGACTTGGGGAACTCCTCGACGAAGGCGAGGAAGAGCTCGGAGGCCTTCGCGGGGTCCTTGTCCTTCTTGTAGACGACCTCGTCGATGTACTTGTACTGGCTGCCCTCGACGATGCCGCCGACGCGCTTGGTGAAGTCGGTGTTGGGCTTGGAGAGCTTCGCGTTGCCCTTGAAGATGCGGGCCACCTTGTTGAGCTCGAGCCACTCCTCGCGCTCCTCGAGCACCGCCATGGTCAGGTCCGCGGCCTCCTGCGAGCGCTTCTCCTCCGGGTAGCGGTTGATGACGTCGGCGAAGCGGCGGCCGGCCTCGACGAAGTGGTTCTTGTCGTAGAACACCACGGCGGCCTGGTACGAGATGTCGACCTCGTCGGGGTTCTTGGGGAAGAGCTGGTTGTAGCTGTCGCAGGCGGCGACGAGCTGCTTCTCGAAGGTGGTGAGCGGCTTCTCCTCGAGCTCCTTCGCCGAGCGCTTCTGGATCTTGGCCTGCTTCTCGACCACGCCCTTCTTCTTGGTCTCCTCGACCTTCTGGCCCTCCTTGAGGTCGGACTTGGCGATGACGCCGCGCTCGATCTTCACCAGCTTGTCGTACGCGAGGATCGAGTTGTACGCCGACGACTGGCGGTACTTCTCGTTCGAGGCCTCCTTCGCCTCGGCGCGGTTGGGCACCTTGAAGGCCACCACGCCGTCGTACTGCTTGGCCGCGGCCTCCCACTCCTCGAGGGCCCAGAGGATCTCGGCGTAGTAGAACTTCAGGTTGAAGGCCTGGTCGGCGACGAAGTTCTCGTCTTCGGCGGCCGCGAAGGCGTCCACGTACTGCTTGTAGATGTCGCGCGCGAGCCGGTAGGTCTCGACCTGCTTCGTCTTCTGCGCCTCCTGGTGATAGTCCGTCACCGTGGTGCGCATGGCCTCCTCGGCCACGTTGAAGCCGTTGCGGAGCACCTCCTTCTTCGACTCGTTCGCCTTCCACCAGGTGCTGCCCGGCCGGTAGAGCTCGGCGAGCTTCTTCACCTCGGTCTTCACGTTCTCGCGCTGCCGCAGGCCCTCGTACGACTTGATGACCGCCTGCTGCCAGTCGGGCGCCGCCTCGGACACCGCGTTGTCGTTGAGCAGGTAGCGGAACGACTTGATCGAGTTGTCGTGGTGGCCGGCCTCCTGGAGCTGGTACGCCAGCTTCTGGATGAGCGAGAGCTGCTTCTTCTTGCCCGCGTGCGCCTTGTAGTAGGCCATCGCGTCGTCGGCCCGGTTGAGCTGCACGAACATGCGGATGGAGTCCTGCAGGGCCTCGTTCTTGAGGTCCGTGAAGGAGCGCTCCTTGCCCTGCTTCTCGGCGAACTCCACGGTGTCCTGCAGCTTCTTGAGCGCCTTCTCGTGCTCGCCGGCGTTGAAGTCACACCAGGCCAGCTTGTAGAGCGCGTACGACTTGATGCGCGGGTTCTGCGAGGCGAAGGCCTTCTCGTAGTACGTCTTCGCCTTCTCGAGGATGTTGGCCACCTCGAAGAAGTGGTTGCCCAGCTGCACGTAGGTGTCGGCCACGAACCGCGAGCCCGGGTAGCTCTTGAGCAGCTCCTCGTAGCGCTTCACCGCGAGGTCGCGCTTGCCCAGGTCGTACTGGTTGTAGGCGAGGTTGAAGAGCACCTCGTCCTTGCGCTCGTAGGTCGGGTACTCGCGCAAGATCGTCTCGTACAGGCGCATGGTCTCCGAGCGGTAGAGCTCCGACTCGCGGTGCTCCTCCTTGGGCTCGACCACCTTCTCGCCGCGGTTCTTCTTCTCGTCGGCTTCCTTCTGCGCGTTGAAGAAGCCCAGCATCTCCTTGCGGTACAGGTAGCGCGACTTCTCCCAGTAGAGCTCCGAGAGCTGGAAGAGCAGGTCGGCCTTCTGCGGGTTGCCGTCTTCGATCTTGGGGATGATCTTCTTCGCCGCCTCGATCTGCTCGTCGCGCTTCTTGTCCGCCGTCGCCTCGCGCTCGACGTCTTCGGCCTTCAGGCTCTGCTTGCCGTCCAGCTTGGCCGGGCCCTTGCGCTCCTCAGGCTGCTTCGCCGCCGCCTCCTTCGCCTCCGCGGCCTTCGCCTCAGCCGCCTTCGTCGCGGCCTTCGGGGCTGCCTTCTTCTTGGTCTGGGCCACCGCCGGCGCGGAGATGAGGCCAAACGCCACGGCGATCACGGCAACGAAATGCACTGCGAGCTTCATCATCGCTCCTGTAGGACAAAAAGCGGGCGGACCCTACACCACGGGTCCGAGTGAAGAAAAGGGTGCCCGACCTGGCCGGGCACCCTTCTCAACTCTTGAGAAACGCGTCACTTCCCCTGAGGGGAGCGCGCGCTCTCAATTCACCTGGGGGCAGCCACGCTTGAGCGTGTACTGGTAGTAGCCGATCTCGTCGCGCCAGAACTCGCCCTGGAACTTCCAGTAGTTCCAGTTCTCGGCCGGCATCTTCGGGCGATAGAGCGTCTGCCGGCGCAGCAGCGCCTGCGGGTCGACGCCCGTCTCGGCCAGCTCCTTCTCGGCCTTGGCCACCTCGAAGCGAATGATCTCCGCCTGGTCCGAGAAGCCCTTCACGGTGCGGTAGGCCTCGGTGAGGCGCGCCTTGCTGAACTGGCCGGCGACCTGCTCGAGCGTGCCCTTGTTCTGATCGAGGTAGGTGACGAGCTCGGCGCTCATCTTCACGGCCCGCCACGACTGGTTGGCCTCGATGGTGACCTTCTCGGCCTCGAGCTGCTTGAGCATGCCGAAGAGGCCCAGCATGCGCTCGTTGGTGCGCACCCAGTTGAGCACAGCCTTGGGCACGGCCGTGGTGTCTGACGACTCCACGAGCTTGAAGTAGGTCAGGAGCTCCTTCTGCTCGCCGGCGTCCACCAGCGGCTTGAGCTTCTCGGCCATGGGCAGGTAGTTGTTCTCGTACTCGAGCAGCGAGGCCTTCGACTCGTCGTAGAGGCACGAGAAGTAGTACGTCGTCGCCGTGAGGATCCACGACTCCGGCTGGAAGGCGCCGGCGAACTGCGGCGCGTAGAGGCCCTGCAGCGAGCCGAGCGCGCCGCCGAGGTCGTCGTTCTGGAAGCGGGCGAAGCCGTTCTCGAAGAGCGCCTGGTCCCAGTACTTCGAGAAGCGCGGCACCTTCTCGTACCACTCCGTCGCCTTCTGGTACTGGCCGACGTTGTAGTTGCTGCGGCCCAGCGCGAGGTAGGTCAGGTGCCTGGTGTCGTCGAAGTCGAGCTGCCGGGTGCGGATCTTGAGCACGCTCTCGAAGGTCGTCACCGCCGCCTCGACGTTCTTCGCGCGCGCCGCCTCGTCGGCCGCGGGGAAGCGCGGGTCGACCAGCACGATGCCCAGCAGGTACTGCGCCCGGGCGTAGAACTGGCTCGTGTCCGGCACCGCCTCGAGGAACTGCTTGGCGTCCTCGAGCAGGCCCTTGCGGTGCGAGATGCGGCCGATGAGGTAGTTGATGCGCGCGAGCACCTCCAGCGGCAGCGTCGCCCAGGCGTCGGCGTACTTGTCGTAGAGGTTGTTCAAGATGTTGGGGATCAGGAAGTCGTCGTTCAAGATCTCCTGGAGCGCGATGAGCGCCTCGACCGCCTTGCCGTGGAACGGGTGCTGCGGCCCCGCCCTGACGATGGGCGTGAAGTACACGAACGCCGTGAAGGGCAGGCTCTGCCGCTGGAAGCTCGAGGCGAGGTAGTACTCCGCCTTGAGCCGCAGGTCGTTGTCGGTGGTGGTGTTGGTCACCTCGAAGAACAGCCGCGCGGCGTCCTCGAACTGGTTGCCGTTATAGGCCGACAGGCCCTTGTTGTAGACGGCGAGCTCCTGGGCGCTGGCGAGGCCGGCGAGGAGCGTGACTGCGAGAAGGATCGTTCGCTTCATGGTGAGCACCGGTCAGAAGAGGAACGACACGCCCAGGTACAGGCCGATGTTGTTGAGCACGTCGGAGCTGGGCACGCGCACCAGGTTCAGGGCCAGCGGCACGTCGTTGCTGCGCTTGATGTCCGTGCCCTCGATGGTGCCGGTGAAGCTCTGCAGGTCGCACTGCCCGCCCACCTGCGCGGTGCCCACGTCCTGGCCCATGCGCAGCTTCTGGTCCATCGCGCGCAGGTCGTCGACGTTGCAGCCGTTCACCCGCTCCATGCGCGCCGTATAGACGACGTCGCGCACCTCGAGGCGGAAGGCGAAGCGCTCGCCCAGCTGCAGGCGGAAGCCGGCGCCCAGGACGCCCATGAAGCGGGCCCCGGTGTCACCGTAGGTGGCCTGCGAGGTGGTGCCGTCGGGGCGCACCGACTCGGGCTTGAGCTGGTGCCGCGTGCCGCCGATGCCGGCGCCGCCGCTGAGCACCATGCTGAAGTGCGCCAGGGTGCCCTCGAAGAACGAGAACTTCGCGTAGAACGGCGTGACCTCGACGCCGCCCATGGCGCCCCAGGTCCACAGCAGCGAGGTGGCCGCCTGGGCCTCCACGCGGAACTTCTCGACCAGCTCCCCGTTGAAGGCCGACTCGACGTTGTACCAGTTGTACCCGCCCGTCACCATGAGGCCGAAGTTCTCCTGCAGGTGCCACACGAAGGAGCCCATGGTGCCGAAGTGCTGGGTGAACTTGCCGTTCACCTGCATGGCGATCGGGTAGAGCACCAGCTCGCGCTTGCCCGAGTCGGAGTGCTCCTTCTGCTCGACGATGTGCACGGCGACGTTCGGGTTGTAGAGCGGCGCGCCCGACACCAGCCGCTGCTGGTCGGGGTTGGCCACCGCGGCGTCGTCAGCCGGGGCCGCGGCCGCGGCGGGCGCGTCGGTCTTCGCCGGCGCGGGCGTCGTGCCGGGCGTGGTCGTCGGCGTCGCGGCCGGCGCCGGATCGTCCTCGTCGTCGTCGTCGGCCTGGGCCACGGCCAGCGGGGCGTCGTAGGCCGGCGGGGCCGCCGAGGCGGCGCTGGCCCACAGGAGTGCAGCAAGCAGCAGAGAGTCGCGCATGGAAGTCATCCGTCCGGGTCAGAAGATGAACGCGTAGCCCAGGTCAAACTGGACCATGTGGGTGACGCCGGCGTTCGGCGCCGGGCGGCCGCCCGCGGTGGGGTTGCCGGCGGTGGAGTTGGCGCGGTCGACGTCGACGAAGTACGAGTCGAGGTAGCTCCAGCTGCGCGCCTCGAGCTTCACCGAGTGGTGCTGCGCCACGAAGAAGCGGAAGCCCAGGGCCAGCGACACCAGGGGGCTCACCTTGTTCTCGGTGAGGAACTCACCGCACTCGCGGTTGCTCACCTTGACGGTGCACAGCACCAGCGACTCGCGCTTGAGCAGGCCCGCGCCGCCGCCCGCCCACAGGTAGAGCTGAAAGTGCACCGGCAGCTCGGCGAGCAGGTTGAGCTTGCCGTAGATGGGCTGGAAGCGCGCGCCCACCACCGCGTTGCCCGTCATCTCCCAGAGGTCGGCCGCGTCGCTGGCGCGGCTGATGGAGGTGTTGGCGAAGAAGTCCTGCTGGATCTGCTCGGCCAGCGAGGTGTGCCGCGAGATGGCGTAGCCGCCGCGCAGCTCGAGCGCGAACCAGTCGGTGACGTTGTAGGCGCCCGAGAGGTTCAAGTTGTAGTGGTCCGTCAGGCGCGTGAGCATGGTGAAGCCGACGTTGGCCCCCAGCTCCCACCGCTTCTCCACCGAGTAGAGGCGGTTGCGCACCGCCACCTTCTCGACGAGTTCGTCGCCGCTCTGGTCCTCGGCCAACGCCGCGCCGGCGCTCAGGAGCACCAGGCAGCTCATCAGGTTGAGGGTCTTCCGAGTCATCACGCGCGTTCACCTCGTCTACGGGCAGCTGTTCTGGAAGGTCGCGAGCACGTCGTAGCAGACCTCGACGGTGCTCAAGGGCTCAGGCACCGAGGTGCCATCGAAGCGGACGATGTTGCGCAGGCTGGCGCCCTCGCACTTGAGGTAGCTCGCGCCGTTCGTCGCCGGCGCGCTCGCCACGGCCACCCGGCGCGCGCAGCGGCCGCTGCGGCAGGCCTGGCCCGCGGGGCAGTTGCCGTCCACCATGCAGTTGGCCGCGGCCGCCGGGCTGACGAAGGCCGAAAGCCCCGCGGCCACGCCGCCGTCGGGCCGCACGTCGGGCCCGCGGCTCAAGCGGAAGTCGCGGCGCAGGCCCGAGGCCGCGTAGCCCAGCGACGCCAGCGCCGCCGAGAAGTCGTCCTGACAGATCGACACGCTCGCCCCGCCCGTCTCGGCCGCCACCTTCGCGTACCGAGAGCCCGTGTAGGCGATCTCGAAGCCGCCGTCGTTGGTGCCGGTCGCCGGGCACGGCTGCCCGTTGAGCGAGCGGCAGCAGCCGACGTGCGGGTTCGGGTCGCCGAACTGGGAGGGCACCGGGTCTTCGTCGGTCGCCACGATGGCCGCGAGGGTGACGGCCTCGGCGTTGCCGTAGCCCTTGAAGGTCTCGAAGAAGCGCACGAAGTAGTCGGTGGTGCCCCAGGCGCCCGCGCCGGTCAGCGCGTTGTCGGGCGCGCAGCGGCAGCCGGGGTCGGCGGTGCACGAGGTCTGCCGCGTCATCGGCGAGCACGACGCGTCGTCCTCGTCGGAGACCACCACCACGTAGAGCGAGGCGTCGGGCCGCACGAAGCGATCGACCGCGGCGGTGCTGAGGTTGAGCGGGTTGGTGAGCGCCAGGTACGCCGCGTACAGGCCGCGCTCCGAGGCAGACCCGTTGATGCCCACGGCCGCCATCTGCCCGAAGGCCGTGATGGCCGTCGAGAGGTTCGCGCCGGTGTTGCAGGTGACGACGCCGCCGCCGGCCGGCTCGCAGGCGATGTAGTCCTCGGTGGAGGCGCCCAGGGCCCAGGGCCGCAGCTTGCCCCGCGTCGCCGCCGCGTCGGTGTCGGTGGTGGTGACGGCGATGTGGAAGTCGATGGGCGGGTTCGCCGTGACGAGCTGGTTGATGAAGCCCTGGAAGTTGGCCGCCAGGCGCGCCTGCTTGGGCGCCATGGAGCCCGACGAGTCGACCACCCAGAGGATGTCCACCTTGCGCACCGGGAGCTGCTGGTAGACGTCGCACTGCCGCGGCACGTTGACGCCGAAGTCGTCGGTGGCCCGCGTCTGGTCCACCAGCACCTCGGGCGTGGCGTCGTCGACCGTCGGCGTGCCAGGCACCACCGAGAAGGGCTCGATCACCCGGCGCGCGCGCGTACGATCATCGCACCCGGTCAGGGCCAGACCTGCCACCACGACGGCAATGACCGGGAGGGCGCGCATCGTTCGACTCGAAAAGGTGAGGCGCCTTAGCACGGTCAACCACATGGAGGTACAGGCTTTTCCCACCGTGGCGCCCGCTACCCTTCCTGCAGCGCGGGAGGCAGGCAGGCCTGCACGGAGCTCTCGGTGACCGTGCGCAGCACGTCGCAGAGCCAGCCGTCGGGGCAGTCGGTGTCGCCGGCGCAGCCCACGGTGCAGATGGGGCCCGAGTCCTTGCGAATGCACAGGCCGCTCTCGCAGGCCGCGGGGCCGAAGTCGCACTTGGCGCCGGGCGTGCCGCCGCCGTTGGGGAAGCACACCGCCAGGGGCATGGTGCCGTCGGGCGCCGTGGCCTGGCGGCAGCTGAAGCCGCTGGGGCAGGTGCCCGCGGGGCAGGTCACGGAGCACACGCGGGCGGTGCCGAGGTCGAGGCAGGTGCCGCTCTGGCACGGCGCGCGGCCGGGCGAGCAGTCGTCGCCGAAGAGGCCGCCGAGGGGGGCGCACACGCCGCTGCCGCTCAAGGGGCCGGTGGCGGTGCGGCGCTCCGGGCTGCAGTCGTAGCCGCCCGACGCCCCCACCTCGCAGCAGCGGTAGCGGTTGTCGCCGCACTGGGCGTCGGCGGTGCACGGCGCGGAGCAGAAGCTCGGCAGCCCGGCCTTGAGGCACAGCCCCGTGACGCAGTCCTGGGCGCCCGAGACGGAGCAGTCGTCACCCAGGCGCCCGAGGCCCGCCTTGCAGGTGCCCCGCTGCGGCATGCAGTAGCTGCGTTGCGGCGCCGTCGGGTCGTCTACCGGCTTGCACACGAAGCCCACGCCGAAGCTGCGCACGCAGGCCGCGTCGTCGGCGCAGGGCGTGGAGCAGAAGGCCTCGCCGCGGAAGGGGCAGTCGGGGCAGGTGTTGACGATGCAGCGGTTCTCCGCGAAGCCGCCGCGGCGGCAGTCGTCGTTGTCGCTGCACGGCTGGCACATGCGGCCGTCGGTGGCGCCCACGCAGGTGTTGTTGATGCACACCCGGCCCAGGCCACACTGGCCGAGCTGGCCGACGGTGTCCTGCGTGTCGCAGTAGCCCTCGCAGGTGTTGGAGTTGGGCACGCACTGGAACGGGCCGATGACGTTGGGGTCGTCGCTCTTGCCGATGTTGGTGCACGAGAAGCCGCCCGGGCAGTCGGGGTTCTCGGCCGAGTCGAGCAGCGTCGGGTCGCAACCCGCCACCGGGCAGAGGTTCTTCGCCGGGTTGCAGTCGCGGCCGCAGAAGGTCTCGCCCGACACCACGTTGCGCACGCAGACGTCGAAGGGCCCGCCGCACTCGTTGTCGCCCTCGCAGGCCGCGCAGAGGCTCTTGCCGGCGCTGCAGGTCTCGTTCGCGGGCACGCACTGCTTGAGCGTGGCGCCCTCGGCCCCCGCAGGGATCTCGGCGCAGCTGAAGCCCGCCGGGCACGCGTCGCCCGCGCCGCAGGGGGCCGTGCAGAACTGCTCGCCCGAGCCGATGGCCTGGAAGCAGGCGCCGCCCTGAGGGCACTGGAGCCCGTCCTGGCAGGGGCTGCACAGGCCGCGGCTCACGGCGATGTAGCAGTTGCCGGTGTCCGCGTTGCAGGCGTGGCCCGAGGGGCAGTCGATCTCGGTCTTGCAGCCCGTCAGCCGCCGGCAGATGCGCCCGTAGCGGCCGGCCGCCTGGCACAGGAAGCCCTCGCCGCACTGATCATCGGAGGTGCAGGTGTCGGTGCAGAAGCCCGACTGATCGTCGAGCGCCAGGCACAGGCCCGAGGCGCAGACGTAGGTCTGGTCGGCCGGGTTGCAGCTGTCGCCCAGCTGGAGCGGCCGCACGTTCGAGGAGCCACACGCCGCCCCGAAGAGCAGGCAGCCGACCAAGCCGAGCGAGCGCAGACGCCACATGGCGGCACGACCTCCAGAAGCGGGGGGAGCATGGGCGGGCGACCTCTTCATGGAGGCCGCCGCCCAACGAGGGGCCGACTGACTACTTGCCGGCCTTGGCCTTGTGGCCCGCGCGCAGCGCCGACTTCACGGCAGGCTTCACCACCACGATGCCGTCGTTGCTGCCGGCGACGCCGCCCTTGACGAGCAGCAGGTTGCGCTCGGGGAGCACGCCCACCACCTCGAGGTTCTGGGTGGTGACCTGCTCGACGCCGTAGTGGCCGGGCAGCTTCTTGTTCGGGTACACGCGGCCCGGCGTCTTGCGCTGGCCGATGGCGCCCGGGTGCCGGCGGTACTCGTGCGTACCGTGGGTCTGCCCGAAGCCGCGGAAGTTCCACCGCTTCATCACGCCCTGGAAGCCGCGGCCCTTGGTGATGCCGGTGACGTCGACCAGCTCGCCCTTGGTGAAGAGGGCCTCGACCTTCACGGCCTCGCCCACGTTGAAGGTGGCCAGCTCCTCGGCCGTCACGCGGAACTCCTTGAGCACGCGCTTGGGCTTCGCGCCGGCCTTCTTGAAGGAGCCGAGCTGCGCCTTGGTGAGGTGCTTCTCCTTGGCGTCCTTGAGGCCCAGCACCACGGCCGTGTACTGGTCCTTCTCCATCGTGCGCTTGCCGACCACCTCGAGGGAGGTGAGATCGATGACGGTCACGGGGACGGCGTTGCCCTCCTCCGTGAAGATCTGCGTCATGCCAGCCTTCTTGCCGATGATGCCCTTCATGGTGCGCTCCTTCTCTCGGACATGGTGCGTGACCAGTGGTCCGGGGCGATGACCGTCGCCGGCGGGTAAAGCCCCCCGGTCAGTCCGGCGGGAGCGGCGCACCTAGCAGCCCCCTCCCCCTCGCGCAAGGGCGCGGCTTTCAGGGCGCGGCGGCGGGCCGGGGCCGCTGGCGCTTCTCGAGCACCGCCAGGAGCGCCGGGAAGAAGATGGTGGTGCCCACGAAGGTGCAGACCACCCCCAGCACGGCCATCACCCCCACGCTGCGCAGCCCCTCGTGGCGGGCGATGAGCAGGGCCCCGTAGCCGGCCGCGTTCGAGCAGGTGGCGATCACCGCGGCGAAGCCGGTGGTGCGCATGATGTGCCCCAGCGAGCCCGGCCCCTCTTCGCGGTAGCGGTGGAAGAGGTGCACCGAGTTGTCCACCGCGATGGCCAGCAGGTTCGGCAGCACCACCACGTTCAGGAAGTTGAGCCGCACGTCGAACAGGTGCATCGCCCCGAAGATGCAGGTCATGCCCAGGTACAGCGGCCCGGCCACCAGCCAGGCGTGCCCGAAGCGCCGCAGGGCGATCCAGATCATCGCGAAGACCACGGCCGCGGCCAGGGCCATGATCAGCGGGCCGTCGCGCTTGATGAGGCTGAAGATCTTCGCCGCGATGCGGTTGGAGTCGAGGATGTGCACCGTGACGCCCTTCGCGCGCGCCCGGGCGATGACCGTGGTCAGGTCATCGGCCCACCACTGCAGCTCCTGCACGTCGTAGCCGGCGTAGCGGGGGAAGATCAGCACGAAGGTGCCCTTGCCCTCGGCGGGCTCGAAGCGCCGGCGGATCTCCAGCGGCAGGTCGTCCACCGTCCAGGGCTCCGCCTGGGTCATGCGCAGGAAGTGCTGCACCTCCTCGGCGTGCTCGCCCTCGGTGACGGCCTTGGGCAGGTCGTCTACCAGCTTGCGGATGCGGCCGATCACCACGAGCCGCGGCGCCGGGTTCCAGGGCACGAGATCGTTGAGCGAGGCGATGGTCGAGAAGGACGTGCGCGCGCCCACCTCCGCGCGGACCTCGGCGGCGATCTGGCTCACCACCCTCGCCTCCTCGAAGGTCGGCACCAGGGCGAGCGCGGGCATCATCACCACCCCGAGCTGCCGGGTGATGTGGGCCTCGAGATCGGTCGCCGGCGAGTCGCCCTTCAGCTTGCGCAGGTCGGTCTCGAAGCCCACCTGCGGCGCCACCGACAGCGAGTAGACCGCCGCGCCGACGATCGCGGCCAGCAGGCCGATCAGCGCGGGGCTCGCGTGCGTGCGCATCACCGCGCCGGAGTGATCGACGGCGGGCTCGGCGGCGCCCTTGCGCACCGGGCGGATGCGCTCGGCGACGAAGAGCACCGCGGGGCCCATGCCGTAGGCGGCGATGACCGTGGCCATCACGCCGAAGGAGGCGATCTTGCCGAACTGCTTGAAGGCCTCGAACTCGGCGAAGACGAGCACGAAGAAGGCGGCGGCGTTGGTGAAGGCGCTCGAGAGCGCGCCGCCGAAGGTGCCGAGCACGGCCTCCTGCATGGCCTGCAGCGGCTCGTGCGCGCGCCGCTCTTCCCAGTACCGCATCGAGAGGTGCACGCCGTACTCGATGCCCAGGCCGATCAGCACCGCGCCCAGAAAGCCCGTCACCGGGTTCAGGTGGCCGATGATGATCCACGCGAAGCCGAAGGTCGCGGCCACGCCGATCAGCACCGGCGCGGCGACGATCACCAGGGCCACCGGGCGGCGGCTCGCGAGGAAGATGATGCCCAGCGCGAGGGCCAGCGACAGCACGCCGGCCCGCGCGATGTCGGCCTTCATCATGTCGTCCTCTTCCACCCGCGCGACGTACACGCCGGTGTAGGCGACCTCGAGCCCGGCGAACGCGGGGAGCACGCGGGCGGTGACCTCCTGGGCCCCCGTCAACATCTCGCGGTCGAAGTCGAGGTCGGCGGCGCTGTGCGTGGGCTTGACGTAGAGGTACAGCTCCTGCCCGTCCTTCGACTCGACGTACTCGCCCGTCGGCGCGTCGCCCGAGTACTTCTTGGTGAGCGCCTCGAAGTCGGCCGGCGGGTCTTCTTCGCCGAGGTCCACGTAGAGCGGGTTGGCGAGCTTCTTCTCCCACGCGATGCGCGCCGTGAGATCCAGCTCCAGCTCCGCGAGGCGCTCGGGCGTCAGCGTGAGGAGCGCGCGATCGGCGAAGAAGCTCGTGGGGAAGTGGTACTCGACGTAGACGACCAGGTCGGTGCGCTTCTCCATCTCGGGCGCCCAGGCCCCGGCGAAGGCCCGGCGCTGCTCCGCCGTGCCGCCCTTGACCTGCAGCACCAGGTACCCGCTGCCGCCCGACTGCTTCTCGACGTACTTGAGGTCGCTCACCTCGGGCGCGCGCTCGGGCAGCAGCTCGACGAAGTCGCCCTTGAACTCGAGGCGGCTCGCCAGCAGCAGCGCGATCGCCGCCACCACCGCCGCCACGCCCAGGGGCACCCATGGCCGCTGGTGAGACAGGTCGATGAGGCGCGTGAGCGCCACTCGCTGGGCGGGGTGCATGGAGGCAGGCGCCCTACCGCCGTTCACCCACCCGCGCAATCCGGTTATGTCGTGGCCCGTGCTCCTCGACGCCCCGCTCCTCACCCGCACCATCAGCGGGCGCATCGTCACCAACTGTCGGGTCGACGCCGCGCCCTCGGCCGCCGAGGTCGAGAGCGACGGCGCGCGGCTGGTGAACGCGTCGAGCACCGACCTGCTGGGCCTGGGCGCCGACCC
>CAYUZK010000002.1:24404-61957 GCA_964449625.1 uncultured Archangium sp.
GAGGCGGAGGCGCTGCTCGAGCGCGCCAGCCTCGCGGGGGTGATCGCCGAGGCGCTGCACCCGCTCTCCGGCGAGCTGACGGTGCTCCCCCGCTACCTCGAGGCCTGCGAGCGCCGCCACGCGAGCCTGGTGGTGCTCGACGAGGCGCTCGGCGTGCTGGGCCCGCAGGGCGGCGGCGCGGTGGAGCACCTGGGGCTCCAGGGGCAGGTCGCGCTGCTGGTGGTGGCCCTGGGGGGCGGCATCCCCGGCACGGGGGCGGTGGTGCTGGGCGCGCAGGCGCTGGTGGAGCCGCTGCGGGGGGCCGCGCCGCCGCCGCCGGTCTTCTGTCTGGCGGCCTCGCTCCGCGCCGTGGAGATCGCCGCCGCCGAGCCCACGCGTCGCGCGCGGCTCCTCGACGTAGCGCACCGCGCGCTCTCGACCCTGCGCGCCGGCGGCTTCGACACGGGCCCCAGCATCACGCCGTGGGTGCCGCTGTGGCTCGGCGACGAGGGCCTGTGCCAGGCGTGGCTGGGCGAGCTGCGCGACGAGGGCCTCGCCTGCCGGGCCTGGCTCGCGGGGCCGCGCTCGCGGCTGCTCCTCTCGCTCCCGGCGACGGTCACCGACGCGCAGGTCGAGCTCGTGCTCGAGGCCATCGCGCGCACCGGGCGGCGGCTCGGCTTCCCCGAGGCCGGCGCCGCGCACCGCCGGCCGGTGGCGGTGGCGCGCCCCGGCAGCTACGCCATGGGCGCGCCAGCGGCCCTGCACTGGACGACGGTGGACCTGCCCGATCGCGGCCCCACCGAGCCCCCCGCCCCGCCGCTGCCGCCGCTCCCGGCCTCGGCCGAGGAGCTGTCGCTGCGCGGGCGCGTCTACGACGCCGTCGAGACGCTGACGTGGAAGGCGACGAACGCCACCGGCTCGCAACTGCGCCGCGGCGCCGAGGCCCTGCGCACGCTCATCGATCGCAAGAAGCGCTGAAGGCTACTTCTGGCCGGCGACCTTCTCGGCGCCCCGCTTCTCGAGCTGCTCCTGCTTCGCCTTGAGCGACTTGAGCAGCCCCTCGAAGCCCTTCTTGCCGATCACCGTGCGGAACTGATCGGCGTAGGTGTCCACCAGCGACACTTCGTCGGTGATGACGTCGTAGATGCGCCAGGCCCCCTTCGCCTCGGCCCTGAAGAGCTTGTACACGACGGGGAAGGTGTCCTTCTTGATGACGAGCTTCGTCTCGACGGTGGCCTCGTTGCCCTCCACGAGCTCCTTGCCGTACTCGACCTTCGCCCCGCCGCGCCCGTCGCTGACGGCCTTCTGGGCGTAGTTGGCGCGCAAGAGCCCCTTCATCGTGGCGCTGAAGTCGTCCTGCTGCTTCTTGGTCAGCTTCCCCCACTCGTCGCCCATGGCCCGCCGCGCCAGCTCGAAGAAGTCGATGAACTCGTCGGCCCGCTCGGCCAGCTTCGTGGTGGACACCTCGGGCTCGGCGAGGAGCTTCTGCACCTCGCTGTCCGCGCTCTTCACCACCGCCAGGGGAGCGGGGAGAGCAGCGGCGAGGATCAACGCGGCGAGGGGGGCAAGCACGGGGAACTCCAGGGGTTGGTGAAGCGCGATGGGCGTCAAGACGCCGCCCCCCACCTAGCATTCATCGTGGCTTGAGGGGCGACGGCATGCCTGGCGCGGTGGGCACCTTGCTCATCGGCTGGTTCGTCGGCCTCGCCACAGGGGCCGCCGGCCCCGCGGCGGCCGGAGCCATCACCTGGCTCAGCTGCAGCGGCATGGCGATGGACTTGATCGAGTACGGCACGATGGGCACGTCGATGCCCTTGAGCAGCACCGCCTCGTTCGGCGTGTGCAGCACGCCGGGCCCCGCCCGCAGGAGCGTGTCGCTCGTCACCAGCACCTCACCGGGCCCGGCGATGCCACACAGCCGCGCCGAGAGGTTCACCGTGCTGCCGATGGCGGTGTAGTCGAGGCGCCGCTGCGCGCCGATGGCGCCGACGACCGCGGGCCCGGTGTTGATGCCTACGCCCACCACCAGCGGCTGGCCGGCGACGGTGATGCGGCTGCCGCGCTCGACGATCTCCAGGGCCGCGGCGATGGCCCGCCGCGCCCCGTCCTCGCGCTGGTCCACGGCGCCCCACATGGCCATCACGCAGTCGCCGATGAACTTGTCCACCACCCCGCCGTGCTTCTCGATCGCGTCCACGGCCTCGCCGAAGAAGGCGTTCAAGAAGCGCACGACCTCCTCGGGCGGCATCTGGCCGCTCATGGTGGTGAACCCGCGGATGTCGCAGAACAGCACCGAGACCTCGGCGTTCTGGCCCGCCATGTTCACCTGCATGCGCCCCGAGAGCACCTCCTCGACGGCGGCCTGCGAGAGGAAGCGCGAGAGGCTCGCGCGCGTCTCGACCTCCTTCTGCACCTGGGCCACCAGGGCCGCGTTGTCGAGGAGAATGGAGGCCTGCGTGGCGATGGAGTCGAGCAGCGGCAGGTCTTCGTCGGTGAAGGCCGCGCTCATGGACACCGACTCGACGTAGAGGATGCCGATGACCCCGGTGCGCGCGCGCAGCGGCATGGCCATCACGCTCTTCACGCCGCGCACCATCACGCTCTGGGAGCGATCGAAGCGCTCGTCGAGCAGCGCGTTGTGCGTCAGCAGCCCGTTGGGCGCCTCGAGGGCCTCGTCGATGACGGTGCGCGGCACCTCCACCACGTGATCGCCGTTCTTCGACTTCGAGGCGTAGCGGCCGTTGGTCAGCCACACCGCGGCGCCGTCGGCGTTGAGCAGCTCGAACACCACCGAGAGGATGCGGTCCACCATCGCCTCCACCGAGCGCTCGAGCGAGACGCGGCGGTGGAACTCCTGGGCGATGCGGTAGCGGGCGTTCTCGCGGCGCAGGGTGGCGATGGTGAGGGCCTCGAGGTTGACCATGACGGTCTTCCCCTCGGTCGACTCCGGCGCGGCCCGCGACGCGTACTCGCCCGTCTGCTGCACTTCGGCCGCGTAGTCCGATGCCAGCGCCACGGTCGTGCGATCGGCCGGCGGCTGGTCGTCGTCGAAGGTCTCGCCGGGCTTGACCGCCCCCGCGGGGAACCCGGGCCCCGCGCCGTTGGGCGTCACCTCGTCGAAGGCGTCGTCTTGCCGGTAGTAGGCCCGGCGAAGGAGCGCGGCGACCGCCCCGCTGCTCGCCACGTAGACGGTGACCACGCGCGCCCCGACGATCTGCCGCAGCTCGGGCTCGAGGTTGGCCGAGAGCGGCAGCGCCGCCACCACCTGCAGCTCGAACCGCTGCGGGTCCCAGTGCACGGGGCACAGCCGCAGGCGCTCCGAGCTGCGGACCCCGACGCGCTCCAAAAGATCCTCGTCGAGGCGAATGGTGCGCAGCTTCTCGCTCTTGACGAAGCGCGTGGAGTACAGCTCCGCGAACGTGCGGAGGTAGTCGCCTTCCTTGATGACGTTGAGGCGCAAGAGCGCGTCGGACAACAGCCCGCCGTGCTCCCGGACGTAGGCGCGGGCCCGCTCCAGCCCGGGCGCGTCCAGCAGCCCGCTCGCGCGGAGCGGGTTCACGATGACCGCGTCAGATTCAGTGGCGACGGACATGCAGGGTGGAGACTCTACGCGAGCCGACGCGAGTCAGCGAGCCGCGCGATCGACGTGCAGCCGCACGCCCTGCCCCGGCCGCCGCCCTGCCAACCCATTGGGAAGACGCCAGAATTGCCCGGCAGCGGTCAAGGCGACGAGCTCGTAGTCGCCCCTCGGCGGCGCCCCGAAGGCCCGCAGGGCCGTCCCACCATCGGCCCCGGCCTCCTGGAGGAGCGCCTGGGGCACCATGAGGCCCTGGAGGCGGCGCGTGGTGACGGTGGTGTCCAGACGCCCCTCGAGCGTGCGGAGGAACGGCGAGGGATCGAACACGAGGGGCACGATCACGATGGACCCCGGCGCGGCCTGACCCGGCTGCGGCAGCCAGCGGAGGAAGAGCTGCAGCGAGAGCTCGGGCGTGCCGTCGCCGTCGGCGTCATCGGGCCGCCCGTCGCCGTCGCGGTCGAGCAGGCCGAAGGTGAAGCCCACCTTCGATGGCTCGAAGAGCCCGAGGTCGTCGGCCACCAGGGTCAGCGGCGTCTGCGCCTCGAGCGCCGGGTCGAGGGCCACGTCATCACCCACCACGCCCTCGAGGCGGAAGGCGGGCGGCTCGTCGAACACCGGCACGGTCAGCTCCAGCGCCGCGGTCGCACCCCGCCCCGGCTGCACCTGGAGCTCGAGGCCGCGGCTGACGCGGTCGCCGGCGCCGGCCTGCGCCAGCACGTCGATCTCCGGGTCGAAGTTGCCGTCGACGTCGAGCAGGCCGTAGAGCCGGTACGGGTTGGGCTGCACCTGCGCGAAGACGTAGCGCGCGTCTGACGCGAGGCGCGCGGCGCTCACGGCGGTCGCGTAGCGCGGCACCGCGGGCTGGCCCGGAGGCCCCTCTCCCGGCCCATAGAGGAAGGCCCAGGCCGCGCCGCCGGTGCCCTCGGGCACGCGCACCGGCCCCTCCACCGTCGCCAGCCGGGTGAGCGGCGGCGTCTCGGTCGGCTCGGCGCAGGCGGCGAGGAGCGCCGCGAGGGTGAGCCCGGCGCGCGTCACGTGAGGCGGAGCAGCTCGCGGGCCTGCGCGGGGGTGGCCAGCTCGCGGCCCTTCGCCTTCGCGCGCTTCGCGGCCTCGGCCACGAGCTCGAAGTTTCCCTTCGCCAGCACGCCCTTCGAGACGTAGATGTTGTCCTCGAGGCCCACGCGGGCGTTGCCGCCGCGCTCGGCGGAGAGCTCGACGAACGGGAGCTGGTGCCGCCCCATGGCCGCGCAGGTCCACGTGGAGCCGGGGGGGATGTACGAGCGCATGAAGTCGAGGGCCTCGACGTTGGCCGCGAGCGCCCCGCCCACGCCCAGCACGAAGTCGAAGTGCGCCGGCAGCGTGATGAAGCCCTCCTTCTCGAGGGCGCGGGCCTCGTCGATCATGCCCACGTCGAAGCACTCGATCTCGGGCTTGAGGCCCAGGGCCTTGATGCGGGTGGCGATCTCGCGCACGAGCGGCCGGGGGTTCCAGAACACGTCGGGGCCGAAGTTGACCGTGCCCGTGGAGAGCGTCGCCATGTCCGGCCGATCGTCGCCGGTCAGCGCGAGGGCCCCGCACCGCTCGTCGACGCTCATGCCCACGGCGCCGCCGGTAGAGACCTGAATGAGCACGTCGCACTTCGCGCGCACGGCGCGGATGGCGGCGCGGAACAGCTCCGTGTCCTGGCTGGGCTTGCCGTCGGGCGTGCGCACGTGCAGGTGCACCATGGCGGCGCCGGCCTCGCGGCACTTCGCGGCGTCTTCGGCGATCTCCTCGGCGCTCAGCGGCAGGTACGGCGTCTGTTCGCGCGTGGTCTCGGCGCCGACCATCGCGGCGGTGATCACCATCGGGCTCATGGGGCCGCCTTCCGCTGCTTGTCCTTCGGGGTGACGCAGGTGCCGCTGGCGCGGCAGACGACGAGCGGCGGCACGAGCACCTCGGCGGCCGAGTCGCTGACCTCGGGCGCCGCGCGGATCACCTTGCGCACCTCGAAGCGCATCTTGCGGCTGGTGTTGCCGACGCTGACGATCTCCCCCTCGGCCTCGACGTAGTCGCCGGCGTAGACGGGGGCGAGGAACTCCACCTGATCGTACGCGCGGAACAGGCCCTCGTCGCCGTCGAGGCGAATGAGCAGCTCCGTGGCCACGTCGCCGAAGAGCGCCAGCAGGCGCGCCCCGTCGACGAGGTTGCCGCCGTAGTGGGCGTCGTGCGTGCCCATGCGCAGCCGCAAGACGACCTTCAGGCCGACGCCGCTCACGTGGGCGCTCCTTCGTAGCGCGCGCCCTTCGCTTCTTTGCCAAGGCGCTGGAGCACCTGGTGGACGACGAAGTTCGCGACGTCGGACGGCTTGGTGCCCGGCCCGAAGCCCGCGTCGAAGCCCAGCTCGAGGGCCAGCTTGTGGTCCACCCGGGGCCCGCCGAGCAGCAGCGTCATCTTGCCGTGCACGCCGGCGGCCTTCGCCTCCTCGATGAACTGGCGGCTGTTCTCCTTGTGCACGTCGCGCTGGGTGACGACCTGGCTCACGAGGATGGCGTCGGCCCGCTGCGCCTTCGCCCGGCGAATGAGCTCCGCGTTGGGCACCTGGCTGCCGAGGTTGTGCGCGTCGAACCACGGGTAGCGCTCGAGGCCGTAGTCGCCGGCGAAGCCCTTCATGTTCAAGATCGCGTCGATGCCCACGGTGTGCGTGTCGGTGCCGGTGCAGGCGCCGAGCACCACCACGCGGCGCGCGATCTTCTCTTCGATCAGCGCGTTGAGCTCGTGGAAGCCGAGCTTCTTGATCACGATCTCGGGCGTGTCGATCTCGTTGTAGTCGATGATGACCGGCGACCGGGCGTAGACGATGAAGAACGTGTAGTGATCGGCGGCCCGCTCGGCGGCGGCCACCTTCACGTCGGTCAGCCCCAGCTTCTTGCAGTAGAGCTGCGCGGCCTCCTTCGCCTTCTCGGACGCCGCCACGTTGAGCGTGAACGAGAGCTGGATGATGCCGTCGTCGCGGCGGTCGCCGTAGGCGCGCAGCAGGTGCTTGTCTTTCGGCGTGGAGGTCATCGTCACTTCCCGTAGCTGATCGACTCGAGCACCCGCTTGAGCATGGGCCCGAAGCGCGCACCGTGAGCGGTCTTCGCGGTCCAGGTGAGCACCCACTTGGTCTTGCCGTTGCAGCCCAGCACCGTGGTGGTGGTCACCTTGTTCTCGTCGGTCTTCTCGTCTTCGGCTTCGCCCACGAAGTCGGTGGTGACCTTCTTCGAGGCCGGCTGGCCGCCGAGCGTGGTGGCGGAAAAGCCCTCGGTGCCCAGGGCCTCCACGAGCTGCGCGACGCAGGCCTTGGCCGGCCGCGCTGGGTCCACCGGGAAGACCGAGACGGCCATCGACGCGCCCGACTCGGGCTCGTCCCACGAGAGGCTCTTGTCGTCGGCCTGGCTCTTCGTCCACGAGGTGGGCGCCTTGAACGAGAGCTTGCCCAGCGACACCTTGCCGATGGAGTCGACGCCGCCGAGCGACAGGGCCAGCACGAGCGCGAGAGAGGTCATCGGGCACCTTCCATGAGTTCGAGGAACGGGTTGAAGTAATCGGGCGCCTTCTCCACCACGCCGTCGAGGCCCTTGCCGCCGGTCTCGCTGCGCTTGACGTCGCCGAAGCGGCCGCGGCCGATGGCGGCGACCATGCCGTCACCCTTGCACTCGCGCAGCAGCTCCACGGCCTTGCCGAAGACGAAGCGCGCGCGGTTGGCGATCTTCCCGTCTTCGCGCACCACGAACTCCTCGTCGATGCCGCGGGCGGCCCGGTGGAGGTAGGCGGCCGACTTGAGCGCCACGTACCGGTCGGCCAGCAGCGGCGTGTGCATGGCCTCGGTCATCATGCCCAACAGTTGGATGCCCTGTCGCGTCCACACCGCCACCAGGTCGGCCATCACGTCGTAGGCGTGGCTGAAGAAGATGTCGGTCTCCTTGTGCTTGGTCGGCGGCATGTACTTGAGCGGCGCGTCGGGGAAGCAGCGGCGCACGAGCATGGCCTGCGAGAGCTCGAGCAGGAGCGTCTCGGGGCGGTGCGGGTCGATCTCGTAGCTGTGCCCCAGGCCCAGCTGCCAGTCCTGCACGCCGGCGCGCTTGGCGAAGCACTCGTTGATGAACTGGCTGGCGATGACGGTGTGCGCCGCGTCGTAGGCGTCGGCGGTGGTGATGTAGTTGTCCTCGCCGGTGTTGATGATGATGCCGGACAGGGCGCAGATGCGGCGCGAGAAGTACTGATCGATGAAGGTCCGCCGCAGGTTGATGTCGCGGAAGAGGATGCCGTACATCGCGTCGTTGAGCAGCATGTCGAGGCGCTCCCACGCGGCCATGAAGGCGATCTCCGACATGCACAGGCCCGAGCTGTAGTTGGTCAGCTCCACGTAGCGCTGGAGCTTCTTCGACTCGTCGTCGAGGGCCTCGCGCATGATGCGGAAGTTCTCCTGCGTGGCGTAGGTGCCGCCGTAGCCCTCGGTGGTGGCGCCCTGGGGCACGTAGTCGAGCAGCGACTGCGCCGTGGAGCGGATGACGGCGATCACGTCGGCCCCGGCCTGGGCCGCGGCGCGCGCCTGGTCCACGTCGTCGAAGATGTTGCCCGTGGCGACGATCACGTACTTGTGCGGCGCCGGCGCCATGGGGAACTCGCGTTTGAGCCCGTTTCGGTGGTCCACCCGCGCCTGGAGCTCCGCCACCGCGGCCCGGGCCTCGGCGCGCACCTCGTCGCGCAGCTTCGCCTCCTCCTCGGGGGCCAACGGGCCCAGGGCCTCGAGCGGCGCCGCGGTGAGGCGCTCCACGGCGTCGAGCGGGCTCGAGGCCCCCATGCGCAGCGCGCGCCCGTACCAGTAGGCCGCGCCCTTGTTCAGCACGCCGGCGGCCTGCAGCCGATCGCACATCAAGTTGACCAGCGGCGCGCCGAGGCTCCCCACGCCGTCGACGCCGAACCAGCGCAGCACCGTGCGCTCGACCGAGATGGTGGTGTTCCTGGCGATGAGATCGAAGATGGGGTCGGTGATGTCCCTGGCGAGCTGTCGCGCCTCGGCGATCTGCTCGTCGGTGATGAAGAGCCCTGACATGACGCCCCTATACAAGGTTGGGGGCCCTGCGCACGATGGTTGCCCGTTGGCGCCCTGCGTCACGCGCCACGGCACGAATCGAGCGGCGGCTGGCCCGGGAGTGAGCGCGAGTGGTTGAAGCGGGGCGCGACGTGCCTGTATAGGGCCCCCGCGGCATCCACTTCTTCAGGAGTTCACGTGACCATCGCTCTCATCGTGCTCGGCATCGCTCTGGCGATCAGCCTGGCCTTCAACCTGGGCCTCCTCGGCGGCGCCCCCGGCGCGGCGCGCCAGGCGGCCTCGTCGGGCTCTTCCCAGGCACCCTCGCCCCGCGCCGAGGCCCGCGGCGACGACGACCGCGCGCGCAAGCTCGAGTCGGACCTCGACCGGAAGAAGAAGGAGCTCGAGGAGGTCAAGAAGGCCCAGCACGAGCTGAAGGAAGAGCTCAAGGCCACCAAGAAGAAGCTCCACGAGCACAGGGAGGCCCACAAGACGGGCGACGATCTCGCGAAGGAGCGCGGCGAGGTGGAGCGGCAGGCCTCCATTCAGCTCGAGGCCACCCGGGCCGAGCTCGCGGCGGCGCTCGCCGAGGTGCAGCGCGTGAAGGCCGACGCCGACCTCAAGGGCAAGAAGCGCGCGGCCCCCACCGAGGAGAAGAAGGACGAGCCGAAGGTCGAGCGCCCGCCGGAGGTCATCACCCGCGTCATCCGCGAACTGTCCGACGTCGAGAAGGAGCGCATCGCCAAGCTCGAGGCGCAGTCGAGCACCGACCGCAAGAAGGCCAACGAGCTCGACCGTGAGCTCAAGAGCTTCAAGGCGAAGCTCGATCGGCACCTGCGCGACAGCAAGCGCGTGTACGCCGACGCCGACCTCGCGCGCGACAAGTTCCGCGCCATCGAGGTGCGCCTCAACCGCACGCTGCTCGAGAACGATCTCCTCAAGCGCGCCATCAAGAACCTCGAGAAGAAGTCGGGCGTCGAGGCCGGCCGCCTCGAGCTCACCGCCGAGGAGCTCGCCGAGGGCGACAAGTCGATGAAGGCGCGCCACGCGGCGGAGGACACCGCCGAGGCCGAGGCCCGCGCGAAGCTGGAGGCTGCCCCGGCCACCACGCCCGAGGAAGAGGCGGCCGCCGCGGCGACCACCGAGGCCGTGCCCGCCGCGACAGCGACGAACGAGGCTGCGCCGGCCGCGGCGCCCAGGGCCGCGACGACCGAGGCCGTGCCGGCCGCAGCGCCCGAGGCGACGCCCGCCGAGCCCGCGCCGGTTCCTGCCGCGCAGGCCTGACCCGTCCGACGAGCGAGCTGCCGTTCACCGGCCCCGGTGGCGCTCACGCCGCCGGGGCCGTGTCGTCTCAGGGCGCCGCGTCAACTCGCGGCGAGTTCCTTGCGCACGAGCGCGTCGAGCTCCGGGTAGCCCGACACGCCAGCCCAGGCCACCACCAGGCGCCCGTCGCGGCCGAAGAGCATGCGCGAGGGCAGCTCGCGGATGCGGCCGAAGAGCGTCTCGCCGTTGCGCAGCCGCGGCGTGCTGACGAGGAGCGGGGCGGTGAACTGGTAGCCCTCGGCGAAGGGCGTGAGCACCTGCTTGCCTTCGATGTCCATGCCGACGAGCACGTTCGAGAAGCCGGCGGCCTCGTGGTCTCTCGCGAGGCGCTTGAGCACCACGAGCTCGGCCAGGCACGGGAAGCACCAGGTGGCGAGGAAGGTGAGCAGCACCACCCGGCCCTCCAGGCGCCAGGGCTCGAAGGGCACGCCGGTGGCGGTCTCCCACGGCAGGTCGGCGGAGTAGGCGCGCAGGTCGGGGAGCGCCGCGGCGCCGGGCTTCGTGCAGCCGGTGGCGAGCGCCGCCGCGAGCAGGCCGCGTCGGGAGATCATGCCGACTGGTCGCCGGCCTTCTGGCAGGCCCGGCACAGGCCGTAGAGCTCCATCTTGTGCGAGCTGACGCGGAAGCCGTGGCGGCGGGCGACGGCGTCCTGCAGGCGCTCGATCTGATCGTTCTCGAACTCGATGATGGCCTGGCAGCGCGTGCAGATCAGGTGATCGTGGTGCTCGCGCCCGAGGGCCGCCTCGTAGCGCGTCTGGCCGTCGCCGAAGTTCTGCGCGTGGGCCAGCCCGCTGTCGGCCAGCAGCTTCATGGTGCGGTACACGGTGGCCACCGAGACGCGGGCATCGAGGCGCCGCACCTGGGCCCAGACCTCCTCCACCGAGAGGTGCCCCGGCAGCTCGAAGAAGGTGTCGATGATCAGGCTGCGCTGGCGCGTCGACTTGAGGCCGTGCTCGCCCATGTACTGCTCGAGCATGCGGCTCAGCTCCTCGCGCTGGCTCGCGGTGATGCTCACGGGAAGCGGGCTCCCCACGCCGCGCGCTCGGGGCCCAGGTCGACGCCGGCGTTCAACTTCACCAGGCTGGCCTGGGCCGCGGCGCGCACCTCGCCGTTGGGGTCGTCGAGGAGCGGCACCAGCGCCTGGGCCAGGGCGAGCTCGCCGCGCCAGCCCAGCACCTCGGCCGCCAGCGCCCGCACCCGGGGGTTGCGATCGCGCAGGAGCGTCTCGGGGCCACCCTCGGGGCGCGGCACGCGGGGCATGAGGAGCAGCGCGAAGAAGAGCGCCGCCACGAAGACCTGGAAGAAGGCCTTGAAGGGCGAGTACCGCCGCGCCGCCACGAGCGCGACGCGGTACACCGCGAAGCCCAGCACGAAGCCCAGGAACACCCACGGCGCCGCGGCGGCGAAGGCCGGGTCGACCTTCGGCGAGCGCTGCGCGTAGAGCGCCAGGCCCGCGGCCGCGACGAGCAGCACGTAGAGCATCATCGACCAGGCGGGCTTCACCCGCACCCCGGCCAGGCTCGGCTCGGAGGACGAGGTATCGGTCGGTGAGGGCTGGGCGTTCATTGACACGTTGGGAGGACTGTTTATACGCACGCGCCACGGTTTGGACACCGGCATGATCGACTGGCAGCGCAAACGACACCCCGAAGACGTGCCCACGCCGATCGCGGTGGCGCTGTCCGACTTCTGTCGGCGGGCGAAGGCCCCGGCCTCGCCGGCCCTGGTGCGCGACGCGCTGGCCCTGCTGGCCGAGGGCGACGACGCGCGGGTGCGGGCGCTCACCGACGCCGAGCCTGAGGCCAGGCCGCTGGGCCCCTTCGCCGTCATCGACCTGCTCGCCGGCACCACGGCCGCCGTCGCGGCCCAGCGTCAGGAAGAGGGCTTCTACGATCGCGAGCGCCGCCGCGCCGCCGCCCACCCGAGCGAGGCGCCCGCCCCGCGCGGGCCGATGCCCAACCTCGTGAGCCCGCCGCCCCGGGGGCGCGCGGAGGCCCAGGCCCAGGCCCCCGCCCCGCCGAAGGCCCGCCGCGCGCGCGCGCAGACGGTGCTGCAGAAGATCGCCCCGAAGAAGCGCAAGGCCGGCGAGGGGCGCAGCCAGCCCCGGCCGACCGCCGCGCTGCCGGGCTCTGCGTTCCTCCCCAAGCGTCAGCTCCCGGCGCCGCGCGGCCGCTTCACCACCGTCGACCCGACGCGGGTTGGCTTCGAGTCGCTCTTCCGGCCCGCCGGGCGCGCCACCCTCGCCGCGCTGCTCGAGCAGGTGCCCCACCGCGTCGCGCTGCTGCGGGCCCTGGAGCAGGGCTACACGGGCCGGCGCGGCCAGGCGCTCAGCATCGGCGACGTCGAGGACCTGCTCGAGCACCACGCGCTGTTCGACCTCATCCAGACCAAAGAGCGCGAGGGCGTGCTGGCCTCGGTGCTGGAGCAGAAGGGCTCCATCGGCGGCGCGGCCCACGCCTTCGGCATGAGCGGCGAAGAGCTCGAGCTCCTCGTCGGCGCCCTGGGCCTCGAGAGGGAGCTCCGCGAGATCCGCGAGCGCTTCGTGAAGGAGGCGCTCTCGCCCTCCAACCTCGGGCCGCGCCTCGAGCTCCTCTTCCGCAGCCGCTACCTCGAGGACCTGCGCCTGGAGCGCAAGTTCCCCGCCGCGCTCGAGCAGGAGCTCCGCGCGCTGGTGGACGAGGTGCGCGAGGCCGCGACCTCGGTGCCCACGCTCGTCGATCTCCTGTCACGCCAGCACGCGCTCAACCCGGAGAGCCTGCGGCGCGCGCTCGAGAAGCTCGGCCTGCTCGAGCCCTGGCTCCACGCTGTGAGGTAACCCCCATGCCCATCTACGAATACAAGTGCCAGAAGTGCGGAGCCGACCTCGAGGTCATGCACAAGGTCTCCGACCCCGCGCCGGCCACCTGCGAGCGCTGCGGCGCCGAGAACTCCCTCGAGCGCCAGGTGAGCCGCACCAGCTTCCACCTCAAGGGCGGCGGCTGGTACTCCGATCTCTACAGCTCGAAGAAGGCCGACTCGACCTCCAGCTCGACGAGCGCCGCCGGCGCCGGGAGCGCGGCCAGCACCTCGAGCGCCCCGGCGAGCAGCGGGAGCACGCCCGCCTCCACCGGGAGCCCTCCGAGCTCGGGCTCCGGGAGCTCCGGCTCGGGCTCAGGGGGGTCCGGCTCGGGCTCCGGCGGCTCCTCGTCGGGAGGATCGACGCCGTGAGGGCGCTCGCGCTGGCGGTGCTCTGCACGGGCTGCGTGACGGCGCAGGTCGCGGTGCCTCCGGGGCAGGTGGCGGACCTCGAGCGCGCGCTCTCCGGGCAGGCGCGCTTCCTGCGGGTGTCGATGCACGCGACGCCCTTCTTCGGCGACGCCACCAAGCGGCTGGTGACGCCGGTGCCGCCGGAGCTGGTGCGCCTGCTCGACGACACCTCGGGCAAGCCCATCAACCCCGGCCCCATCGAGCGCACCTGGCCGGTGGGCACGGCGGTGCGGATCCTCAAGGTCGAGTTCCCCTCGAACTGGGTGATGGCCGAGCGGGTGCTCTACACGCCGCGCACGCTGGTGTGGGTCTACCTCGACGTCGCCGGCGCCCCGCGCAAGGCGCCCCCCTCGGTGCTGGTGCTGCGGCCGGGCCTCAGGACCGACCAGGAGGTGCTCGCGGAGCTCGACCGGCACCTCACGCGCGATGATCCCACGCCGCTGCTGGAGGGCTTCAGCGACGCCGTGCGTGAGGCGATCCGCGCCAAGGCCGCCGTGGTGGACATGCCGGCCGCCGCGCTGGAGATGGCCTGGGGCTTCCCCGAGTCGAAGCGCATCGAGCTGATCGAGGGGCAGCGCAAGGAGACCTGGCGCTGGGGCGACGGGGCGCGCACGGCCGTGCTGCTCGACGGCCGCGTCACCGAGCTCCCGTAGTCAGCGCGGCCAGCGCCGCTTCTTGCGCTTCTTCGCCTTGAGCTCCTCGGCCTTGGCCGAGCCGGGCGCCCTCAAGTGCGGCAGCTCGCCCATCTGCACCGGGTAGTAGTCGTGGCCCAGGAGCGCCTTGACCAGCGCCGCCTGGCTCGCCACGGGCGTGCCGAAGAGCGTGGCGCCATAGCCGATCTCGTCGAGCGAGCCCCGGGCGTCGCTGCCGGCTACCCCGGGCACTTGCAGCGCCGCGGCCGCCTCCAGGGCCAGCTCGTTGGCCCCCGGGCGCACCTTCGGGTTGTACACCTCCACCGCCGAGAGGAGCTCGAGCGAGCGCACGTAGTCGAGGCCCGGCGTCGGGAACTCCTTGTCGTACGGGCGCGCCGCGACGATGGCCGCCCCCATCGCCTTGAGCTTCGGCAGGCACTCGTCGGCCTTCCACGGCGTCTCGCGGTTGCTGCCCCACATCTGCACCGGCTCGGGCGCGCGATCGGGCTTCTCGAAGAAACACAGGTACTGACCCTTGTCAGTCGCCAGCTCCAGGCCGACGAAGATCTTGAGCTTCGTGGTGCGCTGCAGGTCGAAGAGCTCGTCGCAGCCGTCCTGCGTGTTCGTCTCGGTGAAGGCGACCCCGTCGAGGCCGAAGGACTCGGCGCGCTGCAGCACCGCCCGCGGGTCGAGCTGGCAGTCGCGCGACAGGTAAGAGTGCACGTGGAGGTCGATCAGCATGAAGCCCCTTGAAGGTGGAAATGCGCGCGTGGGATAAGCAGCGCATGTTCACTGGCGTCAAGGTGTTTTCAGCGACGAAGGCGAAGGAGCGCGACGAACTCAGCGAGAACGTCACGCGTTGGCTCAAGAGCAACAGCGATCTCGAGATCGTCGATCGCGTGGTTCGCCAATCGAGCGACAACGAGTTCCACTGCTACTCGCTCATCCTCTTCTACAAGCCGAAGAGCGCGTAAGCGCTCGGGCGGCAGGGCGACTCCAGGCGCGGCTTCGACCTTCGTGGTCGGGCCGCGCTTCGGCTTTGCGCAGACCTCGCCGCCCCGCGCGCGGGCACGGGGAAGTTTGGCGGCACTGGAAGGTGGACTAAGAACCCTCAGTCCATCCTGGGAGGGAACCGACGATGAAGCTCTCTACGCTGAAGATCGCGGCCGTCGCGCTGGTGACGGCCCCGCTGCTGCTGCTCACGCCGTCGTGTGCCCCGGAGTGCGCCGACAAGTTCGACTGCGCCGACAAGGCGGCGGCCGCCGGCGAGCCGTACACCTGCGACCAGGGCGTGTGTAAGCCCGGCAACCCCACGGGCCCGGAGCCTGACGGCGGCGAGGGCGGCGGCGGTGGCGAGGACGATGGCGGCACCGGTGGTGGCGGGGGCGCGACCGGCGGCGGTGGCGGTGACGACGACGGCGGCACCGGTGGTGGCGGCGGCGCGACTGGCGGTGGCGGCGGTGATGATGGCGGCACCGGCGGTGGAGGAGGAGCGACCGGCGGTGGCGGCGGCGCGACCGGCGGCGGTGGTGGCGCCACGGGTGGTGGCGGCGGCACGACGCCCGTCGACCCGGTGGGCAGCTACGCGGCGAGCCTGAGCGAGGCGCAGCTCGTGCCACGCGGCACCGGCGGCACCACCGGCACGGTAGACGTGACGCTCACCGGCCTGGCCGACGGCGGCTACTCGCTCGTGTACACGGTCGTCTCTGGCCTGGGTACCGGCGGGAACCCGAACGACGGCGCCATCGAGCGCGGCCTGGCTGGCTTCGCCTCGAGTGGGGCGATCGTCACCTTCGCTTCCGCCACGACGGGCACCACGGGGACGCAGGCCGTGAGCCCTGCGACGGCCGTCGAGATCGCCGAGGGCCGGACGTTCGCGCGCCTGACCCGCGGTAACACGACCATCCGCGGCCAGCTCATCCCCGCGGACCACACGCTCTGGACGGCGCAGCTCAACACCTCGCCGGCCTCGACGGCGCGCGGCGGCGCGCAGTTCGTCGGCCCCAACGACGGCGGCGACCTCCGCTACGTCGGCGCGTGGACGGGCACCGTCGAGGCGACGGCCTCCCACATCCACCAGGGTGGCGCGGCCGGCACGGGCGGCGTGGTGGTGCCCTTGAGCCTCACCGCCGACGCGGGCGGCATCGCGGGCAGCTTCACGGTCGCGGCGCTCGCCGCGGGCAACACCGACGGCGGGCTCTACGTCAACGTGCACACCACCGACGCGGGCGACGGCCTCATCCGCGGGCAGCTCGTGCGGCACTGACGCGCCGGCCCACCTGGGCCAGCAGCACGCGGGGCGCCCTGGCGACGGGGCGCCCCGCGGTCGTTTCGACGGCCGGCGGCAGCGGCACCGGGCGCGAATTCTGGTACACGCGCGCCGACATGAACGACGAGGCCCTCCGGCAGCTGCTGGCCCACCGCCACGGGAACCCCCACTCGCTGCTGGGCGCGCACCCTGCCGATGGCGACCTCTTCTTCCGGGCCTACCGCCCCGACGCCTCGGCGGTGACGGTGCTGCTGGGTGACCGCCGGCTGTCGCTCTCCGCCCTCCCCTCCTTCCCCGGCGTCTTCGAGGGGCGCCTGGAGCGCGCGCAGCTCGACCCCTACCAGTTGGAGGTCCTCACCGAGCGCGGCGTGGAGCGCGGGCTCGACCCCTACTCCTTCCTCCCCACGCTGGGCGAGGCCGACCTCCACTTCGTCGGCGAGGGCCGCCACCTGCGCCTGTGGGACCGCCTGGGCGCGCACCCCCGGCACCACCAGGGCGTCGCCGGCACCAGCTTCGCCGTGTGGGCCCCCAACGCCGAGAGCGTGGCGGTGGTCGGCGACTTCAACCGGTGGGACTCGCGCCTGCACGCCATGCGCTCGCTGGGCGCCTCGGGCCTGTGGGAGCTCTTCGTGCCCGAGGTGGGCATCGGCGGCCGCTACAAGTTCGAGCTGCGCCCGCGCGGGGGCGCCCCCTTCCTCAAGGCCGACCCCGTCGCCTTCCGCACCGAGGCCCCGCCGCTCACCGCGTCGGTGGTGCACGATCTGGGCGCCTACACCTGGCACGACGCGGCGTGGATGAAGGCGCGCGCGCAGGGCGACGCCGGCCAGCAGGCCATGTCCATCTACGAGGTGCACCTCGCCTCGTGGATGCGGGTCACTGAGGAGGGCAACCGCAGCCTCACCTACCGGGAGCTCGCGCCGCGCCTGGCCGAGCACTGCGCCAACCTCGGCTTCACCCACGTGGAGCTGCTGCCGGTGGCCGAGCACCCCTTCGGCGGCTCCTGGGGCTACCAGGTGTCGGGCTACTACGCGCCGAGCGCGCGCTTCGGCCACCCCGACGACTTCCGGTTCCTGGTGGACACGCTCCACGCGCGGGGCATCGGGGTGATCATCGACTGGGTGCCCGGCCACTTCCCCCGCGACGCCTGGGCGCTCGCGCGCTTCGACGGCACCGCCCTCTACGAGCACGAGGACCCGCGCAAGGGCGCGCACCCCGACTGGGGCACGCTCATCTTCAACTTCGGCCGCAACGAGGTGCGCAACTTCCTCGTGGCCAACGCCCTCTTCTGGCTCGAGCAGTACCACGTGGACGGCCTGCGGGTGGACGCCGTGGCCTCGATGCTCTACCTCGACTACTCGCGCAAGGAGGGCGAGTGGGTGCCCAACGCCCACGGCGGCCGCGAGAACGAGGAGGCCATCTCCTTCCTGCGCGAGCTCAACGAGGCGGTGCGCGTCTACGCGCCGGGCGTGCACGTGATGGCCGAGGAGTCGACCTCGTGGCCGCGCGTCTCACGCCGCGACGGGCTGGGCTTCACCCACAAGTGGAACATGGGGTGGATGCACGACACCCTCTCGTACTTCCAGAAGGACCCCATCTACCGCCAGCACCACCACCACCAGCTCACCTTCGGCATGATGTACCAGTACAGCGAAGACTTCGTGATGCCGCTGAGCCACGACGAGGTGGTGCACGGCAAGCGCTCGCTGCTGCAGAAGATGCCCGGCGACGAGTGGCAGAAGTTCGCCAACCTCCGCGCCCTCTACGCGTGGATGTGGGCGCACCCCGGCAAGAAGCTCCTCTTCATGGGCGGCGAGTTCGCGCAGTGGACCGAGTGGAACCACGACGGGAGCCTCGACTGGCACCTGGCCGACTTCGGCCCCCACCAGGGCATGCTGCAGCTCGTGACGAGGCTCAACGCGCTGTACCGGCGCGAGGGCGCGCTCCACGAGGGCGACTTCTGGCCCCGCGGGTTCCAGTGGATCCAGCCCGACGCGGCCGCCGCCAACGTCTACGCCTTCGTGCGCCGGGGCCACAACGCCTGGCGGGAGATCGTCTGCGTCGCCAACCTCTCGCCGGTGGTGAAGCAGGCGTGGCGCGTGGGCGTGCCGGCCGGCGGCTGGTGGGCCGAGGTCCTCAACACCGACGCCGCGGAGTTCGGCGGCTCGAACGTGGTGAACGCGCCGAGGAAGGCCGAGGCCAGGGCCTGGGAGGGCCAGCCCGGCAGCCTCACTGTCACCCTGCCCCCGCTGGGCGTGGTGTGGCTCGCGCCGGTCGACGAGCCGAAGGGCAAGAAGGCCACCGGGCTCAAGCGCGGCACCGAGACCTGACGCCGCTCGGGCGTCGCTACTTCGCCGACGCGCGGAGCGCCTCGAGCCACGAGGCTGGCAGCCCCGCCGCCTCGGCCCCCCGCACCAGCGCCTCGACGAAGCGGGCGCTGATCGGCCCGTCACTCGACGCCCGCGCGGGGTTGGTGGTGAAGGCCGTCGCGTCGACCACCTCGGCGCCGACGCGCACCTTCACCGGGCGCTCGACGCACATGCCCGTCACCACGCCCTCCTTGTGCTGGATGATCGGCCAGTCCTTCTCGGAGATGGCGAACACCAGCCCGTGCACCGCCTGCCCCGGCGCGTCGAGGAGCCCGGCGACGCGGCCGCCCCACCAGCGCGAGGGGAAGTCGTAGACCAGGCCCAGGTCCACCGCCTCGCCCGCGCGGCCCTGCGGCAGCTGGAAGAAGTCGTAGCCGTGCTGGCCGCGCCACTCCTCGAAGGCCGCCCGGTCGAGGACCGTGGAGTAGCCGAAGTAGTACCGCGTGCCCTCGCCCGCCGCGGCGCGGGCCTTCATGACGATGTCGTGGTGCGCGTCCATGCAGGCTCTCTATTGGGCCGCCGCGCCGCGCGCCAGCGTCAGCCCTTGAAGACGCCGAACATGCTGCCCACGTCGAGGCGCGAGGTCTTGAGGAACAGGCGCAGCGCCTTCTCGGTGGCCTCGGCGAGCGTCTCCATCTTCACCAGCCGGGCCACCTGCGCCCGGGTGGCGTGGGCGTCGGCCTGGGCGAGCTTGCGGGCCTCCTCGAGGTCCGCGCGGATGCGGGCGATGAAGCTGAACTCCCGCTCCTCGATGACCCGGCGGGCCATGGTGAGGAGATCGGTCTCGGCCTTGTACCGCCAGGCCGAGTCGCCGGGCGTGCGCACGCGCAGCACCACGCCCCAGCGCTCGAGATCGCGCAGGAGCATCGACACCCCGCCCTTCGAGAGCTCGAGCTCGCGCTCGATCTCCGCGGCCGTCAGCGCCACGTCGCGCAGGTAGAGCAGCGCCCACACCCGGCCCTGGTTGCGCTTGAAGCCCCAGAACTCGATGACGTTGCCCACGGCGTCGACCGCGACCTGCTCCCAGTCGGCCAGCGCGCCGACCTGCGGCCCGGAGTGCTCGCCCTGCGTCCACAGGTAGCCCTTCACGCGGCCCCCTTGAGCGCGATGCCCCGCGCCAGCGCCCGCGCCCACATCACCAGGTTCGCGCCCGACTCCCGCTGGGCGTAGGGCCCGAGGGCCTCGACCGCGGAGTCGATCTCCTGGTTCATCAGCGAGGTGGCGTCGTCGAGGGCGCCGGTGACGAGCACCGCCGTGCCCAGCTCCTTGATCTTGTCCTGCGTCAGCGCGGCCCAGCCCCAGGCGTCGCCGATGCTCTTCTTGAGCTTCGCGTCGCGCTGCACGGCCAGCACCACCGGCAGGTTGGGCGTGCGCGACTGGAGATCGGCGTACTGCGGCTTGCCCTCGTCGGTGCCCGAGATGTCGCGGATGTCGTCGGCCATCTGGAAGGCGACGCCGATGCGGCGGCCGAAGGCGTCGAAGCGCTTGGCCGCGTCGTGATCGCCGGCCACCAGAGCCGCCGCCTTGCCGCAGAAGCCGAAGAGCGAGCCCGTCTTGCCCTCGCCGATGGCCTTGAGCGCCTCGAGGGTCAGGTCGAGGTTGCCGCGGGCCTGCACCTCGTCGATGGCCGCGCGGGTCATCTCCGCCACGGTGGCCAGCGCCTCGCGGGTGAGCTGCGGGTCGAAGGCCGAGAGCTTGAGGAGCGCGCCCGAGAGCAACAGGTCGCCCGACATCACCGCCACGATGTTGCCCCAGCGGGCGTTCACCGTGGGCTTGCCGCGGCGGAACATGCCGTTGTCCACCACGTCGTCGTGGAGCAGCGAGCTGGCGTGGATGAGCTCCGCCGCCACGGCCGCGTCCACCAGCTTCGCGTCGGGCACCCCGAGGGTGTCACCGAAGATCTTCACCAGCATCGGCCGCGCGCGCTTGCCGCCGCCCAGGCACAGGTGCCGCGCCGCGGAGATCAGCGTGTCCTCGGGCCGCGGAGCCTCGCCGCCGAGCTGGCTGACGATGTGCGCCTCGACCTGCGACAGAAAGCCCTTGAAGGCCACGGAGGGATCCATGGCCGTTCATATAGTTCAAGCCGTTTTGAACTGCATGGCCCTTGGGGTGAATTCGTGTCGCGCCGCGCGGTTAGGGGGCCCGGCAGGTGCCCAGGAGCACGTGCACGTCCTCCGGATCGGCCGAGAGCACGACGTCGAGGCGGCCGTCGTTGTTGACGTCGGCCAGCGCGATGGTGTCCTCGTAGATGTACGGCCCGACGCCGAAGCGCGAGGGGCCGAACCAGCTCCCGCTCGAGAGCCCCGAGTAGATGACGACCCCCGACGGCGACGCCACGAGATCGAGGCGGCCGTCGTTGTTCACGTCGCCCAGGCGCACCCGCGTGAACGACGCCGAGAAGGCGTTGAGCGCGGTGGTCCCCACGGTGCCGTTGCCGTTGCCCTTGTAGAGGGCGACGGAGGTTCCGGTGTGCACGAGCACGTCGGGGCGCCCGTCGCTGTCGAGGTCGGCGACGAAGAGGTCGCGCCCGGCGGCGGTGATGGCGGGGGTGGCGCCCAGCGGCGCCGTGGCGAACCCGCCGGGGATGATGGCCGGGTACACGCGCAGCTGGCCCGAGGTGCCCCCCGTCTTCACCACGAGATCGGGGCGCCCATCGAGGTTGAGGTCGCCCAGGGCGATGGCCTCCACCGTCGGGCTGGTGCCGATGGTCAGCGCCGTCGCGCGGGCGCCGAAGGTGCCGTTGCCGTTGCTCTTGAACCACTCGACGCCCTGCGTGGTGATGGCCACCACGTCGAGGTGGGCGTCGCCGTCGACGTTCGCGAGGTAGACGCGGCGCACCGTCGTCGAGGCGGTCAGCGTGGTGCGCGGCGCGAAGCTCCCCGGCGTCGTCGAGAGGTACACGTCGATGCCGGCGGGCACCGACAGGCCGGCCGGCGTGATGAAGTCGTCGGCCAGGTCGCCGTTGAGGCGGCCGACCACCAGCTCGCTGCTGCGGATGCTGACCGTCTGACCCGACGCCGTGAAGAGGCCTGTGTTGTTGCCGGTGAGCAGGCTCGCCGAGATGGTGGCGCTCGAGCTGAAGTCGTAGCGCAGGCAGTCCTGGTCGCCGTCGCCGTCGAAGTCGCCGAGCGAGAGCAGGTACTGCCCGGAGGACCCGGTGGTGACTCGCGACGTGGGGAACTGGCCCGCGCCGTCGTTGATGAGGAGGCTGAGCGACGTCGCCGCGGCCGCGAAGAGCTCGGGCGCGGCGCTGCCCACGTGCTGCCCGGCCCCGACCTGGATGATGCTCGCCGGGTCAGGCATCGGCACCGGCCAGGGCCGCGGCGTGCCCCAGACGCCCGGCGCCGTGGCCAGGGCGACGTTCACCTCGGCGTAGCCACCCGTGACGAGATCGAGGTTGCCGTCGGCGTTGAGATCCACCGGGAGCACGTTCCCGCTCCCGGCGAGCGGCACCGAGATCGCGGTGCTGAACGCGCCGGCGCCGGTGCCCGGCACCACCAGGCCCACGGTCGACGAGCGCAGGACGAGGTCCAGGTTGGTGTCGCCGGTGACGTCGGCGACGCGCACGGAGCCGATGCCGGTGGCCGAGGTGGCCCCGAGGGCCGTGAAGGCGCCCTGGGTGAGCTGCCGCATCACGTTGTACTGGGTGGTCGTCGCCACCGCGAAGTCCGTGCGGCCGTCCTTGTCGAGGTCGCCCACGTCGGAATGCTGCGGGTTGGTGAGCCCGGTGGTGATCGTCGTGCTGGAGGAGGCGGGGAACGTTCCGGTCGTCGACTGGGTGAAGACGTAGGTCGTGCTGCCGGTGCCGGGCACGAGCACGTCGAGGCGCCCGTCGCCGTCCCTGTCGAGCACGAAGACCGCGGGCGACGGCGTCACGGTGCTCATCGCGTGGAACGTCGGCGCGGCGAGCGTGCCCATGTTGTTCTTGATGATGGCCAGCTGCGACGACGTCGAGGCGCGGGTGGCCACGATGTCACGCCAGCCGTCGCCGTCGAGGTCGACGATGAGGAGCCCGTTGGCGCGGACCCCCAGGCTGTAGGCCGTCGGCAGCCCGAGGCCACCGCTGGCGCTGGCCAGGCGCACGTTGAGGCCGGTGCTGCTGCCGTTGTCGACGAAGTCCACGAGGCCGTCGTTGTTGAGATCGCCCACGGCGATGCGGAAGCCCGTGACGCCGCCCAGGCTCACGACCGAGGGGAGCACCCCCTCGAAGGCGATGGCGCCGTTGGCGCAGGTCGGCCGGCAGCGCCCGCCGGTGCAGGCCTCGCCGGTGCCACAGGCGGCGCCACACGTTCCACAGTTCGCCGGATCGCGCTGCGCGTCGACGCACGCCATGTTGCAGCTCGTGATGCAGGCCGTGCCGCAGGTGCCCGCGGTGCAGGTGGGCTTCTCGGCGGTGGCGCTGACGGTGCAGGCGGTGCAGCTCGAGCCGCAGGCGCTGACGTAGTCGTCGCCCACGCACTGCCCGCCGCAGACGTTGAAGCCCATGTTGCAGGTGAAGCCGCAGCTCGTGCCGTTGCAGGTGGGCACCGAGTTGGGCGGCCCCGCCGGGCACGGCGTGCACGAGGTGGTGCCGCAGGAGTCCACCGAGGTGTTCGACACGCACTGGCTGCCGCAGCGGTGGTAGCCGGTGTTGCAGACGAAGTCGCAGCTCCCGCTGCTGCACACCGCCGCGCCGTTCGCCGGGGGCGTGCAGGTCGTGCAGCTCGCGCCGCACTGCGTAATGCTCACGTCAGACACGCACTGGCCGTTGCACAGGTGGTAGCCGGTGTTGCAGGTGAAGCTGCAGGTGCCCGAGGTGCACGTGCGCGTCGAGTTGGTGGGGCCTGTGGGGCAGATGGTGCAGCTGCTGCCGCAGTAGTTCACGTCGCTGTCGAGCCGGCACGAGGTGCCGCAGCGGTGGTAGCCGGTGTTGCACTGGAAGTCGCAGCTCGTGCCGTTGCACGTCGCCACGGCGTTGAGCGGCGGGCTGCACGGCGTGCACGACGAGGTGCCGCAGGAGTTGACGGAGGTGTTCGACACGCAGGCCCCGCTGCACGCGTGGGTGCCGGTGTTGCAGCTGAAGCCGCACGAGGTGCCGTTGCAGGTGGCCGTCGAGTTGGCCGGCGGCGCGCACGGCGTGCACGACGTGCCGCACGAGGCGGTCGAGGTGTTCGACACGCAGGTGTTGCCGCAGCGGTGGTAGCCCGAGTTGCAGGTGAAGTCGCATGAGATGCCGTTGCAGGTCGCGGTGCCGTTGGCCGGCGGCTGGCACGGCGAGCAGGCGGTGCCGCAGGTCGCCGTGGCGGTGTTCGACACGCACTGATCGCCGCAGCGGTGGAAGCCCGAGTTGCAGACGAAGTCGCACTGCCGGTTGCTGCAGACGGAGGTGCCGTTGGCCGGCGCCTGACATGGCACGCAGTTCGAGCCGCAGCTCCCCACGTCGGTGTCGCTCTTGCACTCGTTGCCGCAGCGGTGGAACCCGGTGTTGCACGTGAAGTCGCAGGCGCTGTTGCTGCAGGCCGGCGCGGCGTTGTCGATGCCCTCGCACGAGGCGCACGACGGGCCGCAGGCCGAGACGCTCGTGTCAGGCTCGCAGGTGTTGCCGCAGGGGTGGGTGCCGGCCGCGCAGCTGCAGGCGGCCGTGCGCGCGTCGCAGACCCCCGGCTGCGGGCAGTCGGTGTTGGTGGCGCAGCCGCGCTTGCACTGGGTGCCGCTGCAGAAGAAGCCGGTGGGGCACCCCGCCGCCGAGCAATCCGGGGGCAGCTGCGCGCAGGAGCCGCCGCTGCAGAACTGGCTCGAGGTGCACAGGGTGCCGCAGTTGCCGCAGTTGCGGCCGTCGGTCGTCAGGTCGACGCAGGAGCCCGCGCACGCGGTGCGCCCCGTGGCGCAGACGAGGGGCCCGACGCTGCCGCCGCCGCCGCCCACGCCCCCGCCGCCGCCTCCTCCACCACCACCGGTGCCCGTGCCGCCGCCGAAGCCCGTCGTCTGGCACAGGCCCAGGTTGCACGCCTGGCCCGAGAAGCAGGTGGTGCAGAGGTTGCCGCCGGTGCCGCAGGCGGTGGGCGCGAAGCCCGGCTGGCACTGGCCCGCGGCGTCGCAGCAGCCGCCGGCGCAGGTGGTGGCGTCACACTTCGGCGTGGCCGGCGAGCAGCCGGGGAGCACCCAGAGGAGGGCGACGACGGACACGGCGAGCAGGTGGGAGGTCTTCACGCCCTGCGTGACACCCCAACCCGGGCCCAAGTGCAAGCGAAGGCGCCTATTCCGCGCGCATGGCCTCGATGGGGTCCAGGCGCGCCGCCCGGGCCGCCGGGTAGATGCCGAAGACGAGCCCCACCCCGCTGGACATGCCCAGCGACAGGAGCACCGCCCAGGTGGGCACGTCGGTGTACAGCCCCCAGGTCCACCGGCCGAGGAAGGCGAGGCCGTAGCCGATGCCGATGCCGAGCACCCCGCCCACCAGCGACAGCACCACGGCCTCGGTGGCGAACTGCATCAAGATGCGGGCCTTGCGCGCCCCCAGCGCCTTGCGGATGCCGATCTCCCGGGTCCGCTCGGTGACGGACACCAGCATGATGTTGAGGATGCCGATGCCGCCGACGATGAGCGAGAGCAGGCACACCCCGAAGGTGGCGGCGGTGACGACGTTCGAGAGTTCGTTGAGCGTCTTGGCCATCGACTCGTTGGTGGACACCTCGAAGTTGTTCTCGGCCATCGGGCCGACGTCGCGGCGCTGGCGCATGACGCGGGTCGCCTCCTCCATGGCCTTCTCGACGCTGTCCTGGTCCTTCGCCTCGACGCTGATCGACACCCCGCGGCGCTTGCCGTAGTTCGCCAGCAGCGTGTTCATGGGGATCAGCACCTGGTTGTCGAGGTTGAACAGGCCCAGCAGCTTGCCGCGGCGCTCCATCACGCCGATCACCGTGTAGGGCCGGTTGCGCAGGCGCACCTCCTGGCCCAGCGGGTCGAGGCTGGGGAAGAGCTTGTCGGCGACGTCGGGGCCCAGCACCACCACCCGGCGGCCGTCGAGATCCTCCGCCTCGATGAAGAAGCGCCCGCTGGCGATGGTGATGCCCGAGGTCTCGGGGTACTCGACGGTGGCGCCGATGACGAAGACGTTGGGCTGCGTCTCGCTCATGGCCGTGCGCAGCCGCTGGGCCGGCTGCCACGACGACGCCGCCGTGCGGAGCACCGAGGGGCACTGCTCGGCGATGGCGCGCTTGTCGGCCAGGGTGAGCACCGGCCGCTTGCTGATGCGGTTCCAGTCGACCCCGCCGCCGCCGAAGCGGAAGCCCTGCGGCCACTTGTCGATGCGGAAGACGTTGGCCCCGAGCTGGCTGAAGTCCTTGTTCACCTTGACGCGCAGCCCCTCGAGCAGCGCCATCATCGTCATCACCGTGGCCACGCCGATGACGATGCCCAGCAGCGTCAGCAGCGTGCGCAGCGGGTGCGCCACGAAGGTGCCGAAGGCCAGGCCCAGGTTGTCGAAGAAGGCGCGGATCATTCGTCGCGCAGCGCCTCCACCGGGTCGAGGTTGGCGGCGCGCGCCGCGGGCCAGATGCCGAACACCAGGCCCACCAGCGCCGCGAAGAGCACGCCGAAGACCACCGTCAGCGGCCGCACCGTGGCGGCCAGGGGCGTCACCAGGCTCACCAGCTTCGCGCCGCCCAGGCCCACCAGCGTGCCCATGGCCCCGCCCACGGCCGACACCAGCGTCGCCTCGAGCACGAACTGGGTGATGATGGTGCGCTTGGTCGCCCCCAGCGCGCGGCGAATGCCGATCTCCCGCGTCCGCTCCCGCACCGACACCAGCATGATGTTCATGATGCCGATGCCGCCGACCAGGAGCGTGATGAAGCCGATGCCCAGGGCCACGCCGTAGAGCGCGCCGGTGAGCTGCTCGTAGGTCGCCGCGAGCTGCTCGGGCTTGTTGATGGCAAAGTCGTCGGGCTTCTCGGGCGGCGTCTGCCGCGCCCGCCGCAAGATGCCCACGAGCTGATCCTCCGCCTCCTCCAGCCCGTCGGGGTCGATCACCTGCACGCCGATCTGGATCGAGCGGCGGCCGCGGAAGTAGGCCTTGAAGGTGTTGAAGGGCACCACCACGCGCAGGTCCTGGCTCTGGTCGAGCAGCTTGCCCTTGCGCGAGAGCACGCCGATGACGGTGTACGGTCGCCCGCCGACGCGCAGCGACGCGCCCACCGGCTCGCTGTCGGCGAAGAAGGTGTCGGCGATGTCGGCGCCGATCACCGCCACCAGCCGCCGGGCCTCGTCGTCGCCCTCCGAGAGGAAGCGCCCGCTCGTGGTGTCGAAGCCGCTCACCGCCAGCCACTCGGCGCTGGTGCCGGTGATGGGCACGAAGGTGAGCGCCCGGCCGAGGAACTCGACGTCGTCGTTGTCGTCGAGGATGGGCACCACCGCGCCACACAGCGTGCACTGGCTGCGCACGGCCTCGAGGTGCGCGAGGGTGAGGTTCTTGCGGTTGCGAAACTCCCACCAGTTGCCCATCTGCACCCAGGGCTGCTTGGCCACGTAGACGCTGGTGCTGCCCAGGCTGGCGAGCTGCGCCTGGAAGCTCGTGTCCATGCCCTGGGTGATGCCGAGAATGGCCAGGAGCGTGGCCACGCCGATGCCCACGCCGACCGTCGTGAGCACCGTGCGCAGGCGGTGGTTCGCCAGCGAGCGCAGCGCGATGCGGGAGCCCTCGACGAGGTCGACACGCCAGCCCATGCGTCAGCCCACCTTCGCGTCGGAGGGGGGCCGCGCGTCTTGCCACGCGACCTCGGCGCCCGGGCCGTCGCCCACCACCTTGCCGTCGCTCAGGCGCACGGCGCGCGGGCAGCGGGCGGCCAGCCGGGGCTCGTGCGTCACCAGCACGATGGTGTGCCCGGCGCGGTGCAGCTCCTCGAAGAGGCGCACGATGTCTTCGCCGGTGTTCGAGTCGAGGTTGCCGGTGGGCTCGTCGGCCAGCAGCAGCGAGGGGGAGCCCGCGAGCGCCCGGGCGATGGCCACGCGCTGCCGCTGCCCGCCGGACAGCTCCGTGGGCCGGTGCTGCATGCGGTGCTCGAGCTTCACCTTCTCGAGGGCCTCCACGGCGCGCGCCCGGCGCTCCTTCGCCGGCACGCCGCGGTAGACGAGCGGCAGCTCCACGTTGGCCAGCGAGGTCTCGCGCGGCAGCAGCTGGAAGTTCTGGAAGATGAAGCCGATCTCCCGGTTCCGCACGCCGGCGAGCTCGTCGTCGTCCATGTGCGAGACGTCTTTCCCGTTGAGCCGGTAGCGGCCCCGCGTGGGCGTGTCGAGGCAGCCGATGACGTTCATCAGGGTCGACTTGCCGGAGCCCGACTGGCCGATGATGGCCACCCACTCACCGCGCTCGATGCCCAGGCTCACGCCGTCGAGGGCGCGCACGAGCTCGCCGCCCACCTCGTACTCCCGCGCGATGTCCTCGAGCTCGATCAGCATGCCGTCACCCGCGCTTGCGCCCGGGGCCGCCCTTCCCGCCCTTGCCGCCGGGCTTCTGTGGCTCGACGAGGTCGCCATCTTTGAGGTCCTTGGCGAGCGTGCGGTACGGGCCCTCGACGAGCTCGTCACCTTCGGCGAGGCCCTCGACGATCTCCACGTCGGTGTCCGACGAGATGCCCGTCTTCACCCGCCGGGCGCGCACGCGCCGCTCGGCGTCCACCACGAAGACCACCTTGGCGAAGGCCTCGCCCTTGCGCGGCGCCGCGAGCCGGTTGCCCTCGACGTCGGCGCCGGTGTCGGCGAGCGCGCGCTCCGGGCGCACGGTGACGGCCTGCACGGGCACGATCAGCGTCGAGTCGCGCTGGTCGGCGGTGATGCGCACCTCGGCGCTCATGCCCGGGAGCATGCCGTCGGGCTTCGCGGTGAGCGCCACCGTCACCGGGAAGCTGGTGGTCTCCTGCTCGCTGCCCGGGTTGCGGATGAGGGCCTTCTGGGCGATCTCCACCACGGTGCCCTCGAAGGTCTGCCCCTCGAAGGCGTCGATCTTGATGTCGCTCTTCTGGCCCTGGCGCAGGTGCACGACCTCGTGCTCGCCCACCTCGATCTTCACCTCCATGGCGTGGAGCGCCGCGAGCGTCATCACCACGTCTTCGTTGAAGTCGGAGCCGCGCACGCGCTCGCCGACCTCGCGGGTGACCTCGATGACGTTGCCGTCGATGGGCGAGAAGAGCGTCGTCTTGGCGAGGTCGTTCTGCGACTCCTCGAGCACCGCCGCGGCCTGCGTGGCGCGATCGGCCTGGGCCGCCTGCCGCGCCTTCGCCCCGGCGAGGTCGGAGCTCGTGCGCTCCTGCTCGGCCCGCGAGGCCAGCCCCTTGTCCACCAGGCCCTGCACGCGCTCGAGCTCGCGGGTGAGGCGATCGATCTCGACCTGCAGCGTGGTGAGCTCGGCGCGGGAGGCCGAGAGCGCCGCGGCCGCCTGCTTCACGCTCGCCTCGAAGCGCCGGCGATCGAGCTTCGCCAGCACCTGGCCGCGCGTCACCACGTCGCCCACCTTCACCGGCAGCTCCAGCAGGTCGCCCGAGAGGTTGGAGCTGAGCTTCACCGTCGTCGCGGCCTCCACCTTGCCGGCGCCGGTGACGGTGCGCGTGATGGGGCCCCGCTTCACCTTGCCCAGCTGCACCTCGGTGGCCGGCGGCGGCTTCTCGCGCAGCCCCGCCCAGGTGAGGACCCCCACGGCGGCGACGATGCACCCGGCGATCAGCGCTCTCCACCAGCTCATGGCCTGCCTCCCACCGCGCGATCGAGGGCGGCCCGGGCCGTGGCGACGTCGGCCCGGCCCTGCAGCACCGCGAGCTGCGCCTGCGTGTACTTGATCTGCGCGTTGCGCACCTCGAGGCTGGAGCCCGCGCCGGCGGCGAAGCGCTCCTCCTCGAGCGTCAGCTGCGCCTGTGACTGCGCGAGGTTCCGCTCGGCGATGGCCAGCACGTCGATCTCCGCGGCGCAGGCCTCGGCCGCCCGGTGGATCTCCGCCTCGAGATCCACGATCGCCTGCGCCTCCTGCGCGCGCGACTGCCCCAGGTCCGCCCGGGCGCGCTCGACGGCGGCCTCGTGCTGGAAGCCGCTGAAGAGGTCCCACGAGAGGTTGACGCCCAGGGCCAGCGCGTTCTGCTTCGTCGGGTCGGTGAAGAAGGGGTCGGCCGACGGCGAGGTCCGCGCGTACGAGGCGCTCGCCGCCAGCCGCGGGAAGTAGTCGGCGCGGGCGACCTCGACGCCGAGCTCCCCGGCGCGCACCTGAGCCTCGAGCGAGCGCAGGAGCGGCCGCGCCCTGCGCGCCGTGGCGATGGCCTCGCCCGCGTCGGGCCGCGACCCCGGCGCGTCGAGCCCGGACGGCACCACGGCGTCGAGGTCTGCGTCGCGGCGGCCGAGCCACTGGGCCAGGGCGAGCCGGGCCTGGCCGATGCGCTGACGCTGGCGCACGACGCCGATCTCGTCGTTCCCCAGGTTGGTGCTCGCGTCGTAGACGGCGCCGCGCTGGGCGCGCCCGGCCTCGTAGAGCGCCTCGGCCCGCGCGAGCTGCTCGCGGCTGCGCTTGACGCCCTCGTCGAGCACCTGCAGCGCGAGCTGCGCCTTCACCAGCTCGAAGAAGCGGCGCGTGGCCTCGAGCTCACTGGCGAGCTGCTGCTCGGCGAGCTGCCCCTTCGCCGCCTCCTCCTGCGCCCCGGCCTGGGCGAGCTGGCTCCACCAGCGGCCGCCGTCGTAGAGGAGCTGCGCGACCTGGAGCCCCAGCGAGAAGCGCCCCTGCGCCACGGCCTGCGTGTCCACCACGCGCTGCTCGAAGCCCTGGGGCACGCCGGTGGCGTCGAACACCGGCACGGTGCTGAACAGCCGCTGCGGCCCGAGGAAGGTGACCCCCGCGCCGAAGGTGAGATCGACCTGCGGAAAGATGACGGAGCGGGCCGACTTCACGCCCGACACCGCGCGGGTGACGTCGAGCTCGGCGCGCACGGCGTCGAGGGAGCGGCGCGAGGCGGCCCTCACCTCCTCGAGGGTCAGCGGCGTCGCCGCGAGCTGCAGGGCCAGCAGGCCAGAGAACACGCTCACCTCAGCGACCTCCCATCGGCGCGCCCTCGGCTGGCGCCAGGCCCGGCAGCCCCACGAAGACGGCGGCCGCGAACAGCACGTAGAGGAACAGCCCCAGCGCGGCGCCCTTGCCCGGGTGCCACTTCGAGGCGGCCGAAAAGCCCAGGCCCAGCACCAGCGCCGCCCAGACGTTCACGAGATCGACGGCGCCGTAGACGCGCGCCAGGCGCGGGCCGGGCGGCTCCAGCACCGCCGTGAGGGAGCTGGGCACGAGCGCCTCCGCCATGGCCGGCGTGATGAGGTCGAGGCGCAGCGCCGCCAGCACCTCGAGCCCGTGGAAGAGCGCCACCGGCAGCATCGCCAGCGCGGCCGCGGTGAAGAGCTCCACGAAGAGCGCCTTGCGGCCCACCAGCCACGCCGTCACCTTGAGCGCCACCGCGAGCAGCAGCACACCGAGCGGCATCGCCAGCAGGCCCTTCGCCACGCCCGCGACGATGGCCACACGCTGCGCCTCCTCGATCTTCTCGCTCACCTCGCGCTCGCTGACCTTCAGCAGCTCGCCGCTGCCCTGCAGCTTGGGGATGACCAGGCGCGCGGTGTCGAGGCGCGCGCCGACGGTCGCGCCCGCCGCCGCCGTCAGCACCGCGAGGAGCAGCACCGCCACCACCCAGTGCCGCCGGGCCACCGCGCGCGGCACGGCCACGAGGGGGTCCACCAGCGCACGCAAGGGGAGCAGCACGAAGTCCATCGGGAGAGGGGAGGCCGGGCGTCAACGCCGTGCCGCCTCCCCTGATTTCACCAACCCTCTGAATTCGCCACGGAAAAGAGGGCGCGGGGGCGTGACGACAACCTCGCGGAATCCCGCCCTGTGGCGACCTGTAGCGGAAAAATTGAGCCACTGATCTCGCGGGTGTACACCTGTCGGCCTACCTCACGCACGGGAGTCGCCGCCACATGGTCGAGAGCACTGACTTCGCTCAGGTGATGTCCGAGGCGGAAGACATCGCCCGGAGCGTCACCCAGCGGCTGACGACGGCGCACGTGCTGCTGGCGATGTTCACGGTCGAGAACCGGGCGGCGATGCTGCTGACCGAGCGCGGCGTCAACGAAGACGTGCTGCTCGAGCTGCTCACCTCGGCGCCGAGCGAGCCCGACGGGCTGGTGAAGGACCTGCGCCAGAAGGGCAAGGAGTTCGCCGCCAACTGCGGCGCGCCCGAGGCCGACTGCCTGCACTCGCTCATCGCCATGACGCGCGTGCGCTGCGCGGCGCAAGACCTCCTGTTCAAGACGGGCCTCGACCTGACCGCGCTGCGCAACACGGCGCTCTCGTACTTCACCTCCGGCCGCATGCCGCGGCGCCTCATGCTCCAGCGCGAGCTGCCGCCGAACGTGCCGCGCGCCTCCTCGGGCCGGCCGGTGGGCGCGCCGCCGCTCCCCTTCGCCCCGCCCGCGCGCACCGCGGTGGTGTCGCCGCCGCCGACCCCGAAGCCCGCGACGCTCAAGCCTGCGATGTCGATTCGCGACCTGGTCGACGACGTGAGCGACGACGACGTGGCGGCCCTCGAGGCGCTGCCCGCGCCGGCGCCGGTCGCCTCGCCGCCCGTGCTCGAGCGCCCGCTCGCCGCGCCCGCCGTGCAGCCCTCGGCGCTGTCGGCCAAGTGGCAGCTCGACCCGCGCACCTTCCCGCTCCTCACTGGCCTGGGGAAGAACCTCACCGCCCTGGCCCGCGAGGGCAAGCTCGACCCGGTGGTCGGCCGCGCGCGGGAGATCGACGAGGTCATCGACGTCCTCGGCAAGCGCCGCACGAACAACCCGGTGCTGCTCGGCGAGCCCGGCGTGGGCAAGACGGCGGTGGTCGAGGGCGTGGCGCAGCAGCTCGCCTCGCTGCGCGGGCCCCTGGGCGATCGCGTCGTCATCGAGCTCGACATGGGCACGCTGGTGGCGGGCACGCAGCTGCGCGGCTCGTTCTCGGAGCGCCTCAACGCCCTCAAGGACGAGGTCAGGGTGGCGCAGCGGGTGGTCGTCTTCATCGACGAGATCCACACGCTCATGGGCGCGGGCTCCACGGGCGACGGCCCGCAGGACGCGGCGAACGAGCTCAAGGCGGCCATGTCGCGCGGCGAGTTCCCCTGCATCGGCGCCACCACGCACGACGAGTACCGCAAGCACCTGGCCAACGATCCAGCCCTCGAGCGGCGCTTCACGCCCGTCGTCGTCAACGAGCCCTCCATCCCCGACACCGTGTACATCTTGAACGGCGTCATCGGCCGCTACGCGCAGCACCACCGGCTCACCTACGCACCGGAGGCCCTGCAGGCCGCCGCCTCGATGTCGGCCAAGTACATCACCGACCGCTTCCTGCCGGACAAGGCCATCTCGGTGCTCGACCTCGCGGGCTCGCGCTGCACGCGCGAGGGCAAGACCCTGGTCGAGCCGCAGGACGTGGCCCGCGTCATCGCCAAGCTCGCGCAGCTCCCCGAGGAGCGGCTGCTGATGAACGACTCGGAGCGGCTGCTGTCGATGGAGGCCGACCTGCGCAAGCGCGTCATCGGCCACGAGGACGTCATCGATCGCGTGGCGAAGGTGGTGCGCCGGAACTACGCGGGCTTCGCCAGCCGCCGCCCCATGGGCAGCTTCCTCTTCCTCGGCCCCACCGGCGTGGGCAAGACCGAGATGGCGCGCGGGCTGGCCGACGTGGTCTTCGGCAGCCGCGACGCGATGATCCGCATCGACATGTCGGAGCTCTCGGAGGCGCACGGCGTCTCGCGCCTCATCGGCGCCCCGGCGGGCTACGTGGGCTTCGGCGAGGGGGGGCAGCTCACCGAGCCGGTGCGGCGCAAGCCGTCGTCGGTGGTGGTGCTCGACGAGATCGACAAGGCCAACCGCGAGGTGCTGATGCTGCTCCTCCAAGTGCTCGAGGAGGGCCGCCTCACCGACGCCAAGGGCCGCCACATCGACTTCTCGAACACCATCGTGATCCTCACCACGAACCTGGGCGCCGAGGCCTTCTCGCAGAAGAGCCGCGGCATGGGCTTCGGGGCGGAGGCCTCGGAGGTCGCGGGCGAGAAGCTGGCCACCGACGCGGCCCGCAAGGCGCTGCCGCCGGAGCTGTGGAACCGCATCGACGAGCGCTGCGCCTTCAAGCCGCTGCGGGAGATCGAGGTGGCGAAGATCGCCTCGCTCCTGCTGGCCGAGTCGAGCAAGCGCCTCGAGACCGAGAAGGGCATCGCCTACGAGGCCACCGAAGACGTCATCTCGCACCTGCTCAAGAGCGGCGGCTTCGACCCGGCCCTGGGCGCCCGGCCCATGCGCCAGACCGTGCAGCGGCTCGTCGAGGGGCCGCTGGCCGAGCGCATCCTCGCGGGTGACTTCGCTCAGGGTGACCGCGTGCGCATCGAGGTGGCCTCCGGCGAGCTCCACTTCATGCCGGTCGAGAGCGCCAATTGAAGAAGAAGCCCAAGCCGAGCGCCCCGAAGCGGCGCGTCGCCGCCCCGCCGCGGGTGGTGGTGGTCGGCTTCGGTCGGGTAGGCGGCGCCCTGGCCCTGGGCCTGCGGCGCGCTGGCTGGCCGGTCGCCGTGCTGCCGCGCTCCGGAGACGCCGTGCGGCGCGCCGCGGCGGCGCGCATTCCGCTGGCGGACCACGACGATCTCCGCGAGGCCGCGGTGTGCGTGCTGGCGGTGCCCGACGCCGCGGTGGTGCCGGCCATTGAGCTCGTCGAGGAGGACCTGGGCCCCGCGACGGCGCTGGTGCACTGCAGCGGCGCCCTGCCCCTCTCCGTCTTCCAGGCGGCGAAGGGCAAGCGCCCGCTGGGCTCGTTCCACCCGCTGGCGGCCATCTCGGACCCGAAGGACTCGCTCGCCGGCCACACCGTGGCGCTCGCGTCCACCGACAAGGCGCTCCACGGCAAGCTCGAGGCGATGGCCAAGGCCCTCGAGATGACGCCGCTCGAGGTGCCCGAGACGGGCCGCGCGGCCTACCACGCGGGCGCGGTGCTGAGCGCCGGCCTGGTGGTGGCGCTGCTCGACGCCGCCGTGGCCTCGATGGAAGAGGCCGGGCTCCCGCGTGACGCCGCCCTGCGCGCGCTGCTGCCGCTCACCGGCTCGGCCGTGCGCGGCGTCGAGGCGCGGGGGTTGACCAAGGGCCTCACCGGCCCCGTGGTGCGCGGCGACGTCGGCGTGGTGCAGGCCCACCTCGAGGCGCTGCCACCGGAGCTCGGCAGCCTCTACCGGCTCCTCTCGCGCCGGGCCCTGCGGCTGACGCCCACCCTGCCCCCGGAGACGCGGCTGGCCCTCGAGCGCCTGCTCGCCTGACGCGAAGGGGAACCCCGCGGGGGCGCCGGGCGTCTATGCTGCTCCACACGGAGGCAGCCCTGCATGAAGCGTCTGGCCCTGGTGATCCCCCTCGGCGTGGTCCTCTCGGCGTCGGCGGCATGGGCCTGCGGCAACTCCATGCGCGAGTTTGGGCCCCCGCGCCCCAACCAGCTCCTCGCCAAGGCCAACCAGGCCTTCAAGGAGGGGCGCTTCGCCGAGGCGGCGAAGCTCTCGGATCAAGTCATCGGTGACTCGTCGCGCCGCGCTGACCGCGCGCCGGCGCTCCGGGTCAAGGGCCTGGCGCACCTCAAGCTCGGCAACTTCAGCGACGCCGTCAGCGCGCTCGAGTGGCTGGTGCGCGAGCGCAAAGAGCCCTTCAACCGCGTCAAGCTCGCCGAGGCGCAGCTGCGCAAGGCGCACGCCGCGGAGAAGGTGGACACCGCGGCCCTCGGCGCGCTGGAGAAGCTGACCGCGGACGGCTTCGTGTCCGACGCCGATGCCCTGGCGGCCCTGGCCCGGGCCCGGCTGGCGAGCGGCAACCCCACTGGCGCGAAGGCCGCCTGCGACGAAGCCCTCGCGGTGGAGCCCGGCCACGCGGAGGCCTCGCAGCTCCTCGCCTCGCTCGCCGCGCCGGCCCCGAAGCCGCCGCCGACCGAGCCGGTGAAGCTCAACACCAAGAGCTGACGTGCGGGCCCTCGCGGTCGTCGCGCTGCTCGGCCACGCGGCGCTCGCCGGGCCGCCCACCGCCGCCGCGGTGCTCGCGAAGTACGAGTGTCACCGCTGCCACGAGGTCGAGGGCCTCGCTCCCCCGGCCGCGCCGCAGCACTGCGCCGGCTGCCACGTCGACCTCGCCAGCGCCGCGGGCGACCCCGCGCGGCTGAAGGCCGGGCACGCGGAGTACGGGCCGGTCTTCGAGCGCTTCGTGCAGCGCACCGCGACGCTCTACGTCGACGTGCCGCCGCTCGTGCGCCTCGAGCGCTTCCGGGCCTCGTGGCTGCGCGCCTACCTCGAGAACCCGTACGATCTGCGCCCGCACCTCGCCGAGAGCATGCCTCGGCTGCGGCTCGCCGAGGCAGACCTCGCCGCCTTGACCCGGGGCCTCGCGAAGGACGTGCCCCACCCGCCCGCGACGGCCGCGGCGCTGACCCGGGGCGAGGCGCTCTTCGGCGAGAAGGGCTGCGGCGCGTGCCACCTGCTGGGTAACCGCGCCCTGCCCGGCCAGCCCGCGGCGCTCCGGACGTTCAGCCGCCCGCCGGCCCAGCGCGTGCTCGCCCAGGCGATCGATCTGCGCCACGCGCGCGACCGGCTCAACCGCCAGGTGATCGTCAAGACGCTGCTCGACCCGCGCAGCGTGAACCCGCGGGCGCAGATGCCGCGGCTGGGCCTGACGAAGCCCGAGGCCGAGGCGCTCGCCGACTTCGTGCTCGGGGCCGACCCGCAGCCCGCGGCCCCTCCCGCTCCGCCCGCCTCCGCGGCGGCCCGCGACGGGGGCGTCACCTACGAGGAGGTCGAGGCGCGCGTGTTCAAGCGCGTGTGCTGGCACTGCCACTCCAACGCCGACTTCGCCGACGGCGAGGGGGGCCCGGGCAACACCGGGGGCTTCGGCTTCCCACCGCTGGGGCTCTCCTTCGCCACCTACGAGGAGGTGATGAACGGCGCCCTGGGGCCCGATGGCGAGTACCGCTCCATCTTCCGCCCGGGGGCCTCGGGGCAGCCGGTGCTGCTCGAGGTGCTCAAGAAGCGGCACCTCGAGAACGCGCGCGACTTCGTGAAGCCCGGCGAGGACCCGCGGGCGACGCTGCTGGCGCCGAAGGACGACTCCGTGCGCGGCATGCCGCTGGGGCTGCCGGCGATGGCGGCCGAAGACATCGCGCTGGTCGAGGCGTGGCTCCGCGCCGGCCGGCCGCGCCCCTCGACGCCGGCGGGCTCGACGCTCACCCCCATGGGCCGCTGAGCCGCGCTGCTTGACGCAGGGCGCCGCGCCGCCTAGGAACCTCGTCCTTTCGTACATCTTCCCAGAGGACTCACCATGGCCCGCGTAACCGTCGAAGACGCCCTCCCCCACGTGGACAACCGCTTCGCCCTCGTGCTGCTCGCGAGCAAGCGCGCGCGGCAGCTCATGGCCGGCGCCCGCCCGCTGGTGGAGCACTCGAAGAACAAGCCCTGCGTGCTCGCGCTCCGCGAGATCGCCACCGGCCACGTGAAGTTCGACCGGGACGTGCGCGAGGCCCTCATGGGCAAGTTCAGCGCGCCCTCGTCGCAGGCCTGACGCCAGCCCGCTTCGCCGCCACCGGCCCTGTCTCCCTTGGAAGGAGGCAGGGCCGTCGTACATTCAGGGGCCCCTCACCGGGCGTCCAGGAGCTGCTGCTTGAGCGCGGCGCGGTTGGCGGCGACGGACAGATCGTGGAGCGTCACGTTGAACACCCCGCGCTTCACGCCCTGGCCGTCGACGATGACGACGTCACGGTAGGCCACGGCCCAGGCGCTCCAGGCGTCGACCGCGGGCGTGTCCTGGAGCAGCGGCAGCGCGCGCCCGGCGGTCATCAAGCCGTTGTCGCTCTCGTGCCCCGCGCCGTTGACGCCCAACAGCTGCACCTCGCCCGGGTGCTCGGCGTCGAGCTCGGCCTGCAGCGCATCGAGGGAGCCAAACTGGCCCCGGCAGTAGCCTCAGGTCGAGTGCCCGAAGTACCAGCCGGTCACCACGCCGGCGTAGTCGCGAGGGCTCACCTGGGTGCCCGCGCGCTTCGAGGCGGTGTTGACGTCGCGCAGCGAGAAGTCGG
>CAYUZK010000002.1:62057-65580 GCA_964449625.1 uncultured Archangium sp.
CCTCGAGCTCCAGCATCGAGACGGTGCGCTCCTGGCTGGCGGCGCGGGCGAGGTAGACGAAGTGCGAGACGCCCTCGGCCACCTCGCAGAACCCGCCCATGTCGTCCGCCAGCGCGGCCCGCGGCGCCTGGGTGGCGACGCGCTCGAGCAGCCCGGCGTCGAGGTACAGCGCGAGCTCCAGCCCCTCGGCGCCTTCGCTCACCAGGAGCTCCTCGCGCACCCGCCCGGTGCCGCCCAGCTGCCGCGCCGCCTCGCCGTCGACGAGGAAGTCGCGCGCCCGGTACTCGCAGCGGATGCCGTAGATGGCCTCGAGCTGCTCCTGGAGGGCGTCGAGCATCGCGTTAGTTCGTCAGCAGCTTCTTGCCGGGGAGCATGCCCACGTCCACCAGCACCTGCTCGAGGCGGCCGCTGCCGGTGCGGCTCCAGCTCTCGAACACCTTGAGCTGCCCCTCGGGGCCCGTGGCGGCCAGCCCCCGCGCGGCGATCTCCTCCAGCACCTCCACCAGCGACGAGAACTTCGCGCACAGCTCCTGGTACACGCCGGCGAACGAGGTGTTGCCCGCCAGGTCCGCCACCAGCCCGTAGGCGTTGCGGCCCATCTGCATGTAGTAGTCGGGGCCGACCAGCCGATCGCGCAGCGACGAGTTGAAGAAGCCCGCGGTGTAGAGCGAGACGTCGCCCAGGCGCCTCAGCGTGCGGATCTTCTCGTCGCGCTCCTGCTGCAGCGCGCGGTGGTAGAGGATGGCCAGCGGCTCGGTGTCGCGGCGGCCCTCGACCTCCTGCGAGAAGAGCTTCTCGGCCATCGCGTAGTCCGAGAGCAGGTTGACCACGTAGAACTCGGTCACCTCCTCGATCGTCACCCGCTGCCGCTTGACGACCTCCCCCACCAGCATCCGGAAGAACTCCTTGAGCGAACCACCCAGGACCAGTTGACTCATGCGCTTCGACCTCCTGCGTCGCGATGTTAGCGAGACAGGGGGGGAACCACAAAAATCCCTCAAGCATTCCAGTAGCTTGGATTGGCAGATGGGCCCCTTGAGCGCCAGCCGTCCGTTGGCACTCGATCACCATGACTGCCAAGTCGCGCCTTGACGGTCGGGCACGCAAGGTTATATCGCTGCGCACCTCGGCTCTGGCAGTCGAACAGGTCGAGTGCCAACTGACCCCGCAGCACCCCAAAGAACTGGAGAACGACCCCATGAAGATTCGTCCCCTGCACGACCGGTTGATCGTCAAGCGCCTCGCTGAGGACACCAAGACCAAGGGCGGCATCATCATCCCCGACTCGGCCAAGGAGAAGCCGCTCGAGGCGAAGGTGATCGCGGTCGGCAACGGCAAGATCCTCGAGGACGGCAAGGTCCGCCCGATGGACCTCAAGGCCGGCGACACCATCCTCTTCAGCAAGTACTCGGGCACCGAGGTCAAGATCGAGGGTGAAGAGCACCTGATCCTCCGCGAAGAGGACGTGCTCGGCGTCATCGAGAAGTAATCCCCCCCTCATCACCAAGGACACCAACACCATGGCAGCTAAAGACATCATTTTTGATACCAAGGCCCGCGACGCGATCCTGCGCGGCGTCAACACCCTCGCCGACGCCGTGAAGGTGACGCTGGGGCCCAAGGGCCGCAACGTCGTCATCGAGAAGTCGTTCGGCTCGCCGACGATCACCAAGGACGGCGTGACCGTCGCCAAGGAGATCGAGCTCGAGAACAAGTTCGAGAACATGGGCGCGCAGATGGTGAAGGAGGTCGCGTCGAAGACCTCCGACGTCGCCGGCGACGGCACCACCACCGCGACCGTGCTGGCCCAGGCCATCTTCCGCGAGGGCGCCAAGCTGGTCGCCGCCGGGCACAACCCGATGGAGATCAAGCGCGGCATCGACAAGGCCGTGGTGGCCATCGTCGGGGAGCTCAAGAAGCTCAGCAAGCCCACGCAGGGCAAGAAGGACATCGCCCAGGTCGGCACCATCTCGGCCAACGGCGACGAGACCATCGGCAACATCATCGCCGAGGCGATGGACAAGGTCGGCAAGGAGGGCGTGATCACCGTCGAGGAGGCCAAGGGCCTCGAGACGACGCTCGACGTGGTCGAGGGCATGCAGTTCGACCGCGGCTACCTCTCGCCGTACTTCGTCACCAACCCCGACCGCATGGAGGTCGAGCTGGCCGACCCCTACATCCTCATCTACGAGAAGAAGATCTCGTCGATGAAGGATCTGCTCCCGGTGCTGGAGCAGGTGGCCCGCTCGGGCAAGCCGCTGATCATCGTGGCCGAGGACGTCGAGGGCGAGGCGCTCGCGACGCTCGTGGTGAACAAGATCCGCGGCGTGCTCAACGTGGCGGCGGTGAAGGCCCCGGGCTTCGGTGATCGCCGCAAGGCGATGCTCGAGGACATCGCGATCCTCACCGGCGGCAAGCTGATCGCCGAGGACCTCGGCCTCAAGCTCGAAGGCGTGACCCTGACCGATCTCGGCCGCGCGAAGCGGGTGAAGATCGACAAGGACAACACGACGATCATCGACGGCGCCGGCGCCGAGAAGGACATCCAGGCTCGGGTCAAGCAGCTCCGCGCGCAGGTCGAGGAGACCTCCTCGGACTACGACAAGGAGAAGCTGCAGGAGCGGCTGGCGAAGCTCGTCGGCGGCGTGGCGGTGATCAACGTCGGCGCCGCGACCGAGACCGAGATGAAGGAGAAGAAGGCGCGCGTCGAGGACGCCCTCAACGCCACCCGCGCCGCGGTCGAGGAGGGCATCGTGCCCGGCGGCGGCGTGGCCTTCATCCGCTCGCTCTCGGCGCTCGACAAGGTCGAGGTCACCGCCACCGAGAAGTTCGGCGTGGACATCATCCGTCGCTCGCTCGAGGAGCCGCTGCGCCAGATCTCGGCGAACGGCGGCCTCGAGGGCTCCGTGATCGTCAACAAGGTCAAGGAGGGCAAGGGCGCCTACGGCTTCAACGCGGGCACCGGCGTGTTCGAGGACCTCCTCGCCGCGGGCGTCATCGACCCGGCCAAGGTGTCGCGCTGCGCGCTGCAGAACGCGGCCTCGGTCAGCTCGCTGATGCTGACCACCGAGGCGATGGTCGCCGAGAAGCCCCGTGACGACGCCCCGGCGATGCCGGCCGGCGGCGGCATGGGCGGCATGGGCGGCATGGGCATGTAAGTTCGGGCCCACGCCTGCACGCACCTCGGCCTCCGGTCTCTTCGACCGGGGGCCGTCGTGTTTTCGGCGCCCCACCCGGCTATGTCGAGCGCCATGAAAGACGTCGTCATCTACACCACCGACACCTGCCCCTACTGCCGACAGGCCGAGCGCTTCCTCGAGGCCCAGGGCGTGCCCTTCACCGGCGTCGACGTCACCGACGACGAGGCCATGCGGGAGAAGCTCGTGGAGCTCAGCGGCGGGCGCCGCACCGTGCCGCAGATCTTCATCGACGGCGAGGGCATCGGCGGCTTCGACGACCTCGCGAAGCTCGAGCGCGAGGGCCGGCTCAACGCGATGCTCGGCCTCGCCGACGACCGGTGATC
>CAYUZK010000002.1:65590-72459 GCA_964449625.1 uncultured Archangium sp.
ATCTTCATCGGGGGTGCGCCCATCGGCGGCTACACCGACCTGGTGGCGCTGCACCGCGCCGGCACGCTGGCAGCGCTCCTGGACGGCTGACTCGCCGGCCGCTCAGCCCAGCCGCGCGTCGAGCACGGCGCCCAGCCGCGTCGCCGCGCGGGCCAGCCTCGCCTGCACGCCGCTCCGCTCGCCCCACGGCAGCGCCTCGCTGGGCATGTAGAAGCTGCCGCCGGGGCACGCGCCGCGCACCGACCAGCTCAGCGCCGGCGCGCAGTCGGCGCCCCCGCCATCGCCGGCCAGCACCACGCTCTTCGCCTGCCAGCCCAGCGCCGCCAGCGCCGCCTCGAGCTGCGGCAGCGCGGCGAGCGACGAGCTCACCAGCCCGCTCACCGCCTTCGCCCCCAGGCCCGTGCCCAGCGTCACCGCGCGGGCCTGCAGCCCAGCGGCCTCGTCGAGCCCCTCCACCAGGCCGATCGACCCGCCGCCTACCGTCGCCTCGAGCCGCACCACCTCGGTCGTCACCGCCAGCAAGAGCCCCACCGTCGGCACCTCGCCGGTGGCCGCGAAGTGCGCCTGCAGCTCCTCCACGCCGAGCCCCCCGAGATAGTGACGCTGTGCGTCAAGCTCGAGGCGCCTGAAGTGGGCGAGGTAGGCCTTCGGGTTGGCCAGGGCCAGGGCCGGGGTGAGCAGCGCACGCACGCTTCCATTCTGGAGGGGATCGGCTTTGATTCCAAAGACTTGGACACGCAAGAAAATCCTCCCCACTCGGGCGGCCTTCCCCCCCGGCCCGCGTGCTACGAAGTGACGGAGTGCCGGCTCGTTCGCGGCCCTCTCGACACAAGATCCGAGGTCCGCAAGGTACCCGGGGGCGTGCTCGCGAGGACTGCTGAACAGGCCGGCACTCGTTTCTTCTTCTCGCTGCTGATCGCCGGCTGCGTCGGGTGCGCCGGCGACTTTCGAAGCGTGCTTCGGGAGCCCGAGGCCCCGCTGTCCATCGCTGCCGTGGTGGTGACGGCGCCGCGGCTGGTGGGCGTGGAGGCCGCGGGCTGGCGCAGCTACGAGCTGGGGCAGCGCCAGGTCGACGTCGCGCTGCGGCAAGTGGGCGAGCGCCTCGCCCTCTTCGGCCCCGGCGAGGTGCGGGTGGGCCGCTGGGGCGAGCCCGGCTGGCTGGGCACCACCGCAGTGCCGCTCCTGGTGCGCCAGGGCGTGTCGGCCGAGCAGGCGCTGCTGGTGCGCACCGTGGTGGAGCGGCGCGACGCGAGCACGAGCCAGGAGCGTGAGGACGCCGCCGGGTTGGCGAAGGGCGGCGTGAAGAGCGCCGAGGTGCAGTGGCTGGTCACCGTCGAGCTGTTGCACCCCAGCAGCCGGGCCGTTCTGGCGGAGCTGAGCGGGGCCGTCACCATCGACCCCTTCGCCCAGCCCACGGGCGAGGAGGACTTCGACCCGGCCCCGCCGATGACCCGGCTCCTCGAGCAGCTGACGAAGGAGGCGCTGCGCCTGGCCCGCCGCTGGGCGGTAGAGCGGCCGGCGGCGCGCGACTTGGGGCTGACCCTGGCGCTCTCCCCGGCCATCGTCGCGGCCCAGCCCGACGCGGCGCGAGCCCAGCCCGACGCGCTCCAGGCCGAGGTGTGGATGCAGGGGCGCGCGCGCTTCCTCTCGCCCTGGCTCCCCGAGGAGCTGGTGGTGAAGCTCTCGCGCACGCCGCCATCCCTGCTGGTGGTGGCCGCGCCCGGCGACGCCGCCGTGCAGCCGGGCGACCTGCTCCTTCAGATCGACGGCGAGCCCCCGCTCCCGGAGGTGCTCGCGCGGCGGCGGCTCGGGGGCCAGCCGGTGCTGGTGCGGGTCGGCCGCGCCGGGCACGAACGAGAGGCGCTGGTCCCCTGAGGGTGCGGTAGGGTACGAGGCTCCATGGTCGAGACCACCGAATCGGTGACCATCCCCGGGGACAGCATCACCCGCGTCCCCATCCGCGAGTGGACGGTCGAGGTGATCGGCGGGCCCGACAAGGGCAAGTCCACCTCCGCGCTCTCCGCGGGCCTCATCCGCGTCGGCTCCGACGAGAGCAACGATCTCGTGCTGAGCGACAACACGGTGAGCCGCAAGCACCTGGAGATCGAGCGCACCTCGCGGGGGCTCCTGCTGCGCGACCTGAGCTCGCGCAACGGCACCTTCCTGGCGGGGCGCCTGACGCTGCAGGCCTTCGTCGAGCCGGGCGACAAGATCGACCTGGGCAAGACGCGGCTGACGATCAAGCAGAAGACGCGGGAGACCGAGGTCGAGCTCGACGGCGGCGAGCAGTTCGGCGACCTCGTGGGCCTGAGCGAGGCCATGCGCATCGTCTTCGCGGAGCTGCGCCGGGTGACGCGCGAAGACGTGACGCTCCTCATCGAGGGCGAGACGGGCACCGGCAAGGAGCTCGCGGCCCGGGCGGTGCACGCCTACTCGGTGCGGCGCTTCGGGCCCTTCCGCGTGGTGGACTGCGCGATGCTGTCCGACGCGGCCGCCGAGCGGGAGCTCTACGGGCCCGACGGGGCCTTCGCCAGCGGCCAGGGCGGCATGATCCTCTTCGACGAGGTCGCCGAGCTGCCGGCCGCGGTGCAGCCCAAGCTCCTGCGCATCCTCGAGACGAAGGAGCTGCCGGGCGGCAAGCGCCTCGACGCCCGCATCCTGGCCTCCACCTCCCGCAACCTCGCCGAGGAGGTGCAGCAGGGCCGCTTCCGCCAGGAGCTCTTCTTCCGCCTCGCGGTGGCGCGGGTGCGCCTGCCGCCGCTGCGCACGCGGAAGATCGACATTCCCCTGCTCGCCCGGCACCTGGTCAAGAACCTCTCGACGCCCATCGAGCTCTCGCCGCAGATGCTCTCGCTGCTCGAGGGCTACGACTGGCCGGGCAACGTGCGCGAGCTGCGCAACGTGCTCGAGCGCGGCGCCCTCATGCAGGCCACCGGCAACTCGAGCTGGCTCGAGCTTTTGGTGCCGGCCGACCGCCCCACGCGCACCTCGCTGCTCGACGTCGTCTCGAAGCTGCCGTACCACGAGGCGAGGGACCGCATGCTGGCCGACTTCGAGAAGCACTACTTCGCCGAGGTGATGAAGCAGTGCGGCTTCGACATCAAGGCCGCCGAGGCGCGCACGGGCCTGTCGATGCAGTCGCTCTACCGCCTGCTCAAGAAGAACGGCCTGCGCCTGAAGGATCTGAAGAACGCCGACGGCCTGGGCTGACCCGTCAGGCCTTCGCCGACCGCCGCGTCGGCCCGCTCCACCGCGCACCAGGAGGTGCACCATGGCGACGCTCAACATCACCTACCAGGGCCTCTCGGCCGACTACGCCCTCGAGCTCGACGGCCAGCTCTCCGACGCCGACCTCAAGCGCATCGCCGTCGAGGTCGTGCGCGCGGGCAACGTGCCCGGCCTCGCCCTGCCCCACCTCCCCGAGAGCGCCTTCGACGGCTACGTGGTCGACCGGCTCCAGGGCGGGCAGCGGCTCTACCTGCGGCCCAAGGTGCCCTTCGGGGCGTGAGGGCGCGCCGGTGCGCCTGGTCATCTGCGGCGTGGGGGCCCTGGGCTCCACCGCGGCCGTGCTGTGCCGGAACCTCCCGGCCAGCCTGGCCCTGGTGGACTTCGACCGCGTGGAGTCGAAGAACCTCCTCGCGCAGGCCTACGTGAAGCAGTCGGTGGGCAAGAACAAGGCGGAGGCGCTCAAGGCGCAGCTCCTCAACTTCCACGGCGTCAAGGCCGAGGCCTTCGGCGTGCGGCTCACGGCCGACAACGTCGCGCAGCTGTGCGCGGGCGCCGGCCTGCTGGTGGACTGCTTCGACAACGCGGCCAGCCGGGGGCTCCTCTCGGCGCACGCGCGGGCCACCGGCACGCCGCTCCTCCACGCGGCGCTCAGCGGCGACGGCACCTTCGGCCTGGTGCGGTGGGACGAGCGCTTCACCCCCGACGCCGAGGACCACGCGGGCCAGGCCACCTGCGAGGGCGGCGAGCACCTGCCGCTCATCGGGCTGCTCGCGGCGACGCTCGCGCGCGCGGTGCAGGACTTCGTGACGGCCGGCGTGCGGCGCGACGCGATGGTGGGCCTGGCCGCGGTGACGCCGACCGGCTGACGTGGGGCCTTCAGCGCTGGAGCGTCAGGGTGTGGCCGTCGTCGCCCAGGTCGCTGCCCTCGTCCACCGTGAGGGGCTTGAAGCCCTCGGCCTCGACGGTGACGGGCTGGCCCGCGAAGGGCTGGCGCTGGGTGAAGAAGACGTTGGCCATGGCGTTGGTGCGCAGCTGCGCGAGGGTGTCGTCGCCCTGCTTGAAGGTCAGCACCACGTCGACGAGGTAGTTGCCGTCGGCGTCGAGGGCCTTGAGCCAGAAGCCCTCGACCGGCGCCAGCTCGAGCTCCAGCACCCGGTCGGGGGCGCTGCTCGCCGCCGAGAGCGTGGAGGGCGCGTAGCCGTCGGCGACGGCCACCAGGCGCGCCTTCTCGACGGGCCCCCGGAGCTTGAGGTGCCCCTTCGGGCCCGTGAGGCCCTTGAAGAGCACCTCCGACGGGCACTCGGTGCCGGCCGCGCACGACATCGACTCCCGCGTCACCGTCACCGGGAGGCAGGTGACGGGCCCCGCGGTGCGGGCGTCGAGCAGCACCACGTCACCGGGCACGTCGGGCCCACAGGCGTGGCCGGTGGCGGCGCGCACGGCGGCCTCCTTCGCGGAGCCCTCGTCGATGCGGCTGTCTCCGGCGCCGACGGCGTCCTTCGCGGTCACGCACCCTGACGCGGCAGCGATCAGCGCCAGCGCGACTCCCCTCCCGGCGCGGCTCATGGGCAGGCGCTCAGGCCGAGAACGACGAGCCGCAGCCGCAGGACGACTTCGCGTTCGGGTTCTCGAACTTGAAGCCCGCCGCCATGTCGGACTTCACGTAGTCCACCACCACGCCCGTGAGGTACTTGGTGGAGAGGGCGTCGGTGCAGATCTGCACGCCGTCCTGGTCCCAGATCAGGTCGCCGGCCTTGGTGTCCTTCACCAGGTTGAGGTCGTACCCCAGGCCGCTGCAGCCCGCGGGCACCACGCGCACGGTGAGGTAGTGACCGGCGAGCTGCTGCTCGGCCATCACCTGCTTGACCTGGGCGATGGCGCCGGGGGTCAGCGAGAAGGCGGGCTCGGCGGAGGTCGAGGGCTGGGCTTCGGTGGGGGCGACGGAGGTGTCCATGGGGGGCTCGTATAACGCCGCGGCGCGGCGCGGGCTACTGGGGGGCCTTCTTCTGCTGGAGGGCGGCGCTGACGTCGACCTCCCAGTCGAAGTTCTTCTGGCTGTCGAGGAACTTCACGGTGAAGGGCACGGCCTCGGTGAGCTGATCGGCGCGGATCTCGAGCTCGTGGGTGCCTGGGAACAGGCCGATGTTGACCCCCACCTGCCCCAGCTTGAAGTTGCCGCGCCACACCGTGGCGTTCTTGAGCAGCGGCTTCGTGCGCACCTTCACCACGCTCTCCTTGAAGGTCTTGCTGATGAGCAGGTGCTGGTTGGGCTCGCCGTACTCGATGGTCTCTTCGTAGTGGATGCCGCGGTCTTCATTGCTCAGGACGATGGTGTCGCCCACGAAGGCGCCCGAGAGCTCGTCGAGGGGGGTGCGCCCGAGCTCGAAGCGCTTGCGGTTGGCCACGGCCGGCGACGGCACCACCGTCACCACCGTGGGCGGGTTGGTCTTGACCGAGAGGCGCACCGGCACGCCCCCCTGCGAGAGGCCGCCGGAGTTGAGCGCGCGCAGGAGCGCGTCCTTGTAGACGAAGAGCATCACCACCACGCCCGCCAGCACCAGCACCGAGATGAGGGCCTTGAGCCGTGAGCTCTGGCGCTCGCGCAGCCCGGCCACGTCGACGATCTTCGAGATGCCGTCGTTCGAGGCCCGCTGCGCTCCCGAAGCGTCCAGCCCCGACCGGGAGCGGCGCGGCGGCGCCTCGGGCATGGCCGCGCCGGTGCTCGTGCGCTTCTTGAGCTGGCCCGTCGGGCGGCGCCGGGGCTCGGGCCCGTCGTCTCCGGGGGCCGGGGTGGCGAGGCTGCCGGAGGTGCGCTTCTTGATCTGCCGGGACTGCCGCGGCGGCTCCTCGGGCGGCGGTGCCCGGGTCGCCTCGTGGCGAGAGCTCGCCCGGGCCGCCACGGTGGCCTCGCCCTTGTTGTACCGCCGGCTGGGCACCACCGTGCCCGCGGGGAGCTCGTAGTTGCCCGGGCCGCGCCCGGACTGCTCTTCTTCTTCGTCGTCTTCGGGCTCGTCGGACGTGTCGCCGGGGTCCACCGCGTCTTCGTCGAGGGTGAGTGACGGGGAAGCGCGCAGCGGCTGCGCGGGGGCCGGCGGCGGCTGCGTGACGGACTGCGGGGCCGAGCTGTACGAGGGCGCGACGGGGTTGCTGGAGGACGACTCGGTAGACGGGTTCGGCGCGCCGAGCCGGGCCTCCTCACCGAGCCGGTCGGCGAAGAGGGCCTCCATGAGCTCGGAGACCTCCACGTTGGAGGCGAGCTCCTTCGAGTTGAGCAGGTGCTGCTCGAGGGAGCGCTGGAGCTCGCGCGCGTCGCCGTAGCGATCGTCGGGCTCCTTGGCGAGCGCCCGCATCACGATGCTGTCGAGCTCGCCCGGCACCTCGGCCACCATCGAGGGCGGGTCGATCTTGCACTCCAGCGCGGCCTGCAGCGTGGCCAGCTCGCTGTCGCGCTTGAGGGGGCGCACGCCGGTGACGAGCTCGTAGAGCACCAGCCCGAGCGCGAAGATGTCGCTGCGCGCGTCGAGCGGCTTGCCGGCCGCCTGCTCCGGGGCCATGTAGGCGAACTTGCCCTTGATGGCGCCCGACTTGGTCATCGAGACCTGGTCGGCGGCCTTGGCGATGCCGAAGTCCACCACCTTCAC
>CAYUZK010000002.1:72469-95180 GCA_964449625.1 uncultured Archangium sp.
TCGAAGCTGATGAGGATGTTCTGCGGCGAGATGTCGCGGTGCACGACGAGCAGCGGCCGGCCCTGCTCGTCGTTGCGGGTGTGCGCGTAGTGGAGGCCCGCGCAGGTGTCGGCGATGATGCGCAGCGCGATGTGCCGGGCGATCCACTGGCCGGTGCTCCAGGCGCGGCGCATGACGCGGCCCAGGTCTTCGCCGTGGATGAACTCCATGGCGATGAAGTACTGCCCGTTCGTCTCACCGAGATCGTAGATCTGCGCGATGTTCTGGTGATTGAAGCGCGAGGCGATCTTCGCCTCGTTCAGGAACATCTGGACGAACTCGGGGTCCTCCGCGAGGTGCGGGAGGATGCGCTTGACCACGACGTGCCGCTCGAAGCCCTCGATGCCCGTCTTCTTCGCCAGCCACACCTCGGCCATGCCGCCGGTCGCGAGCTTCTTGATGAGCTGGTAGCTGCCGAAGGTCTGGGCTGACATCGTGGGGAAAGCGAACGGAGCATCCTAAGAAGCCGAACGCGGAACCACAATGTTCCTCAGCGTTTACCGCGCCGCCGAAAGAGCAGGCCGCCGAGCGGGAGGAGCAGGCCCCCGGGGGTTGCCGCGCAGCCCGAGGAGGCGAAGCGCAGGACCGGGGACGTGTCGGCGCTGCCGCCGTCGGGGGAGGTGCCGCCGTCGCCCGCGCCTGCGTCGAGCGCCGCGCCCGCATCAGGCGGAGTCGGACCCGCGTCTGTCGGGAACTCCGGCGCGCCATACTCGAGCAGCTCGTCGCGCATCGACAGGTAGCTGGCCTTCACCCAGCGCGCGGAGCGCGTCACGTCGGAGAGGCGGACCTCGTCGATGAGGCCCGAGAACGGGTCCACGTGCGGGTCGGACTGGGCGCCGAAGACGACGGGCAGCGCGTTGTCGAAGAGGAGGACCCCGCCGTCCTGGTTCTCGTCGTTGAGCTCGCCGTCGAGGTAGAGACGGCTCGCGGCGCCGGCCTGGAGCGTGCCCGCGACGTGGTACCAGCGCCCGAGCACCACCGAGGTCGAGCCGACGTACGCCACGGCGCGGCCATCGGCGCTGGTGCGAAACGCGAGGCTGTCGCCGCTCTCGAGGGCGAGGTCCCAGCCGCGGTTCTGGTCGAGGCCCATCTTCGAGACGATGTCCTGCGAGGCGGTGCCGGCGTCGCTCACGCTGAGCCACAGCTCGAGGCTCATTCCAGAGCGGAAGCCCGTCGTGCGCAGCGGCGCGCCGTTCTCCACCGTGGCGAAGGCGCCGGGCTGAATGACGAGGTGGCTGCCGAGCCCCCCGCCGTCTGGCGAGCGCTGCCGAGGCGTCGTGCCGGAGAAGGTCCCCAGCAGGGCGCTGGGGGAGCTGTCCTTCACCACGCCTGGCGCGCTGTCCGGCTCCGCGAAGTGCCACACGCCGACATAGCCGGAGGACCACACCTGCCTGGGCTCGAAGGAGACCGGCGACCCGCCGAGGCTGAAGACGAGCCAGAGGTGCTCCCCGACCGTCACGCGCGGCGCGCGCACCCAGACGATCCGCTCCGGCGCGGGCCCCCAGCGCTCGATCTCGAAGGGCAGCTGACCGCCGTCAGAGGCGAGGAAGCGCAGGGTAGCCTCCTGCGGCACGTGCGCTGGCACCCGAACCAGCAAGGGGAAGTCGGTCAGCACCTCGCCCGCGGGCAGCTCGCGGAAGCCCAGACGCACCCGCACCTCGGCGCTGCGGGGCACGCCGGGCCAGCCGTCCTCCGCGTCGCGTCGCACGCCGGCGGGCAGGTCGGCTGCCACGTCACACGCGCTCGCCAGCGCGCAGAGCAGGCAGACGAGGGGCCGCAGGCCTCGCTGATCGACCTGGGGGGCCACCCGCACCTCCCGCGCGGCGGTGAGCATGATGCGAACAGTACCAGCGCGCGGCGAGCCCGCCTATGAAGGCAGGTGGAACCCCATGCTGCTGCCCCTCGCGCTCGCCGCGGCCCTCACGCAGATGCCCATCGACCCTCGCGCGGGCGAGAGCGCCCTGTCGCAGCTCAAGCTCGAGACCAGCCCCGGCGGCGCCGCCTTCACGTGGCACGACGCCGACGAGGCGCTCAAGGGCACGGTGAGCGGCGCGCCCGCGCGGGTGGGCGCCCCGCTGGTGGTCTCCGCCTCGGTCATGCCGCTCAGCGGCCCCGAGTACGAGGGCCCGGTGACCTTCGCGCTGCGCCCCCTCGACGCCCTCGGCGCGGCAGACACCCGCACCGTCACCCGGCCGGCCGGCGAGCGCGCCTGGGTCGCCACCTTCGTGCCCGCCGTCGAGGGCCCGCACCGCCTCGAGCTGAGCTGGCGCACCACGCACCACAAGGTCGTGCGCGCCGTGGTCGACGTCGCGCCGGCCGGCCTGCCCCCGTGGCTGAGCTGGACCGTCGGCGTCAGCCTCGTCACCCTCGCCGTGCTGGTCGGCGCCTGGACCCTCTTCCGCAGCAAGGAGCCGTAACGCACCGTGAGCCAGTTCAAAGAGCGCCCCAACCGTGAAGACCTGGTCACTCAGGCGTGCCTCGAGGCCTACGGGGCCGTGCGCCATGAGGGGCGCCTCGCCGACCGCGCGCTCGACTTCACGCTGCGGCACAAGAAGCACATGTACTCGACCGAGCGCCGCGCCGTCGCCGAGCGCGTCTACGCCCTGCTGCGGCGCCAGCGCCTCGTGGACTACCTCGCCGAGGCCAAGCTGAAGAACTTCGCGACCCTCAACAACAGCCGCAAGGACCTCTACCGCTTCGCCATCTCGCGGGTGCTCGAGGGCGAGGGCGTCAGCCAGGTGCTGCAGCACCTCTCGCTGCCCGGCACCGACGGCGAGTGGCTCCGCACCCTGGGGCCCGAGCGCAAGAAGCTCGAGCGCCTCTCCCTCGCCGAGCGCTTCGGCATCGAGGCCTCCGTGCCCGACTTCCTCGCCCACAAGCTCCTGGCCGAGCTGGGCGAAGAGGAGGCCCGCGCGGTGACCGAGGCGATGAACCGCCGCGCGCCCCTCACCGTGCGCACCAACCCCTTGAAGGCCACGCGCGACGAGGTGGCGAAGGCCCTGGCCAAAGAAGACGTGGTGGTCCGCACCACCCCGCTCTCGCCCTTCGGCCTGGTGCTCGAGACGCGCACCAACGTCTTCTCTCTCAAGACCTTCCGCGAGGGCCTCTTCGAGGTGCAGGACGAAGGCAGCCAGCTGCTGGGCATGCTCGTCGACGCGCCGCCCCGCCAGGTCATCGACGCCTGCGCCGGGGCCGGCGGCAAGACGCTCCAGCTCGCGGCGCAGATGAAGAACCGCGGCGAGCTCCACGCCCTCGACATCGAGGCCCGCCGCCTCGAGGAGCTCAAGCTGCGGGCGCGGCGCGCCGGCGTGCACAACGTGCGCATCAAGCCCATCGCACCGGGCCCGGAGGCCGACGAGCAGCTCGAGAAGCTCCGCGGCTCCGCCGAGCGCGTGCTGGTGGACGCCCCGTGCAGCGGCTCCGGCACCTGGCGCCGCAAGCCCGACGCGCGCTACCGCCTCGACGCGGCCGTGCTCGCGGACCACGTCAACCGCCAGCAGACGCTCCTGGCCCGCTTCTCGAAGCTGGTGAAGCCGGGCGGCCGGCTCGTGTACGGCACCTGCAGCCTGCTGCGCGAGGAGAACGAGGGCGTCGTCGAGCACTTCCTGGCCGCGCACCCCGAGTTCGAGCTGGTGCCCGCGACGCCGTGGCTGGGCGAGGGGCTCGCCGCCTCCACCACGCGCAACGGCATGCTGCGGCTCTACCCGCACCGCCACGACACCGACGGCTTCTTCGGGGCGGTGATGGTGCGCAAGAAGGCATGAGCGAGCCCGACGCGCTCCAGGTGGCGACGCCCGAGCGCGTGGCCGTCGAGCTCCCCATCGCGGGCCTGGGCTCCCGGGCCATGGCCTGGCTGGTCGACGTCGCGCTCCTGGGCAGCGTGGCCCTCGTCGCCTACTTCGCCTTCACGCTCCTCGTGCCCGACCCGGTGGAGGCGGTGCTCGCCGTCTCCTCCACCGCGCGCGTGGTGGCGCTCCTCGCGGTGTTCGCCGGGCTGTGGGTCTACTGGACGCTGCTCGAGGTGCTGTGGCACGGGCAGACCGTCGGCAAGCGGCTGGTGCGCATTCGCGTGGTGAAGGCCGACGGCTCGCCGGTGGGCGTCTTCGAGAGCGCCGTGCGCAACCTCCTGCGCGTGGTGGACTTCCTGCCCGCCTGCTACCCGGTGGGCGTCGCGACGATGCTCATCGATCGCCGCCACCGGCGCCTCGGCGACCTCCTGGCGGGCACGGTGCTGGTGCGCGACGAGCAGGTGGACCTCTCGCGCTACGCGCAGGCCGCCGACGGCGGGCACGACGTCGATCTCGTGGAGCTCGCCACCGGGTACCTCGCCCGCTTCGAGTCCCTGGAGCCCGAGGCCCGGCTCCGCCTCGGCCAGCGGCTGGCCGGGCGCCTGGGCCTCGACGCTGCGGGGCGCTCGGCCGAGGGGCTGCGCGACGCGGTGCGCGCGAGGCTGGGCGGGCGCTGATGGCCGAGGCCCTCGCCGCCTTCGTCGCGCGACGCCAGCCCGACTGGAGGGCCCTCGAGGCGCTGCTCGCGCCCGGCCGCCGGCTCTCGCTCGCCGAGGTCGCGGCCCTCGACGCCCACTACCGCCGCGCCAACGCCGATCTCGCGCTCGCGCAGCGGCACTACGCGGGCACCGACGTGGTGCGCTTCTTGAGCCAGCTGTGCGCGCGCGCCTACCGCGACATCTACCGGCCGCGCGGCCGGCGCCTCGAGGCGATGCGCGCCTTCTACGCCGTGACCTTCCCCGCGCTGGTGCGGCGCACCCTGCCCTCCACCCTCGCCGCGGCCGGCCTCCTCGCCCTGGGCGCGGTGCTGGGCGCGGTGACGGTGCTGCTCCACCCCGACGGCGCGGCGCTGCTGGTGCCCGCGGAGCTGCGCCACTTCATCGATCGCCGCGAGCTGTGGACGGACACGGCCCTGGCCGCGCGCACGCCCGGCGAGCTGGCGGCGCTCATCTTCACCAACAACCTGCGCGTCACCATCGCCACCTTCGCGCTGGGCATCACCGCGGGCCTCGGCACCGCGGCCCTGACGCTCTACAACGGCGTGCACCTGGGCGCGGTGGTGGCAGCGTGCGCGCAGGGCGGCGTGGCGCGCAACATCCTCGAGTTCATGGCCGCGCACGGCCCGGTGGAGCTGTCGATCATCTGCATCGCGTCGGGCGCGGGGCTGCACGTCGGCCGCGCGGTGCTCGACCCCGGCGAGGCGTCGCGGGCGGCGGCGCTGCGGGTCAACGCGCGCGAGGGCGTGCAGCTCGTGCTGGGGTGCGCGCCCTTCCTCGTGGGCATCGGCGTCGTCGAGGGCTTCGTGAGCCCGGGCGCCTTCTTCCCCTGGCCGCTCAAGGTGCTGACCGGCGTCGCGACGGGCGTGGCCTTCTGGCGCTGGCTCCTGCGCGGGGGCGGCTCAGCGGCCTGACGGCAGCAGGCCCGCGGCGGGCAGGCGCTGCTGCGCCCGGTGCGCCAGCACGCGCTCGTAGGCCTGGTTGACCCGGCGCATCGAGTCGGCGCTGCCGCCGCGATCAGGGTGGTGGGTGCGGGCCAGCGCGAGGTAGCGCTCGCGCAGCTGCACGTCGCTGGCGCGCGGCGAGACGCCCAGGGTGCGGTAGGGGTCACTCTCGCTGAGCGACTGCAGCCAGCTCTCGAGGCGCTCCTTCACCGAGCCGAAGCCCACGGCCGGCGTCTCGCCGGTGGGCCGCCGGGTGCGCATCTTCGAGTCGGCGCGGAAGACCTCGTCGTAGACGCTGCTGCTCCAGCGCGAGCACGACGGGCAGTGGAAGTAGCGCATGGTGCCGCCCCCTCCCACCTGGCTGGTCATGCGGACGTTGCAGTAGGTGCACTCGACGTCGACGTCTTCGAGGGTGGTGCACGACTGAACGGCGTGGGGCATGGCGGATCTTCCTCGCGGGCGTGTGCTACAGGCGTGTGACGACTTGTACCCGCGTGGTGGATCGACGCAAAAAATTGGCCGCGTTTTCCCCTGAGGCATCATGCCCACGATGAGCCGCTTGCCCTTCGCCCTCGCGCTGGCCGCGTCGACCGCCCTGGCCGTGGGCCCCGCGCGGCGGCCGGCCCCCATCGGCAGCGCGAAGGAGGACGAGCCCTGCCCCGCGACGCGCGACGCCGCGGCCGCCGAGGTCGCCTTCGTGCGGGCGCTCACCTGGGCCTTCGAGCCGGCGCCCGCGGAGATCCGCGCGCAGGCCATCGAAGACCTGGGGCTGCTGGGTGACGCCCGGGCGCTCAACCCGCTGGCCCAGCTCTCGCTCGACCCGAACCCCGCGGTGGCGCGCGCGGCCGTGCGCGCGGTGGGCGCGATCCGCCACCCGCGGGCCGAGGAGATCCTCTCGAACGTGGTGCGGCACCCCTCCGTGCCCGAGGCGGTCAAGCAGCTCGCGATGCAGCTGGTGCCCTGCCAGAACACCTTCACCGCCCTGCGCTTCGTGCACCGCGTCGCGCGGCAGCAGGTGCAGGTGCCCGGCGCGGTGCAGCAGGTGGCCCGCGGGCTGGCGGCCCTGGTGCCCGAGCCCACCGCCGAGCAGGCGCTGCCGCGGCTGCCGCCCGTCGAAGTTCCGCCCGGGTCGATGTCGCCCCTCGCCTTCCCCGGAGACGAGAAGTGATCGACCGACGCGTGGCCTTCCTCGGCGGCGGCAACATGGCCACGGCCATCATCCGCGGCCTTCTGCGCGCGGGCCTCGCGCCGAAGAAGATCATCGCCACCGCGCGGCGGGCCGAGAAGGCCGCGCAGCTCGAGCAGGCCCACGGCATCGTCACCACGCTGGACAACCTCGCGGCGGCGCGCGAGGCCGAGGTGATCGTGCTGTCGGTGAAGCCGCAGGCGCTCGACAAGCTGCTCACGCAGATCGCCCCGGCCATCGACCACACCAAGCTCGTCATCTCGGTGGCCGCCGGCGTGCCCATCGCCGCCATCGAGCGGCGCCTCGGGGCCGGGGCGCGCATCGTGCGCACCATGCCCAACACGCCCAGCCTCGTGGGCCTGGGCGCCACCGCCCTCTCGGCCGGCGAGCACGCGACCCCCGAGGACCTCGCCCTGGCCACGGCCATGTTCGACTCGGTCGGGCTCACCACCACCGTCGACGAGTACCAGCTCGACGCCGTCACGGGGCTCTCGGGCAGCGGGCCGGCCTACATCTTCCTCATCATCGAGGCGCTCTCCGACGCGGGGGTGAAGGTCGGCCTCTCGCGGCGCCAGTCGCTCGAGCTGGCCGCGCAGACGGTGCTGGGCAGCGCGAAGATGCTGCTCGAGACGCACGTGCACCCCGGCGAGCTCAAGGACCAGGTCACCAGCCCCGGCGGCACGGCCATCGCCGGGCTCCACACGCTCGAGGCCGGCGGGCTGCGCACCACCCTCATCGACGCCGTCGAAGCGGCCACCCGCCGCGCCCGCGAGCTGGGCGCCGCGTTCCTCGACAAGCCCTGACGCAAGGAGCCTCCCCATGAAGATGACCCCCCTCGACGTCCGCCAGAAGCGCTTCGAGCTGGCCCTGCGCGGCTACTCGAAGAAGGAGGTCGAGGGCTTCCTCGAGCTCACCGCCGGCGAGTTCGAGGAGGTGGTGCGCGAGAACATCTCCCTCAAGGAGGAGCTCAAGCGGGTGCAGGCGCGCCTCGAGCAGCACCTCGAGCGCGAGAAGGCGCTCCAGGAGACGATGGTGACGGCCCAGCGCATCAGCGAAGACGTCAAGGCCCAGGCCAAGAAGGAGGCCGAGGTGACGCTCGCCGACGCCGAGCTCCAGGCCGACAAGATCGTCGCCAGCGCCAACAACCGCCTCGTGGAGCTGGTGAAGGAGCTCAACGAGATGAAGCGCCAGAAGGTGCAGTTCGAGAGCCACCTCGAGAGCCTCATCGACTCGCACAAGAAGCTGCTCGAGTCGTGGAAGACGCAGCCCGGCGGCGAGGTGGCGTACCTGGTCAAGCGGTGAGCTGGGTGTCGGCCACGGCCGACGGCAGCCTGCTCCTGGTGCTGGTGCAGCCGCGGGCCTCGCGCACGAAGGTGCTGGGCGAGCACGACGGCCGCCTGAAGATCGCCCTGGCCGCCCCGCCGGTCGACGGCGAGGCCAACGCCGCGCTGGTGGCCTTCCTCGCCGACGCGCTCGAGCTGCGCCGCGCCGACGTCGAGCTGCTCGACGGCGCGACCGGCCGACGCAAGCGGCTGGCCGTTCGGGGGGTGGCGCCCGCCGAAGTCATGGCCAGACTGGCGCTCCCATGACGCCCTCCGCCGCGCTCCTCGCGCTCTGCCTGCTGGTGGCCCCACCGCCGCCGGCCGACGCCGAGGCCTTCGCCATACCCTCGGCAGGCCTGGGCCTCGCGGGCCAGGTGACGACGGCCACCCTGCCCACCCCCCGCTTCCGCATCGTCCACACGCCCCGGGCGAAGGGCGCCGCCGAGTACCTCGCGCGCGACGTGGAGGCGCTGCGCGACGACGTCGCCCGCCTCGTGGGCCGCGACTGGCCGGGGGTGACGGAGCTGCGGCTGGGCTTCGGCCGCGAGGAGTACGAAGCCCTCGCCCTGCCCGGCCAGCACCCGCCGAGCTGGGCCGTGGCCCTGGCCTGGCCCGACGCCAACGTGGTGCTGGTGGAGGCCCACTCGCTCATCCAGGGCGACGGGCAGCTGACGCTCCGCCACGAGCTGGTGCACGTCGCCCTGGGGCAGCTCGGGCGCGGCTGGCCGCGCTGGTTCCAGGAGGGCCTCGCCCAGGAGCTCACCGGAGAGCGGAAGTTTCGCGTCGAGCACTTCGCCACGCTGACCCGCGCCGTCGCCCAGGACCGCGTCTTCCGCTTCGAAGATCTCGCCGACGGCTTCCCCCGCTACCCCGACGACGTGGCCATCGCCTACGCGCAGAGCGTGGCCTTCGTCGAGTTCCTCCGCGATCGCCACGGCCCGTGGGCCTTCCGGCTGTTGATCGACCGGGTCTCCGAAGGAGACGCCTTCGAGAAGGCCTTCGGCATCGCCTTCCGCTCGCCGCTGTCGGTGGAAGAGAAGGCCTTCCGCGACGAGCTCCCGCGCCGCTACCCGTGGTGGCCGCTCCTCCTGTCGGGCGGCACGCTGCTGTGGGTGATCGCCTCGGGCCTGCTCGTGGTGGGCTACGTGCGCCGGCGCCGCGCCCTGTCGCGCTGGCACGCCGAGCAGCTCCGCGTCGAGACGCTCCAGGAGCTCGCCCGCTCGCTCCTCGCCCGGGCGCCGGCCAACGACGACCTCTCGTGGGACCTGCTGCCCCTCGAGGGCACGCCCATGCCGTGGGTCGTCAGCGCGGTGCGCTTCCACTCGCTGCCGGGCGACGCGCCGCCCCCGGCCGAGGCCCCAGCTCGAGCGCGAGGCACTTGAGGGCACTGGGCTGGGCGAAGTCCACCGGGCTGGCGCCGAAGCGGCGCACCACCTGCGCGCGGCGCCCGGCCAGCCCGCGCTCCACCTGCGCCTCGAGGTCGCGGACCGAGAGCTGCTCGACGTTGCACATCGCCAGCAGCAGCCCGCCTGGCTCCACCACGCCCTCGGCCGCCGCCACGAGCTGGTGGTAGTCGCGCTGCGCGCTGAAGCGCCGCGTCTTCGAGGTGGCGAAGCCCGGCGGGTCGAGCACCACGAGCCCGAAAGCCTCGCCCTTCTTCTCGAGGCGGCCCAGCCAGTCGAAGGCGTCTCCCGAGATGAAGTCGTAGCGATCGACGGTGAGCGCGTTGAGGGCGTGGTTCGCCTCGCCCCAGTCGAGCACCTTGCGGGAGGCGTCGAGGTTGACGGCCCGGCGCGCTCCGCCGAGGCGCGCCGCGAGGCCAAAGCCGCAGGTGTAGGCGAAGGCGTTGAGCACCGTGCGCCCGCCGGCGCTCTCGCACACCCAGGCGCGCGCGTCGCGGGCGTCGAGGTACAGGCCCACCGAGAGCCCGTTCGCCGGGCGGAGCTCGAAGCGCACCCCCAGCTCCGTCGCCACGTGCGCGGCCACCGCCTCGCCCACGAGCGGCGCGGGCGGGGCCACCTCCAGCGCTCGCTCGTTGGCGGCGCGGCGCGCCTCGGGGGGGCGGCGCTTGAGGTACACCGCGCGCAGGCCGGCCACCTCGGCGCAGGCCTGGGCCAGCGCCAGCTCCTCCGCCGCGCTCGAGGGCCGGTAGAGGCTGAGCACCGCGACGTCGCCGAAGAGATCCACCGTCACCTCGGGCAGCTCGCCGTCGATCCACCGGAAGCAGTCGGTCGCCTCCGGCAGCGCCTCGCGACGGCGCGCGAGGGCCGCTCTGAGCGCGGGCTTCACGACGGCGCGGCGCCCCCGCCCGTCACGCCGGCGCGGCGCCAGACGCTCTCGAGGGCCCGGGCCGCGTCGCGGGCGAGCTCGAGGTAGTCGGCCCCGAGGAGCTGCCCCTCGCGCACGACGACGCGGCCGTTGACGATGGTCCACCCCACGGGGGCCTGGCTGAGCTGCATGAGGAGGTGCGGCGTGAAGTTGCCCGTCTCGAGCGCGGGCACCGTGTCGGAGATGACCAGGTCGGCGAGCGCCCCGGGCTCCACGCTGCCCGAGGGCACCCCGAAGACCATGGTGCAGAGCTCGGCGGGGCCACCCACGAAGAAGGCCGCCATGAGGTTGTCGGGGTCGAGCATGCGCCCGGCGCGGGCCAGCGCCATGACGCCGGTGTAGCTCGACGCCAGCTCCTCCCAGAGCGTGCCCGTGCCGCCGGAGCCCAGGCCCACCAGGTTCTGGCTCAGCAGCACCGCCTCGAGGCCCAGGGCCGAGCCGCCGGCCACCGTGAGCGCCGTGCGCGGGGTGAGCGCCACCAGCGTGCGGGACTTCGCGAGGCGCTCGGCCTCGGCGCGCTCGATGGCCCGGGCGTGCGCCCCCACCGACGCGCCGCCGAGCAGCCCGAAGCGCTCGAAGCGCGAGACGATGCGCGCGCGGTAGCGCTCCCAGGTCACGGCGAGATCGTCGTCATGCTCGGCGAGGGCGAAGTGGGCCCCCACCGCCAGCGCCTCCTTCGCGTGGCCCGCGACGCGGAGCAGGTCGTCGTCGGCGCAGAAGGACGCGCGCACGCCGATGGCCCCGCGCACCAGCGGGTCTCCCACCCGCGACTCGGCGTAGCGGGCGTTGGCCTCGACCTGCGCCGGCCCGGCGCTGCCCGGCACCGTGCTCGACGAGGCGTGGGCGTTCACCAGGCGAAGGCCCAGGCGCGCCGCCACGCGGGCCTGGGCGTGCAGCCCCGCCTCCACGCAGCCGGGCGCATGCAGGTGCTCGACGGCCATCGTCACGCCCTGGCGGAGGTGGCGGGCGACGGAGAAGGCGGAGAGGGCCTCGACCTCTCCGGCCGTGAGGCTGCTCTCGAGGTGCTGCTCCTGCGCGAAGCGATCGAGGAAGGGCCGCAGGAGGAGATCGCCGGCCCAGGGCGTGAGCTGCCCACCCACCAGCCGGGTGTGACAGTCCACCAGGCCGGTGGTCACCAGGCGCCCGCCGCAGCGCACCTCCCAGTCGCCGGGCCGCGAGGGGAGTTCGGCGTCGGGCGTCACCGCCGAGATGGTCTGGCCCTCCACCAGCACCGACATGCCCGAGCGCACGCGGCCGTCGGCGCGGAAGAGGCTGCAGCCCTTGAGGAGGAGTCGGCCTTCCACGAGAGGCGCGAGCGTACCAGCCGACCGCGAGGGGTCTACCTTCGCGCCCGGAGCAGCACGCCCAGGGCCAGCAGGAGCGCCGAGAGCGAGACGCCCGCGCCGAGGCGGACGCTGGCGGGCCGGTAGTCCCACCGCACGAGGTGTTTGCCTGGCGGCACGCGCACGGCGCGGAAGAGGCCCCACGCGCGCAGCAGCTGGGCCGGGGCGCCGTCCACCGTCACCTCCCAGCCCGGGTACCACGCGTCGGTCAGCACCAGCACCCGCTCCGCGCAGGCCTCCACGCGCTGCTCGATGGCCGTCGCCGAGCGCTCCTCGGTGGACACGGCGCTCTCGCACGGCGGCGCGTCGAGCGGCGGCCCGTGGTCCACCACCACCTCCCGGGCGAGCGCCTCGAGGGGCGCGGCGAGGGCGGCCATCGCCTCGTCGTCGGGGCCCACGCGCGCCCGCGCGACGAGCACGCCCCGCGGCCACGCGGCGTCGGCGACCCAGGTCCACACGTCGGCGATGGGCCCGGGCAGCGGCGTGAGGCCCGGCGCCGGCGGGGGCGCCCAGGTCTCGCGCACGAACGAGGCGACGCCCGCCACGGCGTGGGCGTGGGGGTAGCGCGTGAAGGTCTCGGTGAGCCGCCAGGGGCTGCGAAAGCCGTAGCCGTTGACCGCACGGAGCCCCTCGACGACGAACATCAGGCCCGCGAGGCGCCGGCGCCCCTCTTCGCCGTCCTCGACGTCCCATGGGCCGCAGGCCTCGATGACGAAGTAGTCGAGGTCGACCTTGATGGCGGCGCGGTGCCCGGGCAGCTCGCGGAGCTGCGCGGCCAGCGGCGAGGGCGCGTCGAGCTCCGCGGCAGCCACGCGGTGCCAGCGCTCGATGGGCGCCGACACCACCTCGAGCGCCACGGCCACCGCGAGCCACGCGGGCCGCCGGTGCAGCAGCAGCACCAGCGCCGCCGCCAGCACCAGCCAGGGCGCACCGTCGGTCAGGCCCTCGGGCGCGCCTTCGCTCCTCGAGGCGACGGCCAGCCCCAGCGCGAAGCCCAGCAGCGCGAGCGGCAGGCGCGGGCCGTGCCGCCGGCGGGCCACGGCCAGGTGCCGCAGGCCGAAGCCCGCGAGGAGCGAGAGCCCGAAGAGCGCGCCCACCCCGTACTTCACCGGGTAGCGGAAGAGCCGGAACGGCGGCAGCTCGTGCAGCCACGCCACCGCCGGCACGTTCTTCCCCACCGCGAGGACCACGCAGCCCAGCGTCACCAGCGCCAGCGGCCGCGCCCGGCGGCTCAGCACGCCCGCGGGCACCAGGCACGCGGCGATGCCCCCGAGGAACATCGTGGCCAGGAAGTGCTGATCGCCGCTGCCCCAGTAGCTGCCCCGGGGGAAGTCGGCGTTGGGCACGGCGATCGACAGCCACTGGAGCCCCGACACCGACCACTCCGTGCGCCCGGCCACCACGGCGCCGGGCTTGACCCACTCGCGCGAGAGCTCCAGCGACGGGAGCGCCGTCACCGCCGCCAGGGCCCCGGCCCACGCCAGCGCCAGCGCCCCGAAGGCGAGCGCCCGCCGCGAGCGCGCGAGCGTGGCGCCGACGAAGGCCACCTCCCACAGCCACACCTCGGGAGAGCCGGCGTGGAACGCGGCGCCCAGCACCAGGCCCAACAGCGCCGCGCCGCGCAGCGTGGCGTGGTGCGCGAGGCGCTCGGCCGCCCACAGCGCCCAGCCCGCCCAGGCGGCCGTGGAGGCGAACGAGAAGTTCTGCGCGAACTCGATGAAGAAGGGCGACAGCGCGAAGGTGGTCGCCGCGACCGACGCGCTCGCGCGTGGCAGGCCCATGCGCCGCGTGGCGAAGAACACGCCCGCGAAGCCCCACGCCGCGTGCACCAGGTGCAGCACGTTGGGCCCGCGCGCGTAGCCAAAGAGCCACCCCAGCACCACGCGCGGCGCGTAGAAGACCTGCGTGTAGAGCAGCGCGAGGAAGGGCTGCCCCAGGCGCGCGTGCGGCAGCCACGTGGGCACCTCGCCCTGGCTCCACTGCTGCACGAGCCACCACGTCTCGGGGAAGACGTGGGCCGTCAGGTCGCGGCCGGCGTGCAGGTGGCCCGCCCAGAGATCGCGGAAGGCGATGGCCAGCACCGCGCTGGCGACCACCGCTGGCCACGCTCGCTTCAGCCTCACGCGCGCATCAGACCCCGAAAACACCACTGCCGCACCTCACGAATCGCGAGGCGCGGCAGCGGGCCCTTCAGACAGCGACGGGGCGGTTAGTAGCCGGCCGTGTTGTCCGAGGCGAAGTCGCTCATCTTCTTCTGGGTCATCTTGGTGGTGGCCTTCTGCGTGTTGTTCTTCACGGAGGTCTCACCGGCCAGCGCGTCGGCCGACATGCCGAACAGCTTGCGGATGTTGTCGCCGAAGAGGGTGATCACCCCGATGGCCGCGATCGCGATGAGCGCCACGATGATGATGTACTCAGTCATGCCCTGACCACGGGCCTTCTTCAGCATCGCCTTCTTGTTCATCTTCGCGTTCATGTCTGCTCCGTGGGTGAGCCCCGGTCGGGGCGGGTTGATGAAGAAAGTATCGGCGCGATTGCCTCGGGCCTCCATACGTCATCGGGAGGATGCTTGTGATGGCGTCATTTCAACGACTTACCCGCCGACCTCCGCCTCCGCAGGAGCCGCGAGGCGCCCAGCAGGCCCAGCCACCCCAGCTCCCCCGCGCCCGTCGCGCAGCCTTGCGGCACTTCGCGCTCCAGCGTGACCTCGAGGCTGCGTGAGGTCAAGGCCAGGAGCTGATCGGCGGAGCCGCCGTAGCCCACGGTGAACGTGTACACGCGCAGCGGCGCGTCGTCGGGGAGCGTGCCGCTCACCGTGCCGTCGGGCGAGAAGGTGAGGCCGGGCGGCAGCTCGCCGTTCTTCCACCACCAGCGCCCCTCGCCGATGGCGTTCGACGCCGTGAAGGCGATGGCGATGGCGTCGCCCGGCAGCGCGCGCGAGGGCCCGGTGACGGTGACGGTGACGCCCGGGCTCCCGATGGACACGAAGTAGGTGACGGCGTCGGTGCGGCCCTGCGCGTCGACGGCCTCGACGGTGAAGCGGTACCGCCCCGCCCGCGTGGGCGCCCCGGCGAGCACGATGGTGTCGCTCGCGGAGGGCTCGAAGCCCAGGCCCGGTGGCAGCGCGCCGGCGACGAGCTGCCACCGCACGGGCGCCGAGACGGGCGCGCCGCTGGGGTTCACCGCCACCAGCGCCTGCAGGTAGTCGGTGCCCACCAGCGCGTCGGGCAGCAGCCGCGTGGTGATGGTGAAGGGCTGGCCGTCCACCACGGTCATGGTGAAGGCGCGATCGTCGATGTTGCCGATGGCGTCGGTGACCCGGAGCACGAAGCTGCGCGAGGTGCCGAGCCCCTCCGTCGGCGTTCCCACGATGCGGCCCTCGGGCAGCAGCTGCAGGCCCGCGGGGAGGATGTCGCGCACGAGCGCGTAGGTGTAGCCCCCGGCGCCGCCGGCGGCCCCGAGCGTGGCGTCGTAGGGCACCAGCCGCGTCGGCGCGGGGAGCACCCTGGTGGAGATGGCGAGGCTGCTGGTGGGGTGCGCGATGCGCAGCGGGCGCGCGGCCTCGACCTCCGCCACCCCCGAGCGCACCACGAGGCGCACCGTGAAGGCGCCGGGCGTCGTCGGCGTGCCGGTCAGGGCGCCGGAGTTCGACAGCGCGAGGCCCTCCGGCAGCGAGGCCGCGTCCTTCAGGGTGAAGGTGTAGGCCCCTGCCCCGCCCGCGCCCGAGAGCTGCGCGAAGTACGGCTGCCCGATGGTTCCGTCCGGCAGCACCGCGTTCGCCAACGTGAGCGACTGGGGCACCACGTCGGTGCGCGTGCCCGCCAGGCCGTTGTCAGAGGGGTCGGCGTCGTCGATCAGCCCGTCGGGGTCGGCGAGGATGCCGAGGTAGTACGGCGCGGCAGCCAGCGTCGCCGGCAGCCGCACCAGCTCCACCGCCGAGTCGCGCTGGCCGATGGCGAGCGACACCGTGCCGTCGCGCACCTCGCCCGTGGGCGTCACCCGCAGCAGCGGGAGATCGTCGGTGGTGATGATGGTGTTGGCCGACAGGTAGTACCGGTAGGTGACGTTGCTCGCGTCGCGGTTGCCGAGGTTGCCCAGGGTGCGCGACACGGCGACGATCTCCCCGGCCCCCGCGCGCGCGGGCGTCTGCATCTCGAGGGCGATGAGGTTGGGCGCCGCGTTGCGCGCCACCGTGGGCCGCGAGGCGCGGAAGTTGTTGGTGGGGTCGTCCTCGCGCAGCCCGATGCCGATGGCCGCGGCGAAGAAGAAGTACGGCTGCACCGAGAGCACCTGGCCCGCGCTGCCCACGGTGGGCACCGCGACGCTGGGCAGCGCCACCCAGCGCGACTCGCCCGGCGCGAAGGACTCGTTGACGATGGAGCCCAGGGTGATGTCGGTGATGGCGTTGAGCGACTCGTTGTCAGACATGAAGAAGGTGACCCGCACGTCGGGCGCCGTCGCCCCGCCCACGTTCGACACCAGGGCCTCGAAGCGCGTCTGCTCGCCGAAGAAGACGGAGCTGAGCTCGTCGTGGGGCGGCAGCGCGCGCTGCACGCGCACGGCGGTGACGACGAGGTCGGCCTGCCGCACCTGCATGCGCACCGTGGACACGGTCGTGTTGTTGAGCTCGTCGAGCTCGACGATGGCGCCCACGGCGGGCCCGTCGTCGAGCTGGAGGATGACGAAGTAGTCGTCGGCCCGCATGTCGGACGGGAGCGTGAAGGTGAGCGCCTGCTGCACCTGCTGCCCGCCCAGCACCGGGAGCTGCTCGGTGGTGAGCAGGCGATCGTCGGTGGTGAGGTTGGTGTCGACCGAGGCGTAGAGCTTCACGGTCACCGCGCCGGCCGCCTCGAAGCCCTGGTTGCTGAAGGTGACGGCGACCGAGACCGGCTCGCCAGGGCCCACCACCGGCGGCGGCGTCACGCCCTCGGCGATGAGGTCCACCCCGGCGGCGTAGGGCACCGAGGAGGCGACCACGTTGTTGAAGGGGTTCAGGTCGCCGCCATCGGGCAGCGGGGGGATCGCCGCCAGCACGTACCAGGTGCCGCCGTCTGGTCGCTCGACGCTGCCGGAGGCGCTGGAGGTGGTGACGCCCAGCGACGCGAGCGCCAGCGGGCCCACCACGGGCGGATCGAGCGGCAGGTCGGCCGCGTCGAGCATCGTGTCCTCCGAGAGGAAGAGGCCCCAGGTGAAGTCGCCGCTGGGCAGCGTGCCGAAGTTGCGCAGCGTGAAGGTGGTGTCGAAGAAGAGGGCGCCGCCGTCCTGCGTGATGCCGTCGACGCGCAGCGCCAGCGCCTGGAGATCGACGCCCGCGGGCGGCCCGAAGCGGATGTACGAGATGGGTGTGCCCGTGCCGCCGGGGTCGAAGCTCGTCAGCTTGCAGTCGGTGTTGCAGCCCGTCAGCCCCCGGGTGCCGGCGGTGCCGCTCGGAGACTCGATGCCGATGCTCGCCGAGAGCTCCGTCGCGCCCGTGCCCGTCATCGGCCCGTAGAAGAACTCGACGATGCCGTTCTGCCAGAGGCGCACCTGGAAGGTGAGCGAGAACTGCCCGAAGGCCCGGTTCCAGTCCTTGAACTCCACCGCGAGCCCCTGCCCGTTGCTGCCGGTGAGCGCCTGCGACTGCACCACCGCGTTGGGGTTGAGGCTGCCGTCGAGGTCGTCCCACAGCGGGGCCACCACGCCGTTGGGCTCAGCCCCGTTGGGGATGGGGAAGTTCGCCGAGAAGTCGGCCGTCGAGTTGTTCGCCGACGACGGCTCGAAGAAGAGCACGCCGTTCGCGGTCACCGTCACCTGCGTGTAGACGCGGTTGAAGAAGGAGAAGCTGAAGCCCAGCGGCACGTTGACGCGGCCGCGGTCCTTCGGCTCGTTGGAGCCGGCGGCGACCAGCACCAGCGGCGTCGGGCTCGTCAGCGCGGGGTAGCTCACGCCCGGCTGCGGCGTCGCCACGTACTGCGCCCACGCATGCCCGGCAGGCAGCAGGAAACCGAGCGCGAACACCAGTCGAAGAAGGGTCATGACTTTCAGGTCCAGGCCCACCGTCCCGGGGCGACCGGCCGGCGGAGGCGAGCCTTATAGCGGAGCAGGATCATCCGTGCGACGTCCTCGGCGAGGCTGCGCTAGAAGGAAACTCCCATGGTTTCACTCGTGATTTTTCTGGCAGTCGGCGCCGCGCCGAGCCCCGCGGCGAAGACCTTGCAAACTCATTGCCTGATGTGGGCCGCGGAGCCGAAGAACCCCTGGGCCCTGGCGCACGGCGTGAAGACCCTGGGCGCCAGCTTTCTGGCAGCCGACGGGCGGAAGGCGGCCGACGTGATCGTCGGCGACTTCCTGCTGCGCAACCAGCTCCCCGACGGCGGCCAGGGCCCGGGCGCGCCCTTCGGCTACCTGCGCTACGCGGCCGACGGCACGCCCATCGAGCCGCACACGAACCTCAACACCAAGGCCCTGGTCTGCGAGGCGAAGCTGCCGCTGAGCACCCGCTTCAAGACGAGCTGGGGCCAGGTGACGCTCAAGGAGTTGGTGGAGTCGGTCAAGGTCGGCTTCCGCCACGCGCCCGCGGTGCCCGAGTACTGGCGCGACGTGGGCTGGACGCTCGAGATCTTCGCCGCCACCGAGAGGCCCGGGGCGACCTGGAAGGCGAGCGACGGCAACACCATCTCGCTCGACGCGGTCTTCGACGACGCCCTCGCCGAGCTCGAGCGCCAGACCGCGGACCTCAAGGCCGGACTCGAGCAGCACCTGCCGCAGGTCGACAAGCGCAAGCAGGGGATCTACGCGCACGCCTGCGGCGGCCAGCACTTCGTGCAGGGCGTGCTGGCCTGGGCGAAGCACCCGGCGGTGCGCAAGCGCTGGGGCGCGCGGGTCGACCAGCAGATCGCCATCCACTTCTACCGGCTCGAGTCGGAGCGCCGGCAGTACGACGCCGCCTACCAGCAGGCCGTCACCGCCATGCCCCAGTACAAGCTGCCGGTGCTGGTGCAGATGGTGAAGTTCTACGGCCACTTCCTCGAGACGGCGGCCCGCTTCCGCAGCGACCTGCGCTGGAAGCCGACGGCCGCCCAGCTGCAAGCCGTGGCGAAGGCGAAGGCCGGCCTCGACTTCGCGGTGCGCGAGCTGGACGCGAACAAGGCCTTCGAGCAGATGGGCGAGCTGGCGAAGCGCAACAAGCAGGTGTACCTCGATCTGATCGGAGACTCGTGCCACGCCGCGCACGGGTTGGAGGCCTGGCCATGAGAGTCGCCCTGTGCGCCGCCCTGGCGCTGTCTTTCGTTCCGCTGCTCTCGGGGTGCCAGACGGAGGGCTGCCTCGGCGGGGAGGCCGACTGCCGGGTGCCCCCGCCCTGCCCCCGCGTCGCCTTCACCTGTGACGCCGCGCTCGCCGAGCAGCTCGCGGTGACGACGCTCACCTCCGCGACCCAGCGGCCCGGCGGGCTCAACGCCCTGGGCACGGTCGGCGACGTGAAGCTCTCCAACGCGCAGGTGGAGGTGGTGATCGCCGCGCTCGGCACGCAGAACTACCTCGACCCCAACGGCGGCTCGATCCTCGACCTCGCGCCGAAGGGGCAGCGCGACACCGTCAACAGCATCTTCCAGGTGGTGGGGGTGCTCCCGCGCGACTCGGCCTTCTACACCTCGCTGGAGATCATCGACGAGCGGCCGGCGCGGGTCGCCGTGCAGCTCAAGGGCACGCTCGACGGCATTCCCTCGGTGCCGATCATCACCCGCTACGAGCTGACGCCCTGCGACCCCGGCGTGCGCGTGCGCACCGAGGTGGTCAACGGCTCGCTCGACACGCAGACCTGGAGCCTCGTCGACGGGTACTACTGGTCGGGGCGGGAGTCGCTGCCCTTCGCCCCCGCGCCGGGCGCCGGCTTCGTGCACCCGTCCTTCGGGCTCACCACCATCAACGGCGCGTTCAAGAAGTTCCCCCTCTTCGCCGCCGCGGGGCACTCGGGCGACGAGGAGATCTCGGCCATCGCCAGCGTGAGCTGCACCGAGCCGCGCCTGGAGGGCTTCCACAGCGACCAGATCTCCGCCGCGGGCCTCGAGCGGCAGATCGTGCCGCCGCGCGGCTCGCTCGTCTTCGAGCGCTTCCTCGCCGCCGCCGCCAGCAAGGGCGTGGCGGGCGCCATCGATCTGGCCCACGAGGTGCGGCAGCAGGTGCTGGGCGAGACCTTCGTCACCCTCACCGGCTCCGTGGAGCGCATGGGCAGCACCACCTTCGACGCCGAGCGCCAGGCGAGCGTGCTGATCAGCGAGGGCGCGCTCACCACCGCGCTGGAGGCCCGCATCCCCTGGACCCAGGTGGTGCCCGCAGCCGACGGCACCTTCTCGGCCAGGGTGCCCGCGGGGAAGACCTACGTCGTCGAGGCGCACGCCTTCGGCCGCAAGCAGGTCGAGCGCGAGTACGCCGCGGTGGCCGCCGACACCGACCTGGGCGCCTTCGTGCTCCCCGCGACCGGGGCCGTCACCTTCCGGGTCGAAGAGGCCGGCACCCGCGCGCTGATCGACGCGGAGATCTTCCTCGTGCCGGTGGACGAGAGCGCGAAGGACCAGGTCGTCGGCACCCTGCACGGCCGCTTCACCTCCTGCGCGCCGTGGCTCGGCTCGCCGGCCGGCGCGTCGCCCGCCTGCAACCGGGTGCTCGTGCGCAGCGGCGTGGCCACGGCCGACGTGCCCGCGGGCCGCTTCGACGTCTACGCCTTCCACGGCCCCTTCTGGCAGCTCGGCCGCGAGACGGTGGAGATCACCGGCGGTCCGCAGGCCGTGTCCTTCTCGCTGCGCCGCCTCGAGCTCAAGCCCACCGACGCGGTGAGCGCAGACTTGCACGTGCACGGCGCGGCGAGCTTCGACAGCTCGCTGCCCGACTTCGATCGCGTGCTCTCGTTCTCGGCGTCTGATCTCGACGTGGTGGTGGGCACCGACCACGACGTCATCTGGGACTATGGGCCCATGGCGCGGCAGCTCGGCCTGGCAGATCGCCTGGCCACCATCGTCGGCCTCGAGACGACGGGGCACATCCCCTTCCTCACCGTGCCGGGCTACGGCTTCCCCCTCGTCATCGGCCACTACAACATGTGGCCGCTGCGCTTCGACCCGTCGCTCCCGCGCAACGGCGGCCCCTTCGACGAGCGCGTCGAGCCCGGCGAGCTCTTCGAGCGCACCAGGCCCCTGTTCACCGGCGAGCCGCTCATCGAGCTCAACCACCCCTGGGCCAACGCCGAGTTCGGCCGCGATCTCGGCTTCCCCCGCGCCATCTTCCTCGACCTCCGCGAGGACCTGCCCGCGGCCGACGACGGCTCCCGGCAGGCCGTCTTCGTGCGGCAGCCCGCGGGCGCCAGCTTCGCCAACGACGCCCACCACGCGCAGGAGGTGATGAACGGCTCCGACAACGGCCTGTTCCTCCAGTACCGGGCCTTCTGGCACTACACGCTGGGCCAGGGGCGCCTGAAGACGGGCACGGCGAACTCCGACTCGCACTCGCTCACCGACAACACCGTCGGCATGCCGCTCAACCTCGTCTACACCTCGACGCGCCCGGGGGCCGGCTTCGACGTCGGCGCCTTCAACCGCGCGGTGAAGACCGGCCGCGTGCTCGGCACCAACGGGCCGATCATCGCCGCCACCATCGACGGCCGCGACTTCTCGATGACGCCCTTCACGCCAGCCGCGGGCGTCACGCTGAAGCTGAAGATCACCTCGGCCCCGTGGATCCCGGTGGAGGAGGTGCGGATCATCGTCAACGGTGTGACGAAGAAGATCATCGGCGGCCTCCCGCTCCCGACCGATCCCTTCGCCGACTCCGGCGACCTCGTGCGCTACGAGGGCGAGGTGCCGCTCACCGAGCTCCTCGAGGGCCTCACCGGCGACGTGTGGCTGGTGGTGGAGGCGGGGCGGCCGCTGCTCCTCGCGGGAGATCTCGGCGGCGGCCTCAACGGCGCGCTCGACGGCATGGTGGACACCACCGACAACGACGGCAACGGCGTGGTGGACCAGGCCGACGTCGCCGAGGGCCAGCGCATCGGGCCGCTGGCCGACCCGCCGCTGCCGAAGCGCGGCGAGCCGGGCTACGACTTCGCGGCCATCACCAACGGCTACCCGCTCGCGTTCACCAACCCCTTCATCCTCGATCTCGACGGCGATGGCCGCTTCACCGCGCCCGGCGTGAAGGGAGGCCGCTGATGCGCGCCCTGCTCTTCGCGCTGCTGCTGACCGCCCCGCTCGCGCTCGCGGACGACGGGCCTGCCGCGCCGACCACGACCGAGGCCGCAGCGCCGAGGACGCCTGAGCCCGGCTGCTCGCGCTGGCCCGCGAAGGCGCTGCCCGAGGGCCCCGTCTCGCTGGGCTACGCGGAGGCCGACCTCGCCGTGGGGCGCCGCGCGTGTCCCCGCTCCGAGGTGGGCCTGGGCGTGCGCCTGGGGGCGACCATCGACACGCCCGACTTCTACGGGGCGATCCGCGCGGACGCGGTGGTGTTCGGCAGCTGGGCGCTGTCGCCGCGCTGGGAGCTCTTCGCGACGCTCGAGGCGGTCACCTTCACCTTCGCGCAGAACGCGGTGCTGACCTCCACGCGCATCACCCTGGGGCACGCGACGGCGGGCACGACCTACGTGCTCTACGCGGGCGAGGCCCTCACCATCTCTGGCAGCGTGCGAGCGCTGCTGCCGACGTCCTTCGAGATCCCCGGGGCGCGGCTCCTGGGCGGCGAGGTGGGCACGTCGGCCTCCTGGCGGCCGCGCCGCTGGCTCGAGGTGCACGGCTACGTCGGCGGCGACCTGACGGGCGCGGTCGGCCGCGCCGCCGGCTACCTGCGCGGGGGCGGCATCCTCCTCGCGGGCGCCCAGCTCTCGCCCTTCGACTGGGGCGCGCTGGTCGTCGACGTCACGGGCCGCCTGGGGACGATCTCGTACCTGGCGCCCTCGGTCGCGCTGCGCTTCCGCGTGGGCGCCGTGGGCCTGGAGCTCGGCGCGACGCTGCCCCTGGTGGGCACCGACCGCCACGACGTCATCGCGGGCCTCCGCGCGGCGTGGCGCCTGGACTGACGGC
>CAYUZK010000003.1:0-3399 GCA_964449625.1 uncultured Archangium sp.
CACAAGTCGCTCTCGCCGGTGGTGGTGCCGCCGCCGGTGCAGAAGCCGCGGCCGGGCGGGCGCGCGCCAGCTCCGCGCCCCGGGCCGCCGGTCCCCGACGAAGACACCGGGCCCTTCGCGCCGCCCGACGAGCAGACGAGCGAGCTGCGCGGCGAGGAGGACGCCACGCCCATGCCGGCGCCGCCGGCGAGCGTGGAGCAGGACCACTCGGCCGACGAGGTGGAGGAGCTCTCGTCGGGCGACGTGGAGGTGCCCAGCGAGGCGGCGCGCGTGGCGGGCCCGGTGCCCTCGCTGCTGGACGTCGACGACGAGGAGGAGGACGACCCCGTGCGCGAGCGGCGCACGGCGGAGCTCCCGGTGGAGCTGGGCGACCCGGGGGTGCCGGTGCCGCCGTCCTTCGGCCCCTCGCCGGCGAAGGCGCTCTCGGCCGAGCGCCAGGCGCTCTTCGAGCAGGTGCGGCACAGCCCGCTGGAGCCCGACGGCTACCGGCTGCTCGCCGAGCACTTCGACATGGCCAGCGACGCGACGCGCTCCTCGCTCATGCTGGAGATCGCCCGGGCCCTCGAGGGCGACCCGCACGCCGCGCCGCGCACGCCGCGCCTCATCCTCAACGCGACCGACCGCGCGGGCCTCAAGCACCCGGCGCTGCGCGGCGAGGGGGGCGAGCTGCTCGGGCTGGTGGGCGTGGCGCTGTGCCGGCTCAACCCGGCGCGCGGCAAGGACGCCGGCACCTCCCACGAGTTCAACCTCGACGCGGGCAAGGGCGCCCGCGCGGTGGCCGACGCGCTGCTGGCGGCCGTGCGCATTCTCGGGGTGCGCTCGCCCGACGTGTTCTTGACCGAGGAGGCGGGGCCGCCGCTGGGGCTCGTCTTCACCACCGAGCCGCGCATCCTCGTGGGGAAGCTGGCGGTGAAGAAGGAGGTGACCGACGCGGAGCTGCGCTTCTTCGCCGGCCGCGTGCTCTTCACGCAGCAGCCGGAGCTCATGGCGCTGCGCAGCCTGCGCCGCGAGCAGCTCCTGCGCGGTCTGGTGCTCGTGACCCAGGTGGTCGAGGGGCGGGCGTCGCCGGCCGAGACGAAGCTGCTGCGCGAGGCCGTGCCCGCGCGGGCGTGGGACCGGCTCAAGTCGCTCCTGCGCGCCATCGGCACGAAGCTGGACCTCGCGCAGCTCACCGAAGGGGCCCGGCACTCCGCCAACCGCGCGGGCCTCGTGGTGTGCGGCGGCATCGCCCCGGCCATCGCCAGCCTGCGCGGCAAGAAGGCCCTGCCCAGCGAGATGATGGAGTTGGTGCGCTTCGCCGCGAGCGAGCGCTACCTGCTGATGCGCAACCGCAACCTGCCGCGGCGCTGACTACTCTTCGGAGGGCTGCACCAGCTGGTACTTGTGGAGCAGCGAGTAGAGGTGCTTGCGATCGAGGCCCGCGTCGCGCGCGGCCTTGGCGATGTTGCCCCGCGTCTTCGACAATAGCCTCGTGAGGTACTCGCGCTCGTACGCGCGGATGATCTCGTCCTTCGACTCCTTGAAGGGGCCGGCGTAGTTGACCGGGAGCGTCTCGCCCTCGTGTCGATCAGGGCCGGTGTACTCGCGCAGGAAGCTCTCGCTCGCCAGCTCGGGGATGTCGGCCACGTGCTTGAGGCGCTCCACCGCGTTGCGCAGCTCGCGCACGTTGCCCGGCCAGGTGTGGGCCGTGAACTGCTCGCGCTGCTTGTCGGCCAGCCGCGCCCAGAGGTTGGCGCCGGCCAGGGCGTCGATCAGCAGCGGGAGGTCTTCCTTGCGGTCGCGCAGCGTCGGCAGCGTCAGCGTGAAGACCGAGAGGCGGAAGTAGAGATCTTCGCGGAAGCGGCCGGCCTGGGTCTCGCTCCAGAGGTCCTTCTTCGACGCGGCGATGACGCGGGTGTCGAACTTGTGCGCCGAGCCCGACTGGCCCAGGCGGCGGAACTCGCGATCTTCGAGCGCGCGCAGGAGCTTGGGCTGCAGGTCGAGCGGGAGGTCGTCGATCTCGTCGAGGAAGAGGGTGCCGCCGTCGGCCCGCTCGAGGCAGCCCACGCGCTGCGCCACGGCCCCGGTGAAGGCGCCCTTCTCGTGCCCGAACAGCTCGCTCTCGATGAGGTTCTCGGACACCGAGGCGCAGTCGAAGACCACGAAGGGCCCCGTCGCCCGCGGCGAGAGCTTGTGAATGGTGCGCGCCGCGGCGCCCTTGCCGCAGCCCGTCTCGCCGATCAGCAGCAGCGTGGAGTCGGTGGGCGCGATGCGCTGCACGAGGGCGAAGATCTGCCGCATCGGCAGCGACTTGCCCACCAGGTCGCCCAGGCGATCGTCGGCCGTCGGCGACACGTCGAGCGACTTGAGCGTCGGCTGGAAGCGCAGCTGCACGTCGCCCACCTCGAGCAGCGCGCCGGCCCGCAGGAAGCCCTCCTTGATCTGCGCGCCGTCGATGAAGGTGCCGTTGGTGCTGCCGAGGTCCTGCACGAGGAAGTGGTCGCCCTGGCGGCGCACCACGAGGTGGTTGCGGCTCACCGTGGGGTGATCGAGCACCACGTCGTTGTCCGGGGCCTTGCCGATGCGCAGCGACTGCCCCAGCGAGAAGGCCTGGCCGCTCTGCGGGCCGTTGGCCAGCACGAGGCTGAACTCCTGGGAGGCGAAGCGGTCGCTGACGGTGGCAGCGCGAACGCCCAACACCGTGCGCTGGGGGATGCTGGAGCCGGTAGACATGAGCGGGCGCAGCTTAGGCCAAATCGCGGCGGGGGGTCGGTCAGTTGGCCGCGCGCGCAAGGGCCCTGCGCCACGCGGCCGCCGAGCGGGCTAGGCTGCGCCCCATGTCGACTCGCGCCCTCCTGGCCTTCGCCCTCGGCGGTTGGTTGCTCTCTGCCTGCAGCTGCGAGGGGCCGGTGGTGCCCAGCTGCAAGGTCGACGGCGACTGCGCGGGCAACGAGTTCTGCGGCGCCAACGCGGTCTGCGTGGCGAAGAGCTCGTGCCCCGAGACCGCCTGCGAAGACAACCAGACGTGCATCAACACGCGCTGCTACCTCAACGACTGCGCCACCCGGGCGTGCGCCGACGGGCAGGTCTGCTCGAGCAGCCGCTGCGTCGACATCGCCTGCATCGGCAAGTCGTGCCCGGGCGGCACGTGCATCCAGGGCAGTTGCTACAAGTCGCAGTGCGAGAAGGAGAGCTGCACCTCGGCCGAGGTCTGCGTCGAGGAGGCGTGCATTCCGAAGACGTGCCTCGGCGCCAGCTGCCCCGGCGATCAGCGCTGCGCGGCCGACGGCAACTGCTACCCCAAGGGTGGCTACGGCGGCGGCTCGGGCACGGGCCCGGCGCCTGGCACCGGGGGGAGCGGCGGCACGGGCGGCGGCACGGGGACGGGCGGCGGCACGGGGACGGGCGGCGGCACGGGGA
>CAYUZK010000003.1:3499-52295 GCA_964449625.1 uncultured Archangium sp.
CGGGCGGCGGCACGGGGACGGGCGGCGGCACGGGGACGGGCGGCGGCACGGGGACGGGCGGCGGCACGGGGACAGGCGGCGGCACGGGCACGGGCGGCGGCAGCGGGACGGGCCCCGGCAACCTCGCCTGTGGGAGCCAGTGCACCCCGCTGCAGGTGTGCGTGAGCAACCAGTGCACCGAGGCCCGCTGTGTCGGCGTGATCTGCCCGACGGGCGAGGCCTGCAGCGCGGGGTCGTGCGTGCCCGCCAACTGCGGCCCCAACGGCGCGGCCTGCCCCCCGGGGAGCGCCTGCGGAACGTTCGGTGGCTGCATCGACAGCGCCTGCGCCACGGTGCAGTGCCCCCTCGGGTACTTCTGCCAGACAGGGTACTGCTACGTGTCGCCGACCGGGTCAGGCACGGGGGGGAGCGGCGGCACGGGCGGAGGCACGGGCGTCGGCGGCGGCACGGGCACTGGCGGCGGCACGGGCACTGGCGGAGGCACGGGCACGGGCGGAGGCACGGGCGTCGGCGGAGGCACGGGCGTCGGCGGAGGCACGGGCACCGGCGGAGGCACGGGCACCGGCGGAGGCACGGGCACCGGCGGAGGCACGGGCACTGGCGGAGGCACGGGCGTCGGCGGAGGCACGGGCACTGGCGGAGGCACGGGCGTTGGCGGAGGCACGGGCACCGGCGGAGGCACGGGCGTTGGTGGTGGCACCGGCGGCGGCGGAGACACCGTGCCTGTCGTGCTCGGCCCTGACGGCGGCATCCTCGGCATCGCGGGGCCCGACGGGGGCCTGCTGCTCCTGGCCGACGGCGGCACCATCGGCGGGCCGTGCCGCCCCGCAGACTGCCCGGAGATCTCCTGCAACGACGGCCTCGACAACAACGGCGACGGCCTGCTCGATTGCGCCGACCCGTCGTGCGTGTACCGGGCCTGCCGCGACACCGACCCGTGCACCTTCGGCGAGTACTGCGCGGCGGGCAGCTGCCAGGCCGCCACGGTGCTGACGTGCAACCAGCCGCCGGCCGGGCCCTGCTTCCAGAACCCGGGCACCTGCTCCGAGCAGGGGTGCTTCTACCCGGTGGCCATCGGGAGCACGACCAACTGCTCCAGCGGGAACGTGTGCACCGCGGCGGGCAGCTGCGCGCCCATGACGGGCAGCGGCTCCTTCGACTTCGCGCCCTCGAACTTCGACCCCGCGCAGGTGCAGTTCTCGCCGGAGCTGGTCGAGGTGCTCGGCGCGAGCGTCAGCTTCAACTCCACCACCAACACCTTCAGCGGCAGCTGGGGGCAGTCGCTGCCGATGGTCACGACCATCACCACGCCGAGCGGGCCGGCGGTGGTGCTCGCGGCCGACGGCTTCGACTTCACCAACAGCACCGTCACGCTGCGCGGTGACAAGCCCATCATCTTCGCGTCCACCGCCGGCTTCGTGCTCGAGGGCGTCATCGACGCGTCGGCCATCGGGGGCGTGCCCGGCGCGGGCGGGCACGTGGGCTGCGGCGCCTCGGCCGGCGGCCAGGGTGGGGTCGGCACCAACTCGGCGGCCGGCGGAGGCGGCGCTGGCGGAGCGTCCGGACCGGGCGGCAGCGGCGGGGGCGGCAGCACCTTCACCGCGGGCGGCACGGCGGGCGCGCACTTCACGCGCGCGGCGAACGCGCTCCTCGGCGGGTGCCCCGGCGGCATCGGCGGCAACACCGGCGGCGCGGCCGGCGCTGGCGGCGGCGTGGTGCAGATCTCCGCGGCCATGGGCATCGCCATTCAGAACGGTGGCATCTTCGTCAACGGCACGGCGGGCGCAGGCGGCGCTGGCGCCGACGGGCGCGGCGGCGGCGGGGCCGGCTCGGCGGGCGCCATCATCCTCGAGAGCATCTACGTCTATGGCTACAACACCCGCATCTTCGCCCTGGGCGGCGGTGGCGGCGAGGGCGGCGGCTACGTCGGGCCCGGCCGCAACGGCGAGGACGGGAGCCGCACCATCGGCTACTGGGGCGCGTCCGGCGGCTCGGGGGGCTCGGGCAACGGCGGCAACGGCGGCAACGGCGGCGCGCGCTTCTACGGCGCCACGCCGGGCGCGCCGGGCACCCAGTACAGCGACGAGACCTCCTTCTGGGAGGCCGGCGGAGGAGGCGGCGGCGGCGCGGCGGGCACCATCCGCATCAACCTCCCGCCCGGCGCGCGCTGCGCCTTCCCCTCCCAGGTGAACCAGGTCTCTCCGATGCCCGTGGTGAGCGGCGGCGTCTGCCAGCTCTGAGCTCGCCGCGGCGTCAGCGGCCACGGCCCGGGCCGGCGCGGGTGAGGCGGGCCTTCGCGCTCAGGCCGGCGCGAGCCCGAGGGCCTCGAGCTTGTTGTAGAGCGTCCGCCGGCTGACCCCCAGCAACCGCGCCGCCACCGAGCGGTTGCCTCTCGCCTTCGCCAGCGCCTCCTCCACCGCGGCGCGCTCGGCCACCCGGCGGCGCGCCTCGAGGGACGCCGCGTCGCCTACGTCGGGCGCAGCCCCTGCCTCGTCGATGCCCACCCGCCGCAGCTCGGCCTGCACGAAGGCTGCGTCGATGTCGCCGGGCGGGGCCAGCACGAGGAGGCGCTCGATGAAGTGCTCGAGCTGCCGCACGTTGCCGGGCCACTGCTGGGCGTGCAGCAGCGCCAGCGCCTCCGGGGTGACGACGGCGTTCGCCCGGCCCTGCGCCGCGCCGAGGGTGGCGAGGAAGTGGCGCACGAGCGGCTCGATGTCCTCCCGGCGCTCGCGCAGCGGGGCGAGGGTGACGTCGATGACCATGAGGCGCTGGTAGAGATCGTCGCGGAAGCGCCCCTCACGCACCATGGCCTTCAGGTCGCGGTGGGTGGCGGCGACGAAGCGCACGTCGGCCTTGAGCTGCTCGGTGCCGCCCAGGCGCATGTACGACTTGTCTTGCAGCAGGCGCAGGAGCTTCGCCTGCGCGGCCGGTGTCAGCTCGCCCACCTCGTCGAGCAGCAACGTGCCGCCCTGGGCCAGCTCGACGCGGCCGGGCTTGCGCGCGACGGCGCCGGTGAAGGCCCCCTTCTCGTAGCCGAAGAGCTCTGCCTCGAAGAGGTCGTCGGGGAGCGCGCCGCAGTTGAGCGCCACGAAGGGCGCCTTCGCGCGCGGCGAGAGGGCGTGCAGCGCCCGGGCGACCAGCTCCTTGCCGGTGCCCGTCTCGCCCAGCACCAGCACCGTGGAGGGGCTGGGCGCCACCGTGCGCACGCGCGCGCGCGCCGCGTCGAGGGCGCCAGAGCGGCCCACCATGAAGTCCGCGCCCTTCGCCTGCGGCGTCGACATGCTCGGCAGGGCGGCGCGGGCGGCGGCGGTGCTGGCGAGCGCCTTCTGCACCACGAAGCGCAGCTGGTCTCCCCCGACGGGCTTCACCAGGAAGTCGGCGGCGCCCTCGCGCATGGCGGCGACGGCCATCTCCACCGTGCCGTGGGCCGTGACGAGGATGACGGGCAGCTCCGGCTGGCGGGCGCGGAGCACCGCGAGGAGCTCCAGGCCCGACATGCCGTCCATGCGCACGTCGGAGAGGACCAGGTCGAACTCGTGCTTGTCGAGCGTCTTGAGGGCCGCCTCGGCGGAGGCCACCCAGGTCACCTGGTAGCCGGCGCGCTGCAGCAGCATCGCGAGGCCGTTGGCCACGGCCTCTTCGTCTTCCACCAACAGCAGTCGGGGGGCGTCGCTCATGGGCGGGGAGGCTCCTGTCGATGACGGGGGAGGGTGAGGGTGACGGTGGTGCCGGCGCCTTCGCGCGAGACGAGGCGCGCCTCGCCGCCGTGGGCGCGCGCGACCTGCTGCACGAAGGGGAGGCCCAGGCCGCTGCCCTTCGCCCGGGTGGTGAAGAAGAGCTCGAAGGCCTGCTCGCGGGCGCGCGCGTCGAGGCCGGAGCCGGTGTCCTCGACGGCCAGCTCCACGGTGTCCTCGTCGGCGCGGGTGCGCACGGTGACGGTGCCGCCGCCGGGCGTCGCCTGGAAGGCGTTCTTCACCAGGTTCTCGAGCGCCGACTCCAGCAGGTCGCGGTCGCCGTCGAGGGTGGGCGGCGGGGCGGCGAGGTCTCTGGCGAGCGTGACGCCCTCGACGGCCGCCAGGTGCTGCAGTGAGAGCACGCGGGTCACCAGCGCGTTCAGGTCCACCGCGCCGCGCTGCAGCTCGAGCCGGCTGATGCCCTGGTAGCGCTCGATGACGGTGTCGAGGCGCTCGAGGGCCGAGACGATGCTCCGCGCGAGCTGCGCGCGCTCGGCCTGGCCTGCGTCGCGCAGCTCCTCGACGAGGATCTCCGCCGCCGGGAGCGCCGCGGCGAGCGGGGTCTTGAGGTCGTGGGCCATCTGCGCCGAGAAGCGGCCCAGCACGGCGAAGCGCTCGAGGCCCACCCGCGCCCGCTGGTTGGAGCGCACGAAGAGCCAGCCCAGGGAGGCCAGGGCGAGGGAGAGCGTCGTCACCGCGGTGACGAGCACGCCCTGCTGCACGCCGAAGGAGGCCACGAGGCTCAGGGCGATCACCGCCGTGAGCGCCCCGAAGAGGAGCGCCTGCACCAGGGCTGCCCCCCGCCGCGCCGTGGCCCCCTCGAGGAGCCCCAGCCCCAGGACGATCTGCGTGAGCAGGGCGTTGAAGGTGAAGCTGCCCACCGACGCGAGCCGCGGCACCGGCAGGCCGAGGTCGGCGAGCGGGTCCGTGACGAGGAAGAGCGTGACCGTGACGAGCGCCAGCAGCAGCATCGTGGTGCGAGCCCGCTCGAGGAGCGAGCCCGACTGCCGCAGGTGCGTCACCAGCAGCGTCAGGCCGAAGGCGACCAGCGGCAGGCTCGGCGCGAGGAGCAGCAGCGCGAAGGTGTTGAGGCCCCCGGGTACGAGGCCCCTGCCTGTGGCGAGGTCGACGGCCGCGAGGAGCGCCTGGGCCCCGAAGAGGCCGTAGCTGGCGAAGAGGAAGCCGCGCCAGCGCTTCCGCTGGCCGAGGAAGCAGAGGACGAAGTCGAAGGCCAGCGGCACGAAGAGCGGCGCGGCCACGGCGCCGAGCCAGGGCCAGCCGGGCTGCCCCGTCAGCACCTCGCCGGCGGAGGCGGCGTTGATGGCGAACTGGTCGATGGCCAGGAGCGCCAGCGGGCGGGCGAGGGGGCTCGAGCCGCCGCGGGTCAGCGCCAGGGCCGCGACCACCAGGCCCGAGGCTGCCGCGAGGAGGTGTGCCCACGCCCATGCTGTCATCGGCCCTGCGTGCCCCCAGCGGCTGGAGATTTGTGCAGCGTATACGCCCGGACCTGTCGTAGGCGGGGCCCGACGTGAAGTCGATCCTCCTGATTCGCTACAGCGCGCTGGGTGACGTGGTGCTCGCCACGAGCCTCGTCGAGCCCCTGAGGCAGCGCTACCCGGGTGTCCGCCTCGAGTGGGTGGTGGACCAGGCCTACGCCGGTCTGCTCGAGGGCGTGGTGGACGCGGTGGTGCCCTTCTCGCGCAAGGACGGGGCCAGCCGCGCGGCGGCGCTGGCGGCGGTGAAGGGGCGCTTCGACCTCGCCATCGATCTCCAGAACAAGCTCTGGTCGCACCGCGTGGCCCGGGCCGCGGCGCCCCGGCGGCTGCGCTTCGTGCGGCGGACGGTGCTCGAGGCCTTAGGCTCCCTCGTCGGCCACGACAGCGTGCTCGACACCACCCACGCCACGGCCCTCTACGCGCAGGCCGCCGAGGTCCCGGCCGCCGGGCCGCTCCACCTGGCGCTGGCCCCCGAAGCGCAGGCGCGCGCGGCGGCGCTGCTCCCCGAGGGCGCGCCGTGGGTGGGCCTCGCGCCGGGCGCCGCGTGGGCGACGAAGCGCTGGCCCGTGGCGCGCTTCGCGGCGCTGGCGACGAGCCTCAAGGCCGAGGGCGCCCGCGTCGCGCTCCTCGGGGGCCCGATGGACGCGACGCTGCTCGAGGCCTTCCGCGCGGCGCGCCCGGTGGACGCGGACCTCACGGCGGAGTCGCTGCCGGTGCTGGCGGCGGGGCTGGCCCGGTGCCGCGTCATGGTGGGCAACGACTCGGGCCTGGTGCACGTGGCGCAGGCCGTCGGCGCGCGGGCCGTGGCGGTGTTCGGGCCGACCTCGGTGCGCCGCTGGGGGCCGCGGGCGCCGAGCGAGGCGGTGTCGCTGCAGCTGACCTGCGCGCCGTGCACCAACCACGGCAGCGCCGTCTGCCCGCTGGGGCACCACGACTGCCTCCAGACGCTCGAGGTGGAGCGCGTGCTGGCCGCGACGCGGCGCGCGCTCAACGCGTAGCTGCCGCCGTCAGCCCGCCCGGCTGTCGAGGGTGAGGGTCACGGGCCCGTCGTTGACCAGGGCCACCTTCATGTCCGCGGCGAAGACGCCCTCTTCCACCGTGAGGCCCAGGGCGCGGCAGCGCTCGCAGAAGCGCAGGTAGAGCCGCTTCGCCTCCTCGGGTGGCATGGCGTCGAGGAAGCTGGGCCGGCGGCCCTTCGTCGTGTCGGCAAAGAGCGTGAACTGGCTCACGCACAGAAGCGCCTTCGAGCCATCGAGGAGCGCGCGGTTCATCTTGCCCGCCTCGTCCTCGAAGATGCGCAGGAGGGGGATCTTCTCGACCATGAAGTCCAGGTCGGCCTCGGTGTCGCCCTTGCCGACGCCGAGGAGCACCAGCAGGCCCGGGCCGATCTTCCCCACCACCTGGCCGTCGACGGTGACCGACGCCTCGAGGACCCGCTGCAGCACGGCGCGCATGGGCGCGCTCTCTACCGCGCGTAGGTCGCGATGTACCGCTTCACCGACAGCTTCTTCGCGGTGTTGTCCGAGGACATGTAGCGGAGCTTGCCGAAGATCTTCCGCTCCGGCCCCCAGGCACGGTCGTAGCGGCCGAGCACCCAGAAGTAGCCGCTCCACGACACGGGGTCGCGGCCGTCGAGCGAGTACTTGCCCATGAGGTGCTCCATGGCGTGGAGCGCGTCGGCGGCGCTCGGTGTCCACTCGTAGAGCTTCTTGCCCCACAGCATGCGCAGGTAGTTGTGGAACCAGCCGTCGCGGCGGAGCTGACCCATGGCCGCGTTCCACAGGGGGTCGTGGGTGCGCGACTGCTCGAGCTGCTCGAGCGTGTAGCCGTGGGGCCGGGGATCCTTCGCGTGGGCGGCGATGGTGTCCTTCGCCCAGGTCGGCAGCGAGTCGAGGGCGCGGTACTCGTCGGGCCGGTGGCTCGCGAAGTTGAAGGCCAGCTCGCGCCAGGTGATGAACTGATCGAGGAAGGCCTCGGTGGACGGCGGGAGCTTCCACCAGCCGGCCTTCGACCCGCCGATGGACTTGCCGAGGCGCTCCGGGCTCCATCCCTCGTTGGCGGTGATGCGCTCGAAGAGCTGGTGCGTGCCGACGTGCCCGAAGTGCAGGTACGGCGAGAGCACGCTCGTGCCGTCCACCTCTGGCTCGTTGCGCGCCTCGGCGTAGTCTCCAAGCTTCGCGTCGACGAAGCGGGCCATGCGGGCCTCGCCGGCGGCGCTCCCGCCCTCGAGCGCCACGGGGGGAACGGCGTGGTCGAGGGGCAGCGAGGCGAGGGCGGCCGGCGACGCGGCGAGGAGCCCGGGCGTGGCGGCGGGCCAGCGGTGCGTGAGCTCCCGGGGGAGCGAGGCCAGTCTGGGCAGCGCGAGGCGGCGCAGCGGCTGGGCGACGGGGCGCTCCTCGAGGTGCGGGGGCAGCACCTTCTGCAGGTGCGTGCGAAAGGAGTGGGCCGTGGTGAAGACGCGCGGGGTGTGGCGCAGCGGGTAGAGGCCGTTGGAGTCCACCACCTCGAGCTGCACGTCGAGGCGCGCGGCCGCGGCGGCCTGCATCGCCGGCACGAAGAACGAGGGCCAGTCGTCGCCCACCACCACGCACGCGCGCGCCGCGAGGGCCTCGAGGAGCCCCTTGCCGTGGCCGGGCGCGGGCTCGACGTAGGGGAAGTAGTGCACCGGCGAGGCGGCGAAGCGCCGCTGGTTCTCGGCCATGCCCTGCAGCACGAAGGCGTGGAGGCGATCGCTGGCGAACTCGTAGCCCACGCGGAGCGGCTCGAAGACGACGAGCGGCTTGCCCAGCGCCTTCGCGTGCTCGAGGGCGCGGTCGAGGCTGAAGTTCGAGGCGGCGCGGCGGAACGACGTCATCCAATAGAGGACGAAGTCGCGCTCGGGGCGCAACGGCGCGTCGTTGAGCAGCCGGAGGCGGACGAGGGGGACGGCCATGGGGCGACGGTCTAACGAGGCTTCACTGGCGGCGCCCGGTCAGAGCGGGCCCGCCTCGGGGCGGGGAGGGTGACGCGCCACACCTGCTCGCCGTCGTGCAGCGGGGAGGCGACGTAGGTCACGCGCAGCCGCTCCTTCTCGTGGCGGCCGACGGTGTCGCCGTCGGGGAGCGGCTTCTTGCGTCGCGCGACGAAGGCGAGCAGCTCGTAGAAGAAGCCCAGCGTCGGCCCATCGGCTGAAGCGGCCTGGAGGAGCAGGTCAGGCAGGCCGAGCTGGCCCATGCCGAGGCTGAGCAGCTCGGTCTTGCCCTTCACGGTGGCGATGGAGACGCCGACCCACACGGGGAGCGGGAGCTCGCCCTTCGCGAGGTCGATGACGAACTCGGGGTGGTGGGTGGCGTGGGCGTCGCCCCAGTAGACGCCGAGCGCGTCGGTGGCGCGGGTGATGGCGGCGACGGCGCGGGTGAAGCGCGTGAGCTGCGCCGCCGACTTGCGCGTCGGGCCGGGCTCGACCACCACGAGGTGGGCGCGGTGCTCGGGCAGCGTCCAGCTCCCGTCGAGGCCGCTGAGGCTGTGATCCGTCGCGCCGTCGGCCTCCCCGTCGGGCACCGGCGCGGGCAGGAGGGCGCAGGTCAGCTCCAGCGTGCCGAGTGAGAAGGTGGTGACGCCCCGCTTCGTGCCACCCCAGGTGAGCGCCCCCAGCTCCGGGAACTCGGGGAGGGCCTGCCGGAGGGCCTTCGCGGTGAGCGGCGCGGGGTGGGCGAGGAGGACGAAGCACAGGCGCATGGGGGCCTGATTCTCACGGGTTCTTCGCGCGGTCCACGGTGCCGGCGGCTTCATGTTTCTTCACCGGGCTCGCCGAGGCGGCTTCACACTCGGTTCCTACCTTCCTGTTGCGAGAGCGCCATTCCGGCCTCCGTCACGGAAAGGGAGCACCATGTTCGGCTTCATCGTTGGCACGTTGAGCCTCATCGGGTTCATCAAGGTGTGGCGCTGGGGGCGTCACGGAGGTCGGGGCTACGGAGGCGGACCGCGCCGGTGGATGATGCGGCGGCTCTTCGAGCACCTCGACACGACGCCGGGGCAGGAGAAGGCGGTGGCGGCGGCCGTGGAGGGCGCCGAGCGCGCGGCCCGGCAGGCGCGCGAGCAGGTCTACCGGGCGCGCACGGCCTACGCGAAGGCGATGCGCGGCGAGACCTTCGACACGGCGGCGGTGAACGAGGCCTTCGAGGCGCAGCAGGCCTCGGTGGACGAGGTGAAGAAGGCCGTGCGCGAGGGCCTGCAGTCGGTGCACGAGGCGCTCACGCCGGAGCAGCGCGCGAAGCTGGCGGACCTCGTCGAGTTCGGGCCCGGGCGGCTGCACGGCTGCGGTGGGCACGGGCGCTTCGCGCAGCACGGGTGCCGGCCCTCCGGTGAGTCCTCGTCGGTCCACGCCTGAAAGAAAGGAACACACACCATGCGACGCACGCTTCTCGTCCTGTTGGGCTTCGGAGTCTTCGCCGGGTACGGCTCGGCCATCGCCAGCGCGCGCTGGCACGCGCGGCACCACGGCGGCTGTGAGGATCGCTGGGGGCGCAGCGCGCGCTTCGAGCGCTTCGATCGCGCGCAGGCGCCGGCGCCGGTGACGACCCCGGCGCCGATCATCGTGCCGCAGGCGCCGGCGGCCCCAGCCCCCCAGGTCTTCGTCATCACGGTGCCGGGCGCGGCGCCCGCGGCGGCGCCCCAGGTGGTGACGGTGCCGGTGCCCGTCCCCGCGGCCTCGGCGGCCCCGGCGGCGCCCGCGACGCCGTGAGCCAGGGCGCGTTGGGCTGCGAACTGGCTGCAGGACGACCCGCGCGCAGCCCAACAGGGTCGAACCCGCGCGCACCTCATGCCGTGGAGCCCCTCGCCGCGCAGGCGGGGCACGCGCGTGTCGGGCGAGGGCGCCCGCATCGGAGCCGACCGCCTCCCCTTCAGGCCGTCGCCGCAAAACTCCGGGCGCCGCGCCGGGCGCAGGTACACTCATGAGCACGATGGCCTCGCGGGTCTTGTTGATCGACGACGACAGCCGGTTGCCCGACCTCCTGCGCGAGTACCTCGAGCAGAACGGAGTGGCCCTGGCGCACGCCCCCGACGGCGCGCGGGGGCTCATCATGCTGGAGCAGGGCGCCTACGACGCGGTGCTGCTCGACGTGATGATGCCGGGCCTCGACGGGCTGGCGGTCTGCCGGAGGATCCGCGCGAAGAGCAACGTGCCGGTGATCATGCTCACCGCGCGCGGCGACGAGACGGACCGGGTGGTGGGGCTGGAGCTGGGCGCCGACGACTACGTGGCCAAGCCCTTCAGCCCCCGGGAGCTCCTGGCGCGGCTGCGGGCGGTGCTGCGGCGCGCACGGCCCGAGGTGATGAGCGAGCAGCTCACGGTGGGCGAGGTGACGGTGGACGTGCCGGCGCGCACGGCGCTGCTCAAGGGGGCGCCGGTGGACCTCACGGGCATCGAGTTCGACATCCTCGTGGCGCTGGTGCGGCGGGCGGGGCGGGTGGTGCCGCGCGACGCGCTGCTCTCGGAGGCTGGGCGCAGCGACGTGGTGGTGGGCGAGCGCACGGTCGACGTGCACATCAGCCACCTGCGGCAGAAGCTGGGCGACGACCCGCCGCGGCTCATCAAGACGGTGCGCGGGGTCGGCTACGTGCTGACGAAGGACTGACGGCGTGACGCCCGAGCCCCAGCACGGTCGGCGGCGGCGGGCCATGGGGCCGCTGGGGCGCTTCGTGCGCGCGCGGCTCCGGCGGCGCATCTTCGCGTGGTTCCTCGGCGGCGTCGTCACCACCGCGCTCGTGGTCTCGGCGGTGATGATCTTCGTCGCGCGCATTCAGGAGCCCGAGTGGAACAAGACCTGGGACCGCGGGCGCGGCTGGTTCGGCGCGCAGTTCTCGGAGCGCTGGAGCGACCCGGTCGCGCGCGAGCGCTACGCGCGGGAGACGGCGGCGCAGCTCGAGGCGAACGTGGACCTCCACGACGCGAGCGGGGCCCTGCTCCTCTCGACGGGGGAGCGCTGCGTGCGCGGGGCCATCGAGGCGCCGGTGCGGCGCGGCCACGAGCTGCTGGGGCGGGTGACGGTCTGCCTGCCGCACCGCCACGGCGCGGGCTGGCGGTGGCTCTTGATGCTCGCGGTCGGCCTGGGCGCGGTGTGGAAGTTCTCGGGCATGGTGGCCCGGCGCCTCGCGCAGCCGCTCGACGAGCTGGCCCTGGTGGTCCAGCGCATCGGCGAAGGCGACCTCTCGGCGCGCACGAAGCTGGGCTGCGGCCAGCCCGACGAGATCGGCGTGGTGGCGGGCGCGGTCAACGACATGGCGGGGCGCATCGAGAAGCAGCTCGCGGACCAGCGGGAGCTCCTCGCCACGGTCTCGCACGAGCTGCGTACGCCGCTGGCGCGCCTGCGCATCATCTCGGAGATCGCCCGCGACACCGGGGCGACGCCGAAGACCTTCGACGAGCTCGACCGCGAGGTGACGGAGATGGACGCGCTGGTCGGCGAGTTGCTGGCGAGCTCGCGGCTCGAGTTCGGGCAGCTCACGCGGCGGGCGCTGTCGGTGCGCGACGTGGCGGCGCGGGCCGTAGAGCGGGCGGGGCTGCCGGCGACCGCGCTGGCCGTCTCGGGCGACGACGACACGCTCACCGCCGACCCCACGCTGCTGCAGCGCGCGCTGGCGAACCTCTTCGACAACGCGGCCAAGCACGGGGCGGGCGCCGACGCGCTCGAGGTCACCGTCTCGGCGGCCGAGGTGCGCTTCGAGGTGCTCGATCGGGGGCCGGGCATCACCGGCGACGGCGCGGCGCTCTTCGAGAAGTTCAACCGCGGTCAGCACGGCGACGGCGCGCACGGCCTGGGGCTGGGGCTGGCGCTGGTCAAGCGCATCGCGGTGGCGCACGGCGGCCAGGCCTGGGCGCACACGCGTGACGGCGGCGGGGCGCGGGTCGGCTTCTCGCTCGCGCGCGCGCCGGTCGCGAGCGGTGGCGTGGCCTTCACTCGCCCCTGAGGGAGACGTCGTTGCGCAGCCCGCCCGGTCGGGGTGTGATGCCTGACGTGCGCCGGCTCTGGGCTCTCCTCGCGCTGCTCGCCCTGCCGGCCTCGGCGGGCGTCACCGTGCCGGCGGACCTGGGCATCGGCCCCGAGGGCTTCTGGTTCTTCGGGCCGCTCACCGACAACCGCGGCGCGGTGCCGCACTTCGCGCTCTCGTTCAACCTGCACGCGGTCATCGATCAGGAGTGGATCCAGGCCAACCAGCACGTCATCCCCGCGCAGTACAAGCGCATGGCGGCCGGCGTGTCGGAGGTGCGCATCGGCGCCTCCATCTTCATCCCCTCGCGGCTCTACATCTCGCCGCCCATCGACGCGCTCGGCGGCACGGGCGTCTTCGGCGCCACCTGGTCGCCCCTCGGCTTGACCCTCGTGAACACCGGCCAGAAGAGCTCGCGCGACTGGAACAAGAGCCGCGGGCGCTTCACCATCGACACGCACCTGCTGCTCACCTACCTCTACGTCTTCAACACCCTGGGCTTCCAGAACGTGCCCTCGACGCACTTCCTCCGCCCGGGGCTCGAGCTCAAGGCCACCATCCTCCTCTCGGTGACGGAGAAGTTCCTGATCAGCCTCGGCGGCGGCGCGCAGGTGTATGTTCCGCAGCGCCTCGGCGCGTTCCTGGAGTTCGGGCCCTTGAGCGAGGCGATGTGGCTGTCGGCCTTCGCCTTCCTCAAGTTCCACTTCCGCTTCCCGTACGAAGTCAGCCTGTAAGGAGCCTCACGATGACGAGCCGCATCGGCAGCACCACCCCGGGCCTCGCGCCGCAGGTGACGACCCCCGCGAGCACGCCCACCACGCCGGCGGCGAGCACCCCCGCGCCGACGCGCCCCACGGGGTGGACCGCGCCCGCCGGCCCCTCGCCGCGCGATGCCTTCGCCGTGGCCTCGAACGTCATCCGCAACACGGGGCCCTCGAACTTCGAGCTCGTGCCCGGCCGCTACCCCGACGCGGTGCCGCTCACGACGGTGCTGGGCGCCATCGCCGGCTCGCCGCAGGGGCAGGCGGGCCTCAACCAGGTGCTCGACGGGCTCCAGGCGAAGACGGGCGTCGCCATTCCGCCCGAGATGCGCGCGGCGGTGCTCTCGAACCCCGCGGCCCTGACGAAGGCCATGGAGCTGACGCCAGGCCAGCTCAGCTCGGGCATCCTCGCGATGAACGGCGCCCACCAGGCGGGCAAGCTCAAGCCGCCGGAGCCGCCGAAGCAGCTGCTCCCCCAGCAGTTCGACCTCTCGACGCTCGACCAGGTCGACGCGCCGCGGCCGGCCTCCACCATGAAGGAGCTCGCGCCGGGCCTCTTCCAGGGTGACCTGCCGAGCACGACCTCCGACGCGCAGATCAAGCGCAACCGCGTGCTGGCCGAGGTCTTCGGGCGCCTCTCGAACAACCCCTCGCTGCCGCAGGGCGAGCAGTTCTCGGTCACCCACGGGGGCAAGGCCTTCACCTCGCTCGAGGCCTTCACCAGGCAGCTCCAGGCCGACGGCTACGAGGTGCAGGTCACCTTCGAGCAGCGCATCGCGAACTTCTCGAACCTGAAGACGCCGGTGCCCGGCTCGAACCCTCCCCAGTTCCTCGACGTGCCGGCGCCGCTGATGGTGAAGACCGGCCTCAAGGACGGCCTGGGCAAAGAGGCGGTGGTGCCGGCGGTGCACTCCGAGATGGTCGTCTCCATCAAGGCCGGCCCCGCGGCGAAGGGCCCCCGCTTCGACGCCGACCTCAAGTTCTACCAGGGCACCTCGGGCACCGGCTTCTTCCCCTGCAACGTGCACGCGGACCCGAGCTGGTGCGGCCGGGTGAACCAGGGCACCGTCACCGGCGCCGACGCGCTCAAGGCCATCGCCGTTGCGGGCGCCTTCACCGACGTCGTCAACACCACGGCGCGCGAGAAGAACCTCTACGCCGACGGCTACGGCGTCACCGGCGTGTGCAACGACTCCGTCGCCGTGGTGCAGCAGGCGGTGACGGGCCGGGCGACGCAGTACCCGCTCCTCATGCGCGACGAGGTGCTCTACGGCGCCTTGAAGGAGCGCCTGTCGGACGCCAACAAGGCCGACGACCCGGCCTACAAGGCCATCCGCACGGCGATGCGCGAGCTGCCCAGCGACCTGCGGCGCAACGACAGCCAGAAGGCCCGGGCGCTGGCCTCGCTCCCCTGGGCCGCCGGGCGGGAGCCCTTCGTCAGCTCCGAAGAGGCGCGCAGAATCCTCAGTCAATGAGCGGGGTTAGCCCAAGTACGCAACCGCGCACCCCGACCTCCGACAATCCCACATCATGAACGTGCTCCGCTCACTCGCCCGGGACATGTGGAACCTGATGGACGCGAGCCGCGCCGCGAAGTCGGCGGGGCCCGAGGCGGGTGGCCAGTCGCTCCACGCGGTGCGGGAGCAGCGGGTGCCGGCGGTGGTCTCGCTCACGCGGTTCCGCGACGGCTTCGACCAGTTCCCCCAGGGCGTGCAGGGCACGCTCCGCACGCTGCAGGCCGAGCGCGCCTTTCGCCCCATGGTGTCGGCGGCCTCGCTCGCGCGTGATGGCTTCGACGCCGGGCGCCGCGCGCCGATGGATCTCTCAGGCGGCGTGAAGGTCAAGCCGCTGGCCGTGACGAAGGACCCGGTGGCGGCCGCCGCGCCGGCGCCGACGGCCTTCTCGGCTTCGCTGGACGATCTCGCCGCGCTGCTCTGAGCGTCAGCTCAGCACGTCGAGCTTCACGCCCTCCTTCTTCTTGAGCCCCACCGACTCGGGCCCGTCCGTCTCGAGGCCCAGGGCCATCTCCAGCAGATCGATGAGCTGCGCGCGGCTGTCGACGTCGTCGGGCGCCACCACCACCACCTCCACGGGCAGGCGCTCTTCAGCCGGCACGGGCTCGGGCTCGAGCGGCTTGCCGTCGGGGCCCAGCTCTTCGACGAGGAGGTCGCCATCACGGTGGATGGAGTAGCGGCGGTGCATGAGGTCTCCACTGTACCCGTGCGCGCGGTGATCTACGCTGGGCGCCGTGCCTTTGCCCCTCACCCAGCTCGCTCGCAAGCTCTTCGTGAACCCGAAGCCGGGCAGCGCGCCGACCGTGCCGGGCCTGGTGTGGGAGGCGCCGCCCGACTCGACCCGCGACTCCGGCCACTGGGAGATGACGGGCACAGGCCAGCCCAGCAGCCGCCCCCGGGCCGGCGAGCCGCTCATCTTCTTCGTCGAGAAGGTGCCGGGCCTCAAGAACCCCTTCGCCATGGGCGTCACCCTGGGCCGGGTCGAGACCAACGACGTGGTGCTCGACGACGGCTCGGTGAGCCGCTTCCACGCCTGGCTGCAGTACGACGAGCGCGCGGGGCAGTGGTCGCTGACCGACGCCGAGAGCAAGAACGGCACCTGGGTCGACGGCGCCCAGCTCGCGCCAAAGCAGCGGGTGCTCCTGCGCGACGGCGCGGCGATCAAGCTGGGCGAGGTGCAGCTCGCCTTCTGGCTCCCGAAGTCGCTGGTGGCCTTCGTCGAGCAGCGCTACCGCAGCCCCTGAGGGGCCCTACGGGTCGAAGCGGTAGCCCAGGCCGCGCACCGTCTTGAAGTGCCGGGGCGCCTCGGGGTCGGGCTCGAACTTCGAGCGGAGCTGGCTGACGAAGTTGTCCACCGTGCGGGCGGTGCCCTCGTAGCCGTAGCCCCAGGCGCCCGAGAGGAGCTCCTCGCGGCTGAAGGTGTGGCCCGGGTGCGTGACGAAGTGCGCCAACAGCTTGAACTCCTGCGCGGTGAGCTCGACCGGCGCGCCGTCGCGGCTGACCGTCTTGGCGGCCAGGTCCACCGCGGTGCCCGAGAACTGCACGTCGTGGGCCTCGCGCTGCCTTCGGCGCAGCAGCGTGCGGATTCGCGCGAGGAGCTCCTGCAGCCCGAAGGGCTTGACCACGTAGTCGTCGGCGCCCAGGTTGAGGCCCATCACCTTGTCCGTCTCCACGCCCTTGGCCGACAGCACCAGCACCGGCACGGGGGCGCCGCGGGCCCGCAGCTCCTCGAGCACCTCGAAGCCGTTCATCAGCGGCAGCATCACGTCGAGCACCATCAAGTCGGGGCGCTCGTCGATGGCCTTCTGCAGGCCAGTGCGGCCGTCCTGCGCCTGCAGCACCTCGTAGCCCTCGAAGCGCAGGCTCATCGAGAGCCCGGTGAGGATGGAGAGGTCGTCTTCGACGATGAGGATGCGGGGCTTGCTCGGCTCGTCGCTCATGGGGCGCTCGGGAGGTGGATGCGGAAGGTACTGCCCTTGCCGACGGTGCTGTCGACCGAAATCCACCCGTCGTGGGCCTGCACCATGCGCTGGGCGATGGACAGCCCCAGGCCGGAGCCCTCGGTGTCGCGGGTGAGGAGCGTGTCGACCCGGTAGAAGCGGTCGAAGATGCGCTTCTGCTCGGGCCTGGGGATGCCGACGCCGTGGTCCTCCACCTCGAAGACCACGAAGTCGTCGTCGCGCACCACCCGCAGCGCGATGCGCCGGTCCTCCTTGGAGTACTTCCACGCGTTCTGCAGCAGGTTGAGCAGGGCGCCCGAGAGCGCGCCCTTGTCCACCTCCAGCTCGGGCAGGCCGCGCTCCACGGTGACGGTGAGCTCCGGCGGCGCGTCGAGGTGCTGCGCGCGGAAGGCGCTGACGGCGGCGTCGACGACCGCGGCAGGGGCCAGGCGCTCGACGCGGTACTGCTTGCGGCCCGTCTCGATGCGCGACCAGTCGAGCACCGACTCGATCATCCCCGACAGCCGCGCCGTCTCCTTCGAGAGCATGTCCAGCACGCTCTGCAGCTCCGCCGGGTCCTTCACCCGGCCCATGGCCAACATGTCGATGAACATGCGAATGGAGGTGAGCGGCGTGCGCAGCTCGTGGCTCACCAGCGAGACGAAGTCCGTCTTGAGCCGCGACAGCCGCGCCTCGCGGTAGAGCGTGCGGCCCGTGTAGACGACGCCCAGAGCGAGCGTGACGTAGAAGAGCAGCAGCAGCACGCCGTACACCACGCGGTTGCGCATCGACGCCGCGGCGACGGGGTCCTCGCCCAGCGCGTAGACGACGAGGCGGAAGTCCTGCAGGGGGCTCGTCAGGGTGACGCTCGAGAGCTCCGTCGGCCCCAGCGCCGCCTCCCGCACCTCGCTCACCCCGGAGGCGAGCCGCGCCATCACGCCCTCTGGCGGGGCCTCCTTCGTGACCGGCACCAGCGCGAAGCGGCCCTCGTCGCCCTCGGGCGTGACGCTGCGGCCGAAGCGCTCGAGGAGCTGCTCCACGGCCGCGGGCGCGAGGCGGGCGCCGACGATGCGGTCTCCGTCGCGCAGCGCCGCCACCAGCCAGGAGCCCTGCGGCGAGGTGAGCGAGAAGACGACCGGCCGCGTGGGCAGGGCCGTCAGCTCGGTGCCCAGGGCGCGCACCGCGGCGGCCAGCTTGGGGTCCGTCGACGTCACCTCGGTGCCGATGGCCGAGAAGCCCACGTCCGTCACCCGCAGGTCGCCGGCCTCCAGCACCAGCTCCGGCGCCACGCTGCGCACGGCGGCCTGGTCGAAGGCCTCGCGCAGCGCCCGCTCCACCACGCCCAGGCGCGAGCCCCACACCGCGTCGAGGCGCTTCTCCACCACGGCCCGCTCGTTGACGATGGCCACCACGCCGAAGCCCGACACGCCCGCAGAGGGCAGCACCACCAGCAAGATGACGAGCGTGAAGGTCCGCCGGAAGGACAGGAGCTCGGCCGTCTCGGGCGCCGCCATGCGTAGCTTCTTGCACACCCGCTGCGTCGTTGGCTGCACGCGAATGATCGCTTGAGGCAGGTCAGGCAACGAATTCGCCCGGATGGAGCGGGGTGGACCCGGCACAGCGACTGCACAGCCGGCCCACGCCTCGAAGGAGTGGTTGAATTTCGAGGTGTTGTGCAGCGTTGGGGGCCGGCCAGCTGACATCGATGGCAGGGCATGGATGTCAGGGGCGAAGTTCGACAGACTCACCGACTCCAGTAGCGGAGCTCGGCCTGAAGCGGGGACAAGGACACTCATGAACTGGTTCAAGCGATCGATGGTGGTGGGGGCGCTGGCGGCGGCGGTCTCGTTGAGCGGCTGCGCTCCCCAGCAGGGTCACGCGCCGCGCTCGTCGGGCTCGCTGGCGCTGACGGGCGACGACGCGCTCCTCTACGCGGTGGACACCGACAACGGCGTGCTGGTGGTCATCGACACCAAGACGCAGACCGAGGTGGCCCAGGTGAAGGTCGGCCAGAGCCCGGTGCGCGTGCTGGTGGGGCCCGACGACACGGCCTTCGTCACCAACCGCGGCGATCGCTCGGTGTCGGTGGTGCGGCGCGGTGACAGCGTCGAGGCCACGCGTCTGGCCGTGGGCGTGGAGCCGACCGGCCTCGCGCTCACGCCCGACGGCAAGACGCTGCTGGTGGTGTCGGCGACCTCGCTCACGCGCCCCGACGTCGGCACGCTGACCGCCTTCGACACGGGCACCCTGGCCAAGAAGTGGGAGCTCGAGGTCGGTGAGGAGCCCCGCGCCGTGGCGGTGGTCGCCGGCGACCGGGCCCTCGTGTCGCTCTACAAGCAGGGCGAGCTGGTCGAGGTGAACCTCCGCACGGCCCAGGTGACGACGGCGCGCACCGGCATCTACGAGCGGGCGAACGCCTCGCGCATCTCCGACGGCTCGAGCAGCGTCGGCTCCGGCTCCATCTCGACCTTCCGCACCCGCGCGATGAACGACCTGGTCACCACGCCGGCCGGCGATCGCGTCTTCGCCCCGGTGGTGTGGGCGCGCGAAGACTCCATCGGCCGGCGGCCGACGAGCGCGGGCGGCTACTACTCGGCGGGCGGGCCGTGCAACATCGGCTCGGTCGCCACGGCCGGCATCGTCACGGTGGACGTGGGCGACAAGCCCGACCCGCAGGTGGACGACCTGACCTCCTGCTTCACCTCCGGCACCAACTCCTCGAAGAAGGACTTCCCGGCCAGCACCCTGGCGTCGTCGTCGGGTGACGTGGAGCCCATTCAGGGGCCGACGGTGGGCGTGGTGGACCCGACCGGCGAGTGGCTGGTGGTGCTCAGCCGCGAGTCGAAGAACCTGGCCTTCCTCCCCGCGTGGAAGCGCGAGGGCACGGCCATCGACTTCGAGAGCACCGGCACCTCGGTGCGCACGGTGAAGAGCGTGGGCCACGGCGCCGACGGCCTCGCGGTGACGCGCGACTTCGGCCGGGCCTACGTCTACAACCAGTTCGATCACGCGGTGCAGATCTTCGAGGGCACGGGCGCCGCCCAGGGCAGCGCGGTGGTGCCGGTGGCGACGGTGCAGCTCAAGCTGTCCGAGACGCTCTCGCCCGAGGAGGTCGCCGGCCGCAAGATGTTCTTCGACGCTCGCGACACGCGCCTGTCCTCGGAGCGCACCACCGTGGCCTGCAGCACCTGCCACCTCGAGGGCCGCGAAGACGGGCACCTGTGGCAGTTCCCCGACGGGCCGCGGCAGACGCCGATGCTCGGCGGCCGGCAGCTCCTCTCCACCGCGCCGTACCACTGGAGCGGCGAGTTCTCGGACCTCAACGGCTTCAACGTGCACACCATCACCGAGCGCATGGGCGGCCGGGGCCTGTCGCTGGCCGACCAGCGCAAGCTCGACCTCTTCATCGACCGGCTGCCGCTGGCCGACAACCCGCTGCGCACCGCGGCGCCCGACGAGGTGATGCTGCGTGGCCAGGCGGCCTTCCAGAAGGCCGAGTGCGGCAGCTGCCACGGCGGCGCGACCCTCACCAACAACAGCCACGCCGACGTGGGCACGCTGCGCTTGTCGGGCCGCAACCCCGACAACGGGCTGGTCGTCACCAAGGGCTTCAACGTGCCCTCGCTGTTGGGCCTCGGGCGCACGGCGCCGTACCTCCACGACGGCTCGCAGGTGTCGCTCGAGGAGCGCATCTTTGCCAACGCGGGCGATCGCCACGGCGTCACGAGCACCCTCTCGCAGCAGGAGAAGGTGGATCTCGTGGCGTACCTCAAGTCGCTCTGACGGCGTGGCCAAAGCGCTGGGGCGCGGGGGGCTCGCCGTGCGAGACTCCCCGCCGCACATGAGCCGCTTCGTCGTCGCAGCCGTCCTGGTGGCCCTGCTCCCCACGGCGGGGCGCGCGCAGGCGCCCGAAGACGAGTGGACCACCCTGCCGGCGTCGACCCAGCCCCCGCCGCCCGTCTACCCGCCGCTTCCTCCTCCTCCGCCGCCGCCCCCGGTGCGGGTGGGAGCCCCGCCGCCGCCCCTGCCTGGCCCGGTGCGGCCGCGCGCCGAGGTGCTCCGGCGGGCCCGCCCGCCCGAGGAGCGCAACACCGTCTCGGTGCTGGGGGCCAGCACGCTGGGCCAGTGGAAGCGCGCGCAGCTCGTGCAGCTCGGCTTCCCGCTGATCAGCCTGCGCTTCCTCCTCGGGGTGTCGGACCGGGTGGACCTGGGCGTGGCCTTCGACTCGTACTACTTCCTCATGAACGAGCCGCGGCTCGTGGCGCGGGTGGGGCTGGTGCAGGGGGACACGGTCGCCCTCGCGGCGTCGCTCGAGGCGGGCTACGCCTTCTTTGCGCAGCGGGCCTCGCGCGAGGTGCGCGGGCCCCGGTGGCTGACGGGGCGGCGCAACGTCAACGTCTCGCCGGCCCTGACGCTGTCCTTCCAGGGGGCCAGCGCCCGCTCGGCCCGCGCCTTCTTCGAGGCCCGCTACACCCTGGCCCTCGACACCGAGCCCTTCGCCACCGACCCGCTGGTGGGCGTGCCGGCGGCCGTCATTCCCGGGCACAACGTCGGGCTGCGCGGCGGCGCGGAGCTGCCCTTGAGCGCGAAGACGTCGTTCTGCTTCACGCTCGGCCTCGAGGTGAACGGGCGCGAGCTCGACGCGCGGGTGATGCCCAGCCTGTCGGTGGGGCTCGTCACCTCCCTCTAAAGGGGCGTAGAACCCCGGCCCCATGAAGAAGGCGACCGTCCTCGGGGCAGGCAGCTTCGGCACCGCCATGGCGCAGGTGCTGTCGGCGAACTTCGACGAGGTGGTGCTCTGGGGCCGCGACGCGGCGCTCCTCGAGGCGCTCGACCGCACCCACGAGAACCAGGGCTACCTGCCGGGGCTCCGGCTGTCCGAGAAGATCCACGGCAGCACGGACCTCGAGGCCGCGGCGGCCCACGCGGAGATCGTCATCGTCGCCACGCCCTCGCAGGCCACGCGCGAGCTGCTCGGCAAGGCGGGCGGGGTGCTGCCGCAGCACGTGCCCATCGTCACCGTGGCCAAAGGCATCGAGAACGGCACGCTGTGCACGATGACCGAGGTGCTCGAGCAGAGCCTGCCCGAGTCGTACCACCCGCACCTCGCGGTGCTCTCGGGGCCCTCCTTCGCGAAGGAGATGGTGCTCCGGCTGCCCACCGTCGTCACCGTGGCCAGCAAGTTCGAGAGCACGGCCCAGGCCGCGCAGGCGATGTTCGCCAGCGAGTTCTTCCGCACCTACAGCTCGAACGACGTGGTGGGCGTGCAGGTGGGCGGGGCGCTCAAGAACGTCATCGCCATCGCCGCCGGCGTCGGCGACGGCATGGGCCTGGGCCACAACACGCGCGCGGCCATCATCACCCGGGGCCTGGCGGAGATCTCCCGCATCGCCGTGCGCATGGGCGGCAACCCGCTCACCCTCTCGGGGCTGGCGGGCATGGGCGACCTGGTGCTGACCTGCACCGGCGAGCTCTCGCGCAACCGCACCGTGGGCATGGAGCTGGGCCGCGGGAAGAAGCTCGACGACATCTTGAAGGACATGAAGCAGGTGGCCGAGGGCGTGAAGACGGCCAAGAGCGCGAAGGACCTCGCGCTCAAGGTGGGCGTGGAGCTGCCCATCTGCGAGCAGGTGTACTGCATCGCCTGGGAGGGCAAGGCGCCCCGGGCCGCGGTGGCCGAGCTCATGGGCCGCACGCCCAAGCGCGAGCTGATGTAGAGGCCGGTGACGATGAAGGCGAGAGGTGACGACGTGACGATGAAGACCTGGCTCACCATGGCGCTCGCGGCGCTCACCCTGTGGGGCTGCTCCTGCGAGGAGCGCACCAACCGCCGCTTCCCGAAGGTCGAGCTGCTCGACGAGCTGGGCAACGCCCGCACCCTGGTGGAGTTCGGCCAGGTGCAGGTGAACTTCACCGCCCAGAAGACGGTGCGCGTGCGCAACGCCGGCAACGCGGCCCTCACCCTCACCGCGGGCACCTTCAGCAACGCGAAGTTCGCCCTGGGCACCACGCTGCCGCTGAGCATCGGGGTGAACGAGGAGTACGAGCTGCCCTTCGACTTCACGCCCACCGTGGCCGACCAGCGCGAGACGGGCACCGTCACCCTGGCCAGCGACGACCCCGAGAAGCCGACGGTGCAGCTCTCGCTCGCGGGCACGGGCGTCACCGCCACCGCAGTGGTGCAGCCGGCGGCCATCGACTTCGGCGAGGTGTACGTGGGCGAGATGAAGGCGGTGACGCTCACGCTCACCAACTCCGGCTCGAACCAGCTCCCGGTCACCGACGCGCGGCTGGCGGGCACGCCGGCCAGCGTCACCGCCGACCTGACGCCGTGGAAGAAGACGCTCGCCGGCGGCGAGAGCGTGATGGTGACGGTGCGCTTCGCGCCGACCGAGCAGGGGCCGCTGACCGGCGCCCTCGAGCTGGTGCTCCCCGCGGGCGTGGGCGACAAGACGCTCGTCGTCACCGGCACCGGCATCCAGGCGCAGCCGAAGCTGTGCTTCCGCTTCGACGACACCGCCTTCGAGGACTGCACCGACGGCGCCCAGGCCCTCGACGTGCGCTTCGGCGCGCTGTGCGACGGCCGGGTGTACCCGGAAGACGGCGGGCTCGGCTGCTCGCGCGACGGCGGCGCGGTGCCCTGGGCGCGCAGCGGGCGCCTCTACTTCCGCAACGAGGGCAACACGCCGGTCAGCTACTCGGTGCAGTACACCGCCGGCCAGCCGAACCGCTGCGACGGCGGCTCGAGCCTCGACTTCGAGTTCGCCAACGCGCCGGCGCTGGCCGACGGTGGCACGCAGCCGAGCTGGAACGTGGCCACCACGCGGCTGCCCATGGCCGCGACCGACCCCAGGCCCTGGGAGACGGCGCCGCTGGCCGTCACCTACCGCGCGCGCTCGGCGTGCAAGGCCGGCGACGCCTCCGACATCGCCACGGTGGTGTGGACGCGCCAGGGCGAGCCGGCGGGCACCATGCGCCGGCCCGGCTCGCTGCTGGCCACGCTGACGGGCGCCTCGATGCTCGCCTCGCCGGAGCCCAACGGCGTCACCTTCACCGGCAACAGCCCCCAGCCGCAGGACGTGACGCTGGTGTCGAACACCGGCGACGGGCCGGTGCGGCTCCTCGCCGCCGCGCTCTGGCAGTCGTCCGACGGCGGGCTGGTGCCCGACGAGCCCTGCAGCACGGCGGTGGGCGGCAGCTGCCAGTACTTCGCCTGGGTGCAGGGCCCGACGCTGCCGGTGCTGCTCGAGGGCACCACCGTGCCCGGCGGCCGCGTGCAGCAGCAGGTGGGGCGCATCTCGTACGGGGTGTACGAGGCCGACGGCGGCTTCTACGTGCCGCCCAGCCAGCCGCAGCGCGTCTTCGCCGTGGTGGACACGAGCGATCCGTACACGCCGAAGGTGACGGTGCCTATCCTCGGGCGGCTGCAGTAGCCGTCATTCCGACAGGCCGCGCATGCGCCAGGTCGTCACGCGCGCCGTGTCGGTGCGCGACTCGACGATGTTCTGCTCGGCCATCTCTTCGAGGAGCTTGAGCATCTTCCCGCCGGGCATGCCCACCTTCTCGGCGAGCCGCACCGCCGTCATCCCGTACACGTCGCGCCGCAGCTCGCGGATGATCTCCCGCTTGAACTCCGCCTTCTGGATGCCGGACATGTCTTCGGTGCGCCAGGCCGAGATGACGCCGAAGGCGATGAGCGCCACCACGAGGATGGCGAGCGCCGGGTAGGCGATGTGGGTGTTGTTCTCGAGCCACTCGATGTACCGCACGCTGGTGGACGAGACGGGCTTGACGTACCCGCGCTCCTGGCCGGGGATCTCGATCAGCAGGAGCGCGACGCGCAGCAGCAGGGGAGTCAACACGGGAAAAAGTGTACCGCGCCTGTGAGCTGGGGAAAGCTGCCGACCGCCCGTGGACCTCGTCATCACCAACGCCACCGTCATCACCATGAACGCCTCGCGCGAGGTGCTGCGCGACGCGGAGCTCGTCATTCAGGGCGATCGCATCGCCTCGGTGGGGCCGGCGCGGCGGGGCCCGCGCACGGGCGTGCGCCGCGTGCTCGACGCCCGGGGCAAGGTGGTGCTGCCGGGCCTCATCCACAGCCACCTCCACGCCTGCCAGACGCTCTGCCGCAACCACGCCGACGGCCTCGAGCTTCTCGACTGGCTCCGCGAGCGCATCTGGCCCTTCGAGGCGGCGCACGACGCGCGCTCGCTGCGCGCCTCGGCCGACCTCACCTTCCTCGAGTGCGTGCGCTCCGGCGCGACCTCGGTGCTCGACATGGGCACGGTGCGTCACTACGACGCCGTCTTCGAGGCGGCCCGTGACAGCGGCGTTCGCCTCGTGGGCGGCAAGTGCATGATGGACGCGGGGCAGGGCGTGCCCGCGGGCCTGCGCGAGGCCACCGAGGCGTCCATCGCCGAGTCGCTGCGCCTCATCGACACCTGGCACGGCGCCGAGAACGGCCGGCTGCGCTACGCGCTCGCGCCGCGCTTCGTGCTCTCGTGCACCGAGGGGCTCTTGCGCCGCGTGGGCGAGCTCGCCGTCGAGCGCGGCGTGCGCATTCACACCCACGCGTCCGAGAACCCCACCGAGTGCGACGTGGTCCGCGACAAGACGGGCATGGACAACGTCGCCTACTTCCACCACCTGGGGCTGCTGGGCGAGCACACGACGCTGGCGCACTGCGTGTGGCTGACGGCCGACGAGCAGCGCCTGCTGCGCGAGACGAAGACGCGGGTGGCCCACTGCCCGAGCGCGAACTTCAAGCTGGCCTCGGGCACCGCGAAGATCCCCGAGCTGCTCCAGCAGGGCATCGTCATCGGCCTGGGCGCCGACGGCGCGCCCTGCAACAACAACCTCGACATCTTCATGGAGCTGCGGCTGGCGGCCTTGATCCACCTCCCGCGCACCGGGCCGACCTCGCTGCCGGCGATGCAGGTGCTGGAGCTGGCGACGCTCAACGGCGCGAAGGCCCTCGGCCTCGAGGGGGAGGTTGGCGTGCTGGCCCCCGGCGCGAAGGCCGACGTCATCACCGTCGACCTCTCGGGCGCCCACGCCACGCCCAACTCCAGTGACCCCGTCGCGACCCTGGTCTACGCCGGCCAGAGTCATGACGTGCGCGACGTCGTCGTCGATGGCCAGCTCCTCATGCGCGACCGGCGCATGCTCCGCGTCGACCCGGGGGCCATCACCGCCGCCGCCCGCACCGAGGCGGCCCGGCTGCTTGCCCAGCTCGACTGACAGCTTCCCGGCACCTGCCGCGGCCACGGCGCGCCGGCTCCCCCGGGCTCCAGTGAAGTCAGCGACTTGAGATCTGGCGTCAGCTTTGCTTAGCCGTTATCCCTTCGCCTTTCCTTTGCCGGGAGTGGACGTGTCAGTGCGCGTTTTCGGGACGACTGCGATGGTGCTGGCCGCGGCGCTGTCGGGCTGCGACTGCGGGCCCGAGCAGCCGCCGCCCGACGCCGGCGAGGTCGACGCGGGGCAGCCGCCGAAAACCGACGCGGGCGTCATCATCGTGCTGCCGCCCGACGCCTCGGTGGTGTGGCCCGAGACCTTCGCCAGCGAGCCCTGCCCGGCGGAGGCCTTCGGCGCCTGGGTGGAGCCTGACGGCGGCGTCATCGAGCTGCCCGACCACGGCGACGCCGGCTTCCGCTTCGGCCTGTGCATCGCGCTGCGCACGCTGACGGCCGAGGTGCTCCTCAACGGGCAGCCCGAGACCAAGCCGGTCGAGGTGCACTTCCTCGCGGGCGGCTTCCAGTCGGAGCTCGCGCGCACGCCCGACTCGCTGGGCCTGCTGCAGGCGCGGGTGATGCGGGGGCGCTACGACATCCTCCAGCACCAGCCGGGCGGGGTGTTCCCCTTCTTCGAGGGCTTCATCGATCACGGGCCCGTCGACATGACGAAGGATCAGCAGCGGAGCCTGCGGGCGGTCTCGCACACGCTGCGCGGCGCCGTGCGCTACGGCGGGCTGCCCTTCACCCCCAGCCTCTTCCCGCAAGACGTCACCTTCGAGGGCTACGGCATCCCCAACTGGCAGCGGTCGATGGTGACGAGCCAGTCGGGCTTCTACGAGCTCAAGATGCTCGAGGGGGTCTTCGGGCTGTTCCTGTCGACGCCGTCCACCTCGCTCTTCGGCACCGAGCTGCGCCGCTTCCTCCTCACGCCCACGCGCAACGTGCAGCTCGACCGCGACCAGGAGTTCGACATCGAGATCCCCACCTCGGTGCTCGAGGGGACCATCACCATCGACGGCGAGCCGCTGCCCGACGCGCGCAGCGGGGCCGACTTCACCATCACCTACACGCGGCCGGGCGACACCGAGGCCACGGTGTTCTCGAACCACGAGGGCGGGCTGCCCGGCTTCTCGGCGCTCCTGCCGCGCGCGCAGTACGGCACTACCCTCGACTTCCGCGGGGCGCCCAACGCGACGCTGCCGGCGCGCATCTTCGGCAAGGAGCTCTCGCGCTCGGTGGACCTGCGCACCGACACCACCCTCGACGTGAACTTCCCCATGCACACCATCGAGGGCGGCATCCTCATCGACGGGCGGCCGCCGCGGCCCAACCCCAACTACAACTTCCAGCTCTACATGTTCTCGATCGCCGGCGCGACGGCGGGCAACGCCTTCATGCTCTACGAGATCCCGCTGGACTCGGGCTCCTTCCGCATCAAGGCCTTCCCGGGGAACTACTTCGTGGCGCTGAGCCTCGACGACGGGCTGGCCGAGGGCCTCGCGGCGGGCTTCCGCATCATCGATCGCTACTACCAGCTGCAGAGCAACGCCTCGATGCCCATCGTCATCGAGACGGCGCTGCTGTCCGGTCGCCTGACCATCGACGGCAAGCCGCCGCTCACCGGCCGGCAGATCGGCACGCTCTCGTTCCGCGACCGCGCGGGCACCAACGCGCAGTTCAGCTGGTACACCAAGGGCATCGAGGTGGCCGAAGACGGCACCTACACGGTGCGGCTGCCCAAGGGCGAGTACGAGGTCTACTTCACCATCGATAACGAGGCGTACCCCGAGTACGGCGCGGGCCGCACGCTGCTCGTCTCGCGGGTGCCGCTCACCGACGACTACCAGCTCGACCTCGCCTACGACACCATGCCCATCAGCGGCCCGCTGCGCGTCGGCGGCGAGGTGGTCAAGGAGACCATCGGCGGCCCCGAGGTGGGCCTGCGCATGCAGCGCCAGCAGACCTTCGTGAACTACCAGTGGCGCTTCGAGGGCGGCAAGCCCAACTACACGGTGCGCGTGCCCAAGGGCACCTACGCGCTCGACTTCCTCATCTTCGAGAACGCCATCGACGGCGTGGCCTTCGGCGACGCGCCCATGGGCTTCAAGTGGAACATGCTGGGCGAAGGCTCGCCCTTCCAGGACTACACGCGCTGAAAGTCCTTCGCGCCCGTCGGCGCCTTTGCCACGCTCCGCGCCGCCCATGAGCCCCGTGATCGAGGTCGAAGGCGTCGTTCGCGACTTCGGCGCCACGCGCGCGGTGGACGGCGTGTCGTTCACGGTGGCGCCGGGCGAGGTGGTGGGCCTGCTGGGCCCCAACGGCGCGGGCAAGACGACGACCCTGCGGGTGCTGGCGGGGCTGCTCACGCCGGCGGCGGGCCGCGCGCGCATCCTGGGCCTCGACGTGCACCGCTCGCCGCTCGAGGCGCGGGTGCACCTGGGCTTCTTGACCGCCAGCACCGGGCTCTACGAGCGGCTGACGGGGCGCGAGGTGCTGCGCACCTTCGGGCGGCTCCAGCGGGTCGACGAGGCGACGCTCGAGCGCCGCATCGGCGAGCTGGCAGTCGAGCTGGAGCTGGGGCCCTTCCTCGACAAGCGCTGCGGCGCGCTCTCCAGCGGCCAGAAGCAGCGCATCTCCATCGCGCGGGCGGTGGTGCACGACCCGGCGGCCTACGTGCTCGACGAGCCGACGGCGACGCTCGACCCGGTGGCCTCGCGGGAGATCCTCGAGCTGGTGGGGCGGGCGCGGGCGCGGAACAAGGCGGTGCTCTTCTCGACGCACCGCATGGAGGAGGCCGAGTACCTCTGCAGCCGGCTGCTCTTCATGCGCCAGGGGCGCCTGGTGGCCGAGGGCACGGCGGCCGACCTCCGGGCGCAGAGCGGGCAGGCGCGGCTCACCGACGCCTTCCTCCACTTCGCGGGGGCGGCGGCGTGAAGGCCTGGCGCGTGCTGCTGGGCAAGGAGCTGCTCGACGTGGTGCGAGACCGGCGCACGCTGGTGCTCACCATCGCGCTCCCGGTGCTCCTGTACCCGGGCATCCTCCTCTTGATGGGCGCCATCGTCGCGGCGGGCACGGCGCGGCTCAAGAGCGAGCCGCTCACGGTGGCGGTGGTGGGCGACGAGACGCTGGCGCTGCTGGCCAGGGAGCCCTTGCCGGCGAAGACGACCTACCAGCGGCTGCCGCGGGCCGAAGCCGAGGCGCTGCTGCGCGACCAGAAGGTGGCCGCCCTGGTGGAGGCCACGCCGGGCGTGGAGGGCGCGCTGCGGGGCGGCGGGCAGGTGGTGGTGACGGTGGGCTACACCAAGCGCTTCGATCGCTCCATGGAGGGGCTCGATCGCCTGCGGCCGGTGGTGGAGGGCCTCAACCGGCGCTCGCTCGCCGTGCGCCTCGAGGCGCGGGAGCTCACGCTCGACTTCGTGCAGCCGGTGAAGCTCGAGCCGGTCGACCTCGACTTCCAGAAGGACCTGGGGCCCCTCATCGCCTCGAAGCTCTTGCCGATGGTGCTCTTGATGATGCTCATCCTCGGGGCGCTGTACCCGGCGGTGGATCTCACCGCGGGCGAGAAGGAGCGCGGCACCCTCGAGACGCTCCTGGTCTCGGCCGTGCGCCCGGTGGACATCATGGCCGCCAAGTACCTCACGGTGAGCGCCATCGCGGTGGTGACGGCGCTGGCCAACTTAGGCGCCATGGCCGCGACCTTCGGCCTGGGCCTCTCGCTGGGCGGGCCCGTCACCACCACCTTCACCCTCACCGGGGGCCAGGTGCTGGTGATGCTGGCGTGCCTGGTGCCGGCGGCGCTGCTGCTGTCGGGCGTCTCGCTCGCGGTGGCGTCGACGGCGCGCACCTTCAAGGAGGGCCAGTCGCTCATGACGCCGGTGATGCTGGTGTGCCTGGCGCCGGCGCTGGTGAGCCAGATGCCGGGCATCGAGCTGACGACGCTCACCGCGCTGGTGCCGCTGCTCAACGTGGCGCTCCTCATCAAGGCGGCGGTGCTGGGCACGGCCACGGTCGGGCAGGTGGCGCTCACCGCGGTCTCGGTGCTGGCCTTCGCGGCCCTCGCCCTGTGGCTCGCGGCCAGGGCCTTCAACAGCGAGGTCTTCCGCTTCGGCGGAACGGAAGGCTGGGCCTCGTTGTTCGGCTCGAGAAAGTGACGCAGCAATCGGTTCAGCGGTAAACCCGTGTAGAGTCCCCCGCCAGCACCCCCAAACCTCGATTCTCCGGGAGATCGTCCCCCCATGTGGCAACGGTTTCGGCGCGCCATGCGCAGCTTCGTCGGCTTCTTCGTGAGCACCATCGAGGACCCTGAGCTCATCCTCGAGCAGAACATTCGGGACCTGAACGACCAGGTGCCGAAGATGAACGAGTCCATCGCCATGGTGCGGGCGAACGTGACGCTCCTCGAGAAGGAGAACGCCAAGTACAAGCAGGAGGTCAACGATCTCACCGCCAAGGTGAAGGCCGCCATTCAGGGGGGCCGCGACGACCTCGCCGCGCAGTACGCCACGCGGTTGCAGATGGAAAAGGGCGCCCTCTCGCGCAACGAGCTGCAGCTGGCCACCGCCCGCTCGGCCTACGAGAAGGCGATGAACGTGAAGAAGGCGTTCATGCGCGAGAAGGACCGGAAGACGAACGAGGCCATGTCGGCCATCCGAGACGCGCGGCGGGCCAAGTGGCAGTCCAAGGTGGCCGACGCCATGGAGTCCTTCGAGGTGGCGGGCATCGACGCCACGCACGACGAGATGCTCCGGAAGGTCGAGGAGCAGGCCGCGGTCAACGAGGCGCGCATGCAGATGGCGCTCGAGTCGGTCGACACGCAGTCGATGAAGATCGAAGAGGAGGCCGAGGCGCTCCAGGCGGCCGAGCTGGTGAAGCAGTTCAAGATGGAGATGGGGCTGCAGAGCCCCGCGCCCGTGGCCGACGTCGCCTCGGGCGGCGAGAAGACCATCGGCAAGAAGATCGAGGTCAAGTAGCCGGCGGGAGCGGCCGGCGCTGCTCGCGGCGCCTGCACCGAGCGTCCCATGACGAAGCGCAGCCCCAGCAGCCTGAAGGCCGCCCTGGCGATGCCCGCCAACGCCTTCGCGGTGATGGCCGGCGGCGTGGCGTCGGCGGCCACGGGTGACTGGCTGCCCCTCGCGGCGGCGGCCGGCGGCGCGCTGAGCTACTCGCTGCTCTTGTCGCTGCTGCCGTCCTTCCGCCGGGCGGTGCGCAGCAACCTCGAGGCGCAGGTGACGGCCGAGGTGGCCGCGCCGGGCGAGCTCGAGGCGCTGCTCGCCGAGCTCTCGCCCTCGCAGCGCGAGCACTACGCGCAGCTCGGGGAGCTCCGGGGCCGCATCCTCGAGAGCTACCGGAAGATGCCCGGGGGCGGGGTGCTCGCCGCGAGCAGCGAGGGCCGCCTCGACGCGCTCTTGACCAGCTTCCTCCGGCTGGTGGGCACCTTGAACAGCTACCGCAAGTTCCTCGGCGCCACCGATCGCCAGGCCATCGCCGAGGAGCTCGCCGGCCTCGAGGCGGACCTGGCGCAGGACACCAACGAGCGGCTCAAGGAGGTCAAGGCCCGCCGCGTGGAGATCTTGAAGAAGCGAATGGGGCGCTTCGTTCAGGCCGAAGAGTCCCGGGAGGTCGTGAGTCACCAGCTGGCCAGCATCGAAGACGTGCTCCGCCTCACCCACGAGCAGTCGATCGCCATCCGGGACCCCGCGGTCGTCAGCCGGCAGCTCGAGGCGCTCACGGCCGAGGTGAGCGCCACGGAAGACACGGTGCGCGAGATGGAGTCGTTCATGCAGGTGACCGAGGAGTTCTCGTCGACGGTGTCGCTGCCGGCGCCGGGGACGCGGGTGCGATGAGGCGGGCGGCGTGGCTGGCGGCGGCGCTGGTGGGGCTGGCCGGGTGCTCGCGCTGCGGCGGCGGGGGCGGCTCCGCGAAGGACGGCGTGGAGCGGGTGCTGCCGCGCGGCGCGGTGGGCGTGCTGGTGGTGCCCGCCCTGGGCGCGGCGGGTCAGAAGCTGCGGCTGCTCGAGCAGCTCAAGGTGACGGCCTTCGCGGCGCAGCTCCAGGGCTTCGACGACGGCACGAAGCTGGCCGACGCGCTCATCGCGCAGCTCGGCGTCGACGCGCGCAGCGACGAGGCCCTCACCCGGGCCGGCGTGGACGGCGCCCGCGGCGCGGCGGTGGCGGCCCTGGTGACGGGGCACGTGTACCTCGCGCTCCCGGTGAAGGACGCGACGCGCCTGCACCACACGCTCGAGAGCCTCGCCTCGCGGCGCCTGGGCGCGGGCGCTGGCGGGGAGCTGAAGGTCGGCGAGCACACCGTCAAGACCTTCAGCCCGCAGCAGGGCGCGCCGCCGCGCCTGGGCTACGTGCTGGCCCACGGCTACGCGCTGGTCACCGACGGCGAGGGCGTGGGCAAGCTGGCGGGGCTGGCGGCGATGACCGAGGCCGACTCCCTGTTGACCGACAAGGCCTACGCGGCGCACCTGGGGCGGCTGCCGAAGGCCCGCGACGTGCTGCTCTACCTGCCCACGGGCTCGCCTGCGCTGGTGCAGGCGCCGCTCACCGCGGCGCTCGCTACCGTGTCGCTGACGCCCGCGGGCCTCGAGGTGAACGTCGACGCGCCGTGGAAGGGCGAGGCCGCGCAGCTCGCGGCGCTGCAGGCGAAGACGGTCAAGCCTCTCACCGGCTACCTCCCGGCCGACGCCTTCCTCGTGGTGCGCTTCGCCGGTGAGCCCGCGCAGCTCGCGCCGTGGGCGAAGTCGCTCCTGGGGCCGTACCTCCACCGGGCGCTGGAGTCGGGCGGGCTGGACCTGAAGGGCGCGGTGCTCGAGCAGCTCGAGCCCGGCGCCGTCGCGGCCCTCTCGCTGAGCGAGCGGCCGCCGCTGGGCGAGGGGGTGCCCTCGCTCGACCTGCGGCAGACCAACCCCTTCAGCTACGCGCACCTCTCGGGCGCGGCCCGGGTGAAGGACGCGGCGGTGGTGCTGCCCACGCTCGAGAAGGTGGCCGAGCTCGCGCCGCGCTTCGGCGCCCAGATGCGCGTGGCCGAGCGGCCCGACGGGCAGAAGGCGGTGCTGACGACGTACGGGGCGGGCGAGGGCGTGCACTTCGCGCCGAAGGGCGAGCTCGTCTTCTTCGCCTCGCCGGTGCAGCGCCTCGACGCGCTGGTGAAGAGCGACGGCAAGGGCCAGCTCGCGGTGCGCGGCCTGGGCGACGAGGCGCTCACCGTGGCGGTGGACCTGCGGCGCCTCGCGCAGTCGGTGCGCGACCTGCCGGAGAGCGCCTGGGGCCTGGGCGGCTTCGCCATCAAGGGCACCACGCTGCGCTGGCTCGACGCCATGAGCGACCTCGAGGCCATCACCCTCTCGGTGGGGGCGAAGGGCACCTCGGTGCACGGGCGCCTGCTGCTCTCGCTGTCGAAGCCGGCGCCGTGATCTCGGTCTCGGCGCTGTGTCGCCGCTACGAGGACCCCGCCGGCCCCGTGCCGGTGCTCGACGGCGTCGAGCTCCACGTCGCCCCGGGCGAGTTCCTCGCGGTGGTGGGCCGCAGCGGCTCGGGCAAGTCGACGCTCCTGCACGTGCTCGGCGGCCTCGACTCGGCCTTCACCGGCGAGGTGGAGGTGGCGGGCACCCGGCTGCGCGGCCTGGGCGACGCGGCCCTCTCGCGCTTCCGCAACGAGCAGGTGGGCTTCGTCTTCCAGTCGTTCCACCTCGTGCCGGGGCTCACGGCCCTGGACAACGTGGCCCTGCCGGCGGCCTTCGGGGCGAGCGCGCGGGCCGACGTCGTCGCGCAGGCCCACGAGGCCCTGGCCCGGGTGGGCCTGGGCGACAAGGCGGGGCGGCTGCCCAGCCAGCTCTCGGGTGGGGAGCGGCAGCGGGTGGCCATCGCCCGGGCGCTCTTCAACCGGCCGAAGGTGCTGCTGTGCGACGAGCCCACCGGCAACCTCGACGCGCAGACGGCCGACGAGGTGGTGGCGCTCTTCGGCGAGCTCAACCGCGCCGGCCTCACGGTGGTGGCGGTGACGCACGAAGACCGGCTGCGGGCCGCGGCGTCGCGCGTGGTGACGCTGGTCGCCGGGCGGCTCGCGTGACGGGCGCGGCGCTGCGCAGGCTGGTGGGGCTGCAGCTCTCGCGCGATCGCCGCGGGGCGGTCTCGTCGATCTTCGGCGTAGCCGTGGGCGTGGCGGCGCTCGTCTTCTTCGTGGCCCTCGGGCTCGGGGTGGGGAAGGTGGTGCGCGAGAAGATCTTCCCGGTGGACTCGAGCCTGGTCGAGGTCGTGCCCTCGCCGCTGTCCCTGGGGCTGCTGGGCGGGAAGCTGGACCAGGCCGCGGTGGACCGCCTCGCGGCGCTGCCGGGCGTGGCGCGCGCCTACCGCAAGATGAACGTGCGGGTGCCGGCCGTGAGCGTCTACGACGGCGACTTCTTCGGGCGGCGGCTGCGCATGGGCATCGAGGTGCTGGCCGTGGGCGTCGACCCCGACCTCGTGCGCGCCGACGTGAAGCTGGGCGACTTCGCCGACGCGGGCCCGGGCCAGCCCATTCCCGCGGTGGCGGCCTCGCGGCTGCTCGAGATCTACAACAAGAGCTTCGCCCCGGCGCGCGCGCTGCCGCAGCTGTCGGGCGCGCTGCTGGTGGGCTTTCGCTTCCCCGTGGAGTGGAACCGCAGCTTCGTCGCGGCGACGCCGCCGGGCCCGGTGACGGCCACGCAGGCGCAGGTGGTGGGCGTGTCCGACCGGGGGCTGCTGGCGGGCCTCACCATTCCGCTCGACGTGGCCGTGCGCCTCAACCGCGAGGCCAACGTCGACGCGAGCACCTTCACCGCGGTGACGCTGCAGGCCCGCGCGCCCGACGACGTGCCCGCGCTGGTGGCGGAGGTGAAGGCCATGGGCCTGCAGGTGGACGACCAGGAGCGGCGCCTGGCCGAGAACGCGGGCGCGGCGGTGGCGGTGACGACCTCGGCCCTGGCGCTGCTCTCGGTGCTCATCTGCCTGTTGGCGGCCTTCAACATCGCCCACGCGCTCTCGGCCTCGGTGCGCGCGCGGGCCCGCGACCTGGGGGTGATGCGCGCCGTCGGGGCCTCGCGGCGCGACGTGGCGCGCCTGGTGCTGGCGGAGGCGGCGGTGCTGGGCGCGGCGGGCGGCGCGGCCGGGGCGCTCGTGGCCGGCCTCTCGGCGCTGGCAGTCGATATGCTGTCGGCGCGCGTGCTCCCCGAGTTTCCCTTCAAGCCCGAGACCTTCTTCGCCTTCCCGCTCTGGCTCTGGGCGCTGGCCGTGGCCCTGGGCCTCGTCGCGGCGCTGGGCGGGGCCTTGCTGCCGGCGCGGCGCGCGGCGGCGGTGGACCCCGCGCAGGTGCTGGCGGGGCCGGGGGCCTGATGCGGCCGGGGCTGCTCCTGGAGGCCGCCTGGTGGGCCTTCGTCGCCTGGCTGTACGGGGGCGATCTGCTCCTGCGCGTTCGCGCGGCCGGGGCGCCGGTGGCCGCCCTGGCGGCGCTCCCCTCGCTGCCGCTGTCGCTGCTGGGCACCGCGCTGGCGCTGGGCGGCGTGGCGCTCTTGGTGGTGGCGCGGGCGCGGCCCGTGCCGGCCCGCTGGCGGCCGCGCCGGCTCGCCCTGGGCGCGACGCTGGCCTTCGCGCTGGTGGACCTGAGCGTCTTCTCGGCGCGCGGGGCGAGCCTGGGGGCGACGAACCAGCTGCTCCTCGCGGTGCACGGCCTGGCCGACGAGCTGAACGCGCGCGCCGCGCCCGAGGGCGTGCCGCGAGACCCGGTGCTGCTCGAGGAGGCCGTCTCCGCGCTGGGCCCCGTGCCCCTCTTCGTCGACGGGGAGCGCGTGCCCCGCTGGCAGCTGCAACTGCGCGAGCGCTGCGACGGCCCCGCCCCCGACGCGGCCGGCGCCGCGCCCGGCACGCTCGTCTATTGCGTCAGCGTCGATCGCCAGCGCGCCTGGGTGTCGCTCGTGGCGCTGCCGCTGGGCGAGCGCTTCGGCGTCGCCGCGCTGCTCGGGCGCGAGCCGCCCGCGGTGGCGGAGGTGACGGTGCCTGCGCCCCCGGCTCCCGACGACGCGCGCCCGAGCCAGGCCCCGGGGCCGCCTGTATGGGGGGCGCCCACACCCGCGCCGGAGTGACGAAATTCTATCGTGAGTGGCTTTTGCGGCGCGTTACGCTCCGCGGGCTCTACAGGCCGCCCCCCTCGCACCTGGAAGTCGCGTGAACGCCCCTCAGAAACGCCAACCGATTCCCTTCGGAAACTACCTGCTGCTCGACCGCGTGAACATCGGCGGCATGGCCGAGGTGTGGCGCGCGAAGTCCTTCGGCGCCGGGGGCTTCGAGCGCATCGTGGCGATCAAGCGCATCCTCCCCAACATCGCGGAGGATGAAGAGTTCATCACCATGTTCATCGACGAGGCGAAGATCACCGTGCAGCTGACGCACGCGAACATCGCCCAGATCTACGAGCTCGATAACAAGGTCGGCAGCTACTACATCGCGATGGAATACGTGTCCGGCAAGGACATGCGCGCGGTGTTCGATCGCTGCCGCAAGCGCGGGGAGCCCGCCCCGATCCCGCTCACCTGCTACTCCATCGCGCAGTGCTGCGAGGGCCTCGACTACGCCCACCGCGCGAAGGACAAGCAGGGCCGCGACATGAGCATCGTCCACCGCGACGTGTCGCCGCAGAACGCGCTCATCTCGTACGACGGCGAGGTGAAGGTCATCGACTTCGGCATCGCCAAGGCCGCGGGCAAGGCCACCAAGACGCAGGCCGGCATCTTGAAGGGCAAGTTCGGGTACATGAGCCCCGAGCAGATCCGCGGGCTGCCGCTCGACGGCCGCAGCGACATCTTCGCCATCGGCGTGTGCCTCTACGAGATGCTGACGGGCGAGCGCCTCTTCGTGGGCGACTCCGACTTCTCGGTGCTCGAGAAGGTGCGCAAGGTCGAGGTGCTGCCGCCTTCGCACTTCAACCGGAAGATCCCCGAGCAGCTCGAGCGCATCGTCATGAAGTCGCTCGCCAAGGACGTGGACGATCGCTACCAGGCCGCGGGTGAGCTCGGGGAGGACCTGCGCACCTTCATGTACTCGACGGGCAACGCCTTCTCACGCAAGGACCTCGCGGCCTTCATGCGCGCCACCTTCGCGGAGGACTACGAGAAGGAGAAGTCGCGCCTCTCGGAGTACGCCGACGTGAAGGCCCCCGAGGGCATGATGGCGGCGATGGAGATGCAGTTCGGCGTCGGCACCGTGCCCCAGGGCGGCGGCGCGGCGCAGAACGCCTCGGCCGTCACCGCGGTGCCCACGATGATCCCCATGGGCATCGCGCCGGTGGCCCCCGGCCAGCAGACGTCTCCGGGCCTGCCGCCCATCGCGCGCCCGAGCGCGCCGCCGACCCGGCCGCCCAGCCTCACCAGCATGCCGCGGCTCACGGCCGTGGCGCCCATGCTCACCAACGGCAAGGAGGAGCACGAGTCGACGGTGCTGGCCGAGGGTGGGGCGTCGCGCTACGAGCCGGTGACGAACCCCGGCGAGGCTCGGCAGGACGCCACGCGGGCCTTCAACATCAAGAACCGGCCCATCGCCGACCCGGGGCCCGACATCGCCACCGACCCCGGTCGGCCCGCCCTGGCGCGGCCGCCCCCTCACGCGAGCTCGCCGGCCGGGTACCCGCCGGGGCCGCCGGTCATCGCCCCGGCGCAGCCGCGGGCCAACACGCGGGGCCTGCCGGCGGTGGGGCCGCCGGTGATCGCGCCCAGCGACACCTCGCCCACGCTCTCGGCGGTGGGCTACGGCCAGTCGCAGATGGCGCTGCCGCAGGTGGCGCCGGCGCAGACCAACACCAGGCTCATCGTCGCGCTCGCCGCCGTGTTCGCGCTGCTGGTGCTGGGCGTGGTGGGGGTGGTGCTGCTCAAGCCGGCGCCGACGGGGCTGCTGATGATCAGCGTGCCCGACGACGCCATGGGCAAGGTGAGCCTCAACATCAACGGCAAGGAAGTCACCGACGACAAGGGCGCGCTCCTCAAGGACTGGCCGCAGATGCGCACGGTGCCGGTGGGGAACGTGACGGTGATGCTCAAGGCGCCGGGCTACGAGACGGTGGTGGAGACCCTGCAGGTGCGCGAAGGCGGCGCGCCCGCGGAGCTGAAGAAAGAGTTCAAGAAGAAGGCACCAGGCGGGCCGTGACGCTGCAGGCGGCCGCCGCGCGAGGACACCATGGCCCGGAAGAAGACGAATGACCCCCTGGCGGGGCTGCCGCCGTGGGCGCAGAAGCTCGCCCAGCGGTACTACACGCGCACCGTCAGCACCTTCGTGGTGTACGGGGCGGTGCGAGACCTCCAGCCCGTGACCCGGGAAGACGGGCAGCCCGAGTTCGCCAACCTCAAGCAGTTCTTCTCCGATGAGCTCTTCGGCGGGCGCGACCACGTCGTGTTCTACGATCGCAGCTCGGGCCTGCGCGCCGGGGCGCCAGAGACGCAGAAGGACCTCTCGCGCACCCTGGCGGGCTACGACGCGCTCTACGGCACCGACTTCGCCAAGGTGATGCCGCGCGACCCGGGCCGGGCCTTCCAGATCCTCGAGAACTACCTGCGCATGCGGCTCTCCGACGGGAAGTCGCTCGCGCTGGTGATCGACTTCGCCGAGACCATCGCCCCGGCGGGCGACATGGCGCACCTCCAGGCCGAGGACCGCTTCGTGCTGGCGACGCTGGTGAAGTGGGCGTCAGACCCGCAGTTCCTCCAGGGCGATCTGTCGATCGTCCTCATCGCCGAGAACCTGGCCGACCTGACGCCGCGCCTCTCGCGCAACCCCTACGTCGCCAACATCGAGATCGGCCTGCCCACGGAGGACGAGCGGCTGCAGTTCGTGAAGTGGAAGCTCGAGGGCAAGAAGCTGCAGTCGGTGTCCGACGTGAGCTTCCAGGCGCTGGCGAAGATGACGGCCGGCCTCTCGCGCATCAACCTGGACCGCCTGCTGACCGAGGCCATCGAGTCGGGCGTGCGCATCACCGCCGAGGTGCTCAAGGAGAAGAAGAAGGAGATCATTCAGGCCGAGTGCCACGGCCTGCTCGAGTTCATCGAGCCCGAGTACACGCTCGACGTGGTGGCCGGGCACGCCAAGGCCAAGAAGATGCTCCGCGACGCCTCGAGCATGCTCAAGCGCGGGCGCATCGAGGTGATGCCCATGGGCTACCTCGTGTCGGGGCCGGTGGGCACGGGCAAGACCTTCCTCGTCACCTGCTTCGCGGGAGAGATCGGCATCCCCTGCGTGAAGTTCCTCAACTTCCGCAGCCAGTGGCAGGGCGTGACCGAGGCGAACCTCGAGAAGATCTTCAACCTGCTCAAGGCGCTGTGGCCGGTGGCGGTGATGATCGACGAGGCCGACGCCTTCCTCGGTGACCGCGACGCCGGCGGTGACTCGGGCACCTCGAGCCGCATCTTCGCGGCCATCGCCAGCTTCATGGGCAACACCCACTACCGCGGGAAGATCGTCTGGTTCCTGCTCACCTGCCGGCCCGACCTGCTGCCCATCGACCTGAAGCGCCAGGGCCGCGCCGAGGAGCACCTCGCGCTCTTCTACCCGCAGACCGACGCCGAGCGCGACGAGCTCTTCCAGGCCATGCAGAAGAAGACGAAGGTGAAGGTCGAGGTGGCCGACTTCGCGAAGCTCACCGGCGGCCACCCGTACTCGGGGGCCGACATCGAGGCGATGCTGGTGCGCGCCAAGTTCCGCGCGGAGGTCGACGGGCGCAGCGAGGCCACGGCCGCCGACGTGGAGGCCGTCATCCACGACTTCGTGCCGCCCAGCTACCCGCTGGAGATCGAGCTGCAGAACCTCGTGGCGGTGCAGGAGTGCACCAGCCGCGCGCTCCTGCCGGAGGCCTTCCAGGGCCTCGAGCGCGACTACGTCACCCGCCGGGTGAAGGAGCTCAAGGTGCTCCTCGAGGAGCGCTGAAGAGCCGCTACTCGATGCGCCAGGTGACGGGCGCGAAGTCCTTCCCGCGCGAGGGCTGCCCCTCGACCTCGAGCCGCGAGGCCCCCGAGTGCAGCGTGCCCGCCAGCGTGGCGACGACGGCCACCTCGCCGGTCCACACCGCGCCGTTGGGCTGCGGCGGCAGGTGCAGGGTGAGGCGCCCGTCTTCGCTCTCGTGGCGGCTGATGGCGCCGCGGCTCACCAGGCGCTCGAGCGAGGTGGAGTCGGGCTGCACCCCGGCCGGGAGCGAGAGGTCGAGCTGCATGGCCACGCCGCCCGGCACCGCGGCCGTCAGCGTCACCGCCGCCGGGAGCCCCACCTTCACCGAGGCCGGCAGGGCGGTGGTGAGCTCGAGGCCGCCGCCCGGCTCGTCCTTCCACGGGCTGTAGGCGACGAGCTGCAGGCTGTAGCCCAGGCCCGGCACCGGCGGCTCCGCGCGAATGGTCCACGCGTGGGCCCCGCTGCTGCCGGTGGCCGTCGCGTCCAGCACCAGCACGTCTTGCAGGGCGCGGGCGTCGAGGGTGCCGGTGGCCAGCGGCACGCCGTCGCGCTCCACCACCACGCGCACGCCCTCGGGCACCGGCGCCTTGAAGAGGCGCAGCGCGGCGCGCAGGGCCACGAGGTTGGCGCGGCCGTCGCCCCAGCCGACGTAGGGCGAGTAGCCCGAGAGGAGGAAGGTGCCCAGGTCGGCCAGCGGCGCGTCGGCCACGCCGTCGAGCGCGAGGATCGCCAGGGCCGTCGCCTCGTAGACGGAGGGCTGCCGGCCGTCGGCGCGCTGCACGCCGGCCTCCACCGGCAGCGACGCCGCGCCGTCGGCGCCGGGCACGAGCGCCTTGAGCACCTGCGCGCGGAGCTGCTCGGCCACGGTGCCCGAGACGGCGCCCGAGGCGACGATGGCGGCGGCCGTGTAGGGGTCGGCCACGCGCGCCAGGTTCCGCTCGAAGGCGCCGGAGGCCTTGAGCGTCACCGCCGTGGCGCGCTGGCGGGCGGCGGGGCTGTCGGTGGAGGCCCGCGTGGCGCGCACGCAGTCGGCCGTCATCACCAGCAGGCGCTGCAGCGTCCACCCCGTGGCGCCCTGGCAGGTGCCGTCGGGGCGCTGGGCCTGGGCCACCTGCAGCGCCAGGCGCTCGCCCAGGCGCGCCAGCACGGGGCTCCGCGGGTGCGCGAGCGCCGCCTCGGTGAGGAGCGCGGCGGTGTCCACCGACGGGGCGCGGGAGACCTGCATCACGCGCTGCGTGGCCAACAACGACAGCTCGCGAATGGTGGGCTCGTCGGGCGTCGCGCCGAGGGAGCGCAGCAGCGCCGGGGCCTCACCCAGGAGCTGCAGGAGGTAGGCGTCTTCGGCCACGCCGCCGCGGCCCGGCGCCGCGGAGAGCTCCGAGCGCAAGAGCCCCAGGCCGCCCGGGTACACGCGCACGCGCAGGGCCTCGGTGCCCGGCAGCGGGTTGGCCGGGCCGGCGAGGGTGAAGGCGCGCGGCGCGGCGAGGGTGCCCGCCTGCGTCACCACCTCCCGGCGGCCGGCGGGCTTGAGCTCGATGTCGCGCTCCACCGCGTCGGTGCCCCCGAGGGCCGCGCGGAAGCGGGCGACGCCGGGCGTGGTGGTGCCCAGGGTGACGTACTGCAGCGCGCTGCCGCCGGCGGGCACGCGCACCGGGCCGCCGGTGGACGAGAGCGTGGCGCCCTGCACGGCGAGGGTGAGGGTGCTGCTCACCTCGGCCTCGGTGGTGTTGACGAGCTGCACCGGCAGCCGCACCGAGTCGCCCGCGTAGAGGAAGGGCGGCGTCACCGGCTCGACGTAGGTGGGCAGGGTGCCCAGGAAGCTGGCGACGGCGCCGGCCTGGCCGCCCTCGCGCGCGTGGGCCAGGGCCAGCACGCGCCAGGTGGTGAGGCGATCGGGCACCTTCACCGGCACGTTGGCGCGGCCCTGCGCGTCGGTCACCACGAGGGGCTCGAAGAGGAAGGTCTCGGGGAACCACGCGCGCGTGGCCGCCTCGGCGCCCCCTTCGACCTCGGGCGAAGGCTCCTCGGGCGCGGCTGCTCCCTGGCCCTTGAGGATGACTTGCGGGGCCGACATGGAGCCCAGCGTGCCGATGCCCGAGCCGTAGCCGCCCCCGCCGCGCCCTTCGCCCTTGCCCCCCAGGGGGCTCATCTTCTTCCTCTCGCGCTTGCCCATGGCGCCCTCCTCGTCGCGCATCATCGGCTCGGGGCTCCCCGGGGCGACCATCGAGGGCCTCGGCGCGGAGACCGCGCGCGAGGGCATCGGCTCGCCGGCGAGCGCGTCGGCGGACATGCCGGAGAGCGAGCGCAGGTTGCCGGCGACGAGGCCCAGCCCGAAGACGAAGAGCACGGCGAAGGCCGTGAGGGTGAGGACGAGGGCCTTCTTCACGGCTGCTCCTTCGCGACCCACTGGGCCCAGTTCTGCATGTCTTCCGGCAGGCGCGTGCCGTTGACGATGACGGCGCGCGGCTCGGTGAGGGCGAGCAGGTCGCCCGGCAGCCGGTGGAGCCGCAGGCGTCGCCCCCAGGCGTCGCGAGCCGACTCCTGCTTCGCCTCCACGGCGTCGAGGGCCGCGCTCCACAGCCTGGCCATGGTGGCCGGCGTCATCGTCTCGCTGGCGGGGGCCGTGGTCTCCCAGGCGCGCACCTGCGCGTAGAGCTGCCCCAGCACGGCGTAGAAGCGATCGACCTGCGCCTCGTTGGGGTCGAAGGTGGTGCTGCCGGCCACGGAGACGGAGGCCTCGAGCTGCGGGGCGGGCGGGAGCGAGGACACCCGCGCCAGCGTCGCGGCGGCGGCGTGCTTGCCGCGCACGCGGCCGAGCGAGAGGGCCTGCGCGTCGAGGCTGCCGAAGGCCGGCTCGCCCGTGGCCTGCAGGCGCAGCGCGGCGAGCTCGTCGGCGCCGGGGAGCGGCGCGAGCTGCGCGAGGCTGTCGTCGACGCCGAAGAGGCCCACGGCCGCCGGGCCGCCTGTGCCGCCGAGCGTCGTCTCGAGGGCGAGCTGGGCGACCTGCCCGGGCGCGTAGCGGGGGTGGTCGGGCGTCACCTTCACGGCGAGCGCGCGCTGCGCCCGCACGAAGAAGAAGACCTGCCCGCCGCCCCACTGGGCGCTGGCCCAGCCCTCCCAGTCCTTCGGGAGCGTGAAGGTGGCGGCGCGGGTCTTCGCGTCGAGCTTCGCCTCCACCGACTCGAAGCCGCGCGTGAGGAAGAGCTTCTCGGGCAGCTCGCCGGTGAAGTCGGGCCCGCGCAGCACCTCGACCGTCACCTGCTCGCCGGGCGTCACGAGCTGCTGGCTCGCGCGCAGGCGGATCTCGGGCACCGCGCCGGGCGTCATGCGCAGCCGGGTGCTGCCGAAGGTCTCGCCGGCGCGCCTCGCGGTGACGAGGAACTCGTAGCCCTCGAGCACGGTGTCCTGCGGCTTGATGGCCTCGTACTTCTCGGGCGCGCTCACGGTGACGGTGGCCACGCCCAGCAGCAGCGGGCGCGCCTCGCCGTCACCCTCGTCGGCCTCGAGCTCGAGGTCGCGGGGCAGGGTGAGCTCGCGCACGCGCGAGGTGATGCAGGCCAGCGTGGCCTCGGCGTAGGCGTCGCCCGTGATGGGCACCCACGCGAGCTCCACGCGGCGGGACTTCGGGGGCAGGCGCCACTGGAGCAGCCGCGGAAGGGAGCCGGAGCGCACGGTGTTGGGCAGGCAGTCGCGGGCGTCGAGCAGCGCGTCAGCGAGGGCCTCGTGGAGCGCCTCGGGCACCTGCGGCGCGCCGTCCACGTCGACCTCGAGGGCGGGCAGCTCCTCGTCGCTGAAGGCAAAGGTGACGTCGAAGAAGCGCTCGGGCCCGGCGCCGAGCGAGAGGCCGGAGAGGGCGCCCTGCACGCAGCGGCCCGCTCGGGAGCTCGGCGCGGTGAGGCCGCTCACGGCCCCGGAGGCGCGCACGAGGAGCGAGGCGGTGACCTCGGTGGGGCCCGAGACGTAGCGCGCGCAGCCCTCGAGCTTGCCCTCGAGGCGATCGAAGGCCATGCGGTCGGCCAGCGACACGTCGCCGTCCTCCGAGAGGCCCAGGCGCTCCGCGAGGCCGCTGCGGCGCACGGCTTTCGCCCGGGGCGGGGCGCGGAAGGGCATGGCGGGCACGACGACGTTCACCGGCGGGCCGGGGTCCACCTGCAGGCTGGCCACGCCGTCTTCATCGACCTCCGCGTCGGTGCCCTTGTCGGTGGGCTCCCACAGGCGCTTCACGTTGAGCGTCACGCCCTCGAGCACGCGGCCGTCGGCGGTGGTGGCGCGGAGGAAGAGGCGGTTGTTGACGCCCTGCACGAGGCCGCCGGCGAGCTCCGTCACCGCGCTCACGGCGATGGGGTCCTCCGAGAGGAGGAGCGCGGCGCTGCTCTCGACGCGATCTCCCGCGGGGTCCACGGCGCCGATGCGGGCGGCCATCGTCGCCTGCCCGCGCAAGTCGCCGGGCACGGCGGGCAGCTCGAGGGTGAAGGTGCCGTTGGCGGCCGCGGTGATGGTCTTCGGCAGCGCGGTGCCCTCGGTCCACGCGGTGGGGGCGGGCCACTCGCCCGAGACGCTCCAGGAGAGGTCGAGCTTCGCGTTCGCCACCGGCGCGCCGGAGCTGTAGGTGACGGTGCCCTTGAGGCGCGGGCGCTCGTTGCGCCGGTAGAAGGGCTTGTCGGGGCTGGCCTCGACGCGGAAGCGGGGCAGGGTGAAGGGCCGCACCTCGAAGGGCCGCGACTGCGACTGGCCGCCGGAGGTCCACGTCACCGTCCAGGCGCCGCTCTTCGCGCCGCGGTCGAGGGGGAAGCTGCCGGCCACCACGCCCCACGGGCCCGAGGCGGCCTTCTCTTCGAGGAGCACCTCGCCCTCGGGGTCGGTGACGCGCCAGGTGCCCGGGCGCTCCTCGAGGGGCGCGAGGTTCGAGGCCTTCAAGGCCACCGCTCGGAAGCGCACGGTGTTGCCCGGCTCGTAGAGGGGCCGGTCGGTGAGGAGGTGCACGCGCGCCGGGGTGTAGAGCGGGAGCGGGAGGTCGACGCTGGTGTCGCCCACCGGCGACGTCACGCGCACGCGCAGGGTGTAGTCGCCGTCGTTCACCTTCGGCAGCTCGAGCTCGGCGCGCAGGGCGTCGCCGCTGCGGCGCCACGTCTCCTTCGGGGCCAGGGCCGTCTCGCCGGTGGCCGTGACGAGCGACACGGTGGGCGTGAAGCGGGTGATGGGCTCGGTGTGGCGCGCGTCACGGGGCGCGACGACGTAGGTGGCGTTGACGGTGAGCTCCACCAGGCCCGGCGCGCCGCGCTTGAGCTCGGGCGCGCGCACGGTGATCGTCTGGCGCAGCTCGCCGTCGGGGCACTCGTCGAGCCACAGGCCGGTCGAGAAGCCGACGCGCAGGCAGGTGTTGGCGCTGGCGATGAGCAGGCCCAGGCCCACCACCCCCACCGCGAGGAGTATCAACCGGGCATTCACGGCACCGCGGGGCGTTCGTCGCATGGGTCGTCGGCTCCCCCTCAGGAGGCGGGCAGCGTAGCCCCAAACACCCGCGGGGGCGGTGACGTTCCGTCGCTCAGGCGGGGCGCCGGGCCAGCACCTGCACCACGGCGCTCCGGCCTCGGTGCCACTCGCCTTCGTGCACCTCGCGCTCGCGCTCTTCGCAGCGCAGCAGCTCGAGGCCCGCGAAGTCGGCGCGCAGCGCCTCGGGCTCGAAGAGGAGCTCGGCGTGCTTCGGGCCGCCGGTGTCGAAGGCGAGCTGCCGGGGCGTGTAGGCCTCGAGCACCAGGTGGCCGCCCGGCACGAGGGCGCGGCCCACGGCCCGGTGCACGCGCTCGCGCAGCCACGGCGGCAGGTGCACCCAGATGCTGACGATGGCGCCCCAGCGCGCCTGGCCCAGGTCGAAGTCGGCGAGATCGGCGACGGCGGTGGTGAGGGTGACGCCCCGCTCGGCGGCGAGGCGCTGCGCCTTCTCGAGGGCCACCGGCGAGAGGTCGACCGCGGTCACCGCGAGGCCCTGCTGCGCGAGGAAGACGGCGTTGCGGCCCTCCCCCTCGCCCAGGCACAGCACGGGGCCTTTGAGGGTGGGCGCGACCTCGCGCACGAGGTCGCCAGGCTCGGTGCCGTAGGCCCAGCCGGGGAGCGCGTAGCGGTGGTTCCAGAACTCGCGGGGGTCGGCCATGCGGGCCTGTCTACCGCCGCGGTCCGCGCAGCGCAGCGGCCTCGTCGGCGGCGCGCGGGCGTCAGTCGCCGGCGAGGGCGTTGTTGGCGTCCTGCCAGGCCTTCTCGTTCTGCTGGCCCAGGCGCTCGATCTTCCGCTGGAGCGCGCGCTGGCGCTCGGCCTTCTTCGCCTCGGAATCGGCGGCGGCAGACTCCTTCTCTTGCACGGCCTGCTCGCGGGCGTCGAGCTCGCGCTGCTTCGCGTCGAGCTCGGCGGCCTGCCGCTGGAGCGTTGCGCTCTTGCCGGCCTGGGCGGGGGCGGGCTGCGCGTCGGCGCTGGCCGCGGCGGGCCCGTCGCCCGGCGGCGGCGCCAGCACGGCGGCGCCCTTCTTGTTGTTGCCCTTGATGATCTGCACCTTCGCCTGCGCCGTGGCGGCCGAGGCGACGACGGGTGCGGGGTGGAGCGAGAGGACGAGGGCGGCGAGCGTGAGCATGGCCCTGCCAGCGTAGGCAGGCCCGGGCGTTTGCAGAAGGGGCGCCTGCGCGTTGACAGCACCGCGCCCGGTCTGCGAGTCCTGCCCGGCCGTGTCTCGCGCCCTCACCGGTCTGACCCTCGACGAGCTGACCCACGCCCTGGGGAGCCGCACGCGCGCCCTCGAGGCGCTCAAGTGGCTCTACGCGCAGCGGCCGGTGCCCGCGGTGCTCCCCGACGAGGTGCCCGGGGTCAGCCACCGCCAGTGGCGCCCCTTCGTGCGCGCGACGCCGTGGGTGGCCCCGAGGGTGACGGAGCGCCAGGAGAGCCCCGACGGCACCACCAAGTACGCGCTCGACTTCGACGGCGCCTCGGTCGAGACGGTGCGCATCCCCGCGAAGGGGCGCAGCACCATCTGCCTCTCGAGCCAGGCGGGCTGCACGCGCAAGTGCGTCTTCTGCGCCACCAAGGAGCTGGGCTTCATCCGCCAGCTCAAGGCCGAGGAGATGGTGGCCCAGTACCTCCTGGCGCGGAGCGAGGCGCCGCTGACGCAGCCGGCGCGCAACGTGGTGTTCATGGGCATGGGCGAGCCCATGGACAACCTCGACGAGGTGCTGCGGGCCGTGGAGATCCTCACCCAGAGCCCGGCGCCGCAGCTGCGGGCCACCTCGGTGACGGTGTCCACCTCGGGCGTGCTGCCGGGGCTCAGGCGCTTCCTCGCCGAGTCGAGCGCGTCGCTCGCGCTCTCGCTCAACGCCACCACCGACGAGGTGCGCGCGCAGGTGATGCCGCAGAACAAGAGCTGGCCCATCGCCGCGCTGCTCGACGCGCTGCGAGAGGACACGGCGCGCCGCCGGGGCAAGCGGGACTACTTCATCGAGTACGTGCTCTTCGGCGGGCTCAACGACACCGACGCCGACGTGGAGCGCCTGGTGGCGCTGCTGCGGGGCATCCCCTCGCGGGTGAACCTCATCCCCTACAACCCGTACCCGGGCACGGGGCTGCGCACGCCCACCACCGAGCGGGTGCTGGCCTTCCACGCGCAGCTCGTGGCGCGGGGCGTGCTGACGCTGGTGCGGTGGCCCCGGGGGCGGGAGATCGCCGCGGCGTGCGGGCAGCTCGTGCTGTCCCGCGACGGCGAGGGCTTCCAGCCGCCGATTGTTTCTGGAGAAAGCCTTTCGGTCGTTGGCGCGGCACCTGTGATTGAATGACGCGCGTTCATGGCCGGTGAAGTGCTCTGCCCAAAGTGTGGAACCGTCTCTCCGACCGAGACGCGGGTGTGCCCGAAGTGCGGCAGCTCGCTCGCGCTGGCTGGCGAGGCGACGTCGCGCAGTAAGGTGCTCAAGGGCAGCAAGCCGCCCGCCGGGGTCCGCAAGGGCGGGGCGGCCGACCCGGGCATCGCGGTCACGGTGCCCGACGACACGATGATGGAGTCGGAGGACGAGCCCCCGCGGCCCGCGCCCCCGAAGAAACCCGCGGCGCGGCCCGGCGGCCCGGTGCCCCAGGCGGCCGGAGCGTCTCGGCGCTCCAACCCGCACAGCCGCCAGGCGCTCGGCGACGGCCCGGTGATGCCCTCGAGCGGTGGGCGCGACTCGCTCGTCGGCCGCTCCCTGCAGGACTACGTCATCCAGGAGAAGCTGGGGGTGGGCGGCATGGGCGTCGTCTACAAGGCGACGCACCAGCTCATCGGCAAGGCGGTGGCCATCAAGATCCTCCGCGCGGACATCGTGCAGGACCCGCGCGACATGGACCGCCTCCTCGACGAGGCGCGCATCATCAGCAGCATCAAGAACCGCGGCATCATCAACATCTTCGGCGCGGGCACGCTCGACGACGGCCGCCACTACCTCATCATGGAGCTTCTCGAGGGCGAGTCGCTCGAGCAGCTCATGCAGCGCGAGGGGAAGGTCGGCGCGGGCGACGCGGTGGTCATCCTCGAGCAGGTGCTCGCGGCGCTCACGGCGGCGCACGAGGCCGGCGTGGTGCACCGTGATCTCAAGCCCGCCAACATCTTCCTCGTGAAGGAGGGGTCGCTCTTCTACGCGAAGCTGCTCGACTTCGGCCTCGCGCGGCGCCAGCAGCAGCAGAACGTCACGCGCATCGCCGGCACGCCCGACTACATCTCGCCCGAGCACGCCAGGGGCCGCCCCGCCGGCCCGCCGGCCGACCTCTACGCCTTCGGCGTGCTGTGCTTCCACATGCTCACCGGGCAGCTCCCCTTCGCCGGCAACACGCCGATGGAGGTGATGGAGAAGCACGTGCACTCGGCGCCGCCGGTGCCGCACGAGGTGAACAAGGACATTCCCAAGGCGCTGTCGGAGCTGATCTTGAAGCTCCTGGCCAAGGAGCCCGGGGAGCGCCCCGACGCGGTGCAGGTGAAGGCCGACCTGAAGGCCGCGACCAAGGCGATGCGCAACGCCTCCACCATGATGAGCCTCGCGGTCATCGACCCGGTCGTGAGCACCAAGCAGGACGTCGAGCAGCAGGACCGCCGGGCCCGGGTGCTGGAGCGCTCGGCCCAGGTGGCGGACCTCAAGCGCAAGGTGACGAAGCGCTGGCCCATCGTGCTGGGGGCCGTCATCTCGGTGTGGTTCCTGGG
>CAYUZK010000003.1:52395-55540 GCA_964449625.1 uncultured Archangium sp.
TTCGAGGACCCCACGGTGGCGCTCGACGACTTCCGGCTCGGGCAGGAGCGGCGGGAGCGGCGCATCGACGAGCGGCTCGACGAGATCGCCGCGACGATGAAGCGCAACGAGGAGATCCGCGACATGTTCACCGCGGCCGAGGCCAAGGCGCGCAAGCAGTGCGACGCGGCCCGCACGCTGCAGGACATCCGCGACTGCGAAGACGAGGTCAGCAAGCTGCACAAGCGCTACGTCAGCGTCCTCTGACGGGCGGGCGGCGCGTGACGAGTTTCGGATCGCTCCCGGCGCTTTTGGGGTAGACCCCGCCCTCGCATGCCTCGTGAAGCGAAGAAGAAGGCCGAGAAGCCGGCACCGCGGGGGTTCAAGCCGCTGGTGACCCACTCCGAGGAGCTGCCGCTCGAGAAGGCGCTCCTGCTCCAGATGCACGAGACGATGGTGAAGGCGCGCTGCCTCGAGGAGCGCCTGATCGCCATGTACAAGACCGGCCACGGCTACTTCTGGATCGGCGGGCCGGGCGAAGAGGCCTTCAACGTGCCCCTGGGCCTGCTGATCAAGAAGGGCATGGGCCCCGACTTCGACTACCTGCACTTCCACTACCGGCAGTCGGCGACGCTGCTGGCCATGGGCGAGGACCCCATCGGCGCCATCCGCCAGATGAAGAACACGGCCAGCGACCCCTACTCCGGCGGCCGGAACTTCGCGGGCCACTTCTCGAAGAAGGAGTGGAACGTCGTGCCGGTGAGCTCGCCCATCGAGGTGCAGTACGCGATGGCCCCGGGCACGGCGCTGGTGCAGAAGCGCCACGGCGGCGACGGCATCACCATCGTCACCGGCGGCGACGCGGGCACGGCCGAAGGCGACTTCGCCAGCTGCCTGGTGTGGAGCTCGCGCAAGGGGCAGGAGCTGCCGGTGCTGATCCTCGTCACCAACAACCGCTGGGGCATCTCCACGCCCTACGAGCAGGTGCAGGGCGTCGAGAAGATCAGCGACCGCGGCGTGGCCTTCGGCATGAAGACCAAGACCATCGATGGCAACGACCCCATCTCGGCCTACCTCGAGCTCAAGGAGGCCTTCGAGTACGTGCGCACGGAGCGCAAGCCCTACCTCGTCGAGGCGCGCGTCTCGCGGCTCTACGGGCACAGCTCGGCCTCGGGCGCGAACTTCGCCACCCACGAAGACGACTGCCTCGAGCTCTTCGAGGCGAAGCTCGACAAGCACAAGCTCCGCTCGCGGGCCGAGTCGAAGGCCCTGCGCGCGCGCATCTCGGAGGCGCTCGCGGACCTCGCCCGCCAGGTGAAGGAGGAGCCCTTCCCCGACGGCTCCACCATCTGGGACCACGTCTTCCACGGCGAGCCCGGGCGCGACCCGCTGGCCTGAACTCCTCTTCACCTCACGGAACGACACCATGGCCAACATGGCGCAGGCAGTGCGAATGGCGCTCCACTACGCAGAGACGCACCTCGGCGTGACGGACATCTTCGGCGAAGACGTGGGGCCCCCGCTGGGCGGCGTGTTCACCTGCACGCAGGGGCTCGAGACCACGTGGAACTCGCCGCTCGACGAGCGCGGCATCATCGGCATGGCCATGGGCATCGCCCTGGCCGGCGGGCGCCCCGTCGCCGAGATCCAGTTCTGCGACTACATCTACAACACCATCGATCAGCTCAAGCTGGCCGGCAGCACGCACTGGGCCTCGAACGGGCAGTGGAATTTGCCGATGGTGGTGATGACGCCGGTCGGCAGCGGCATTCGCGGCAGCATCTACCACTCGCACTCCTTCGACGCGACGGCGACCCATCTGCCGGGCTGGAAGATCGTCATGCCCTCCACGCCGCTCGACGCCTACGGGCTGCTGCTGTCGGCGTGCAAGGAGACGAACCCGGTGATGTTCCTCGTGCCCAAGGCGCTCATGCGCCTGCGCGGGGCGGAGCTCATCCCCGGTGAGCCGGCGGAGGACAAGGCGCTCTCGAAGCTGATCGACGCGCCGCTGGGCGATCGCACGAAGTGGAAGGCGAAGTGGCCGGCGCTGCAGGACGCGTCGATTCCCCTGGGGCAGGCGAAGGTGCTGCGGGCGGGCCGCGACGTCACGGTGGTGAGCTACGGGCGCACGATGCCCCTATGCAGCGCGGCGGCCGAGACCCTGGCGGGCGAGGGCGTCGACGCCGAGGTGATCGACCTGCGCACGCTGTGGCCCTACGACTGGGCGGCGCTCAAGGCGTCCATCGAGAAGACGGGCCGGGTGCTCTTCGTGAACGAGGACACCGAGGTGACGAACTTCGGCGAGCACCTCGTGCGCCGCACCGTCGACGAGCTCTTCTACAAGCTCCTCGCGCCGCCGAAGCTGGTGGCCGGCAAGTTCGTGCCCGGCATCGGCCTGGCCGACCCGCTCGAGTCGGCCTCGGTGCCGCAGCTGGCCGACATCGAGCAGGCGCTGCGGCAGCTGGCCGCCTCGCAGCCCTGAGGGGCTCGCCCGCTGGTCGATGCTCGGGCGGCGGTGGTACCGTTGCTTCATGGGGCGGGCCTGGGCAGTCGTGGCGGTGGCGCTGATGCCCTTCGGCTGCGCGCGCAGCCCCTGCGGCGAAGAGGCGTGTCGGCGGCCCGGCGGCACCACCTGCGTCGATGAGCGCACGGTGCGCCATACGAGGAGTCTGGGCTGGTGCGACGAGGCGCAGGCCACCTGCGCGTTCGCCGAGCCTCGCGAGAGCGCGTGCCCGGCGGCGACCCGCTGCCAGTCGGGCGCCTGTGTCTGCGCGCCCGCGGAGTGCGCCGGGTGCTGCGGCATCAACGACTGCTTCGCCGGTGACCGCGATGACCGGTGTGGCCTGGCCGGGGAGCAGTGCGTCGCGTGCGGGCCCACCGCCATCTGCGCGGCGGGGCGCTGCGAGCCGTGCCCGGTGCCACTCGTGGCGAGGAGTGGCCGGTGTGTGTCGGACGACACTGGCCTCGACGTCGAGCTGCCCCCGTGGGCCCGCGCATCGGAGTTCGGGGACACGATCATCGTCTGGGACTGGTCCGCGATTCCCGGGACGGTGGGGACCTTCACGGCCCGCGCCGACGGCGGCACGCTGAACGACACCGGCGTGGCTCGGCTCGAGCTGCCCTTGCGGACTGACCCCCTGTGGCAACACACCGTGCTGACGGTGAA
>CAYUZK010000003.1:55640-82961 GCA_964449625.1 uncultured Archangium sp.
TCGAGCTGCCCTTGCGGACTGACCCCCTGTGGCAACACACCGTGCTGACGGTGAATGCGCCGTCCGGCCGCGGCCGCCAGGTCCACGTCCACTCCATTCACTCCCGGGCTCTCGCGTCCGAGCCTTCGGACTGCCGCCTCACGCCCGACCGGACGCTGGCTTGCGCCTCAGCGCCGGCGCCGCTCATCGATGAACCACTCGTGGACGTCAGCCTGAAGCGTGTGCTCACGAGCTCGGGGCGGGTCATCGACCTCGCAGGCAGCTCCCCCGCGCCCCGCTTCAGCGACGCCGGCATCGTCGTTCGCGTGTCGTCGCCCTGCGCCCTGACCCTGGAGGGCCGCGTGTGGTGCGACGATGACGAAGCCCCAGCGTGGGAGGTCGGAGGTGGACCTTGGCGCCAGGTCGAGTGCCGGCAGGAAGCCTGCTGCGCCCTGAGCGCCCTCGGGCGCGTCTGGTGCTGGGGCCATCACACCTACGATCTCTTCGCGCCTCCCGACTCCAGCGGCGGCGGCCAGGCGCAACCCGGCCCCATCCCCAGGCTGCCTGGCGTGTATCGACAGCTCGCGTCGGCCCCCAAGACGTACTTCGCGCGCGACCGGGCCGGTGCCTGGTGGAGCGCCACGAGCAGCACCATCTTGTGGAACCCGTCGGGCGGCGTCCCCTTCGTCCTCGAGCCCGTCGGGACTGACGCCGTGCACCTCGAGTCTCCGTACTACGACGTGTTCGCCCTCCACGCCGATGGCTCGCTCGCCCTTCACGCGCGCCAGGTGGCCGGGGTCACTCGTTCGGTGGTACCGACGTACAGGTTCCTCGACGTGGCGGTGCTCAGCGCCTACAGCAGTTCTGCGCTCGGGCTCACCACCGACCTCCGCTTCGTCTCCATCAGCCGGCCGTACGGCGACACGTTCGTCGTCGTCCCCGTGGACTGAGGCGGCCGGTCCGGGGCCGAGATGTCTCCAGTGGAGACTCCAGCACGGTAGCCGGCCTTCTGGAAGCGGTTCGTTGCCCGTATCGGCCGTGACGATTTGACGGCCAGCGTCATGGTCGTGGGCTAAGGATCACGCCGCAGTTCGTCGCCCCACCTCTCGTTACCCCACTTCGAGGAGTCACCCATGAGCTTCCGCATCCGCAAGGCCGCCGTGCTCGGCGCCGGCGTGATGGGCAGCGGTATCGCTGCGCACCTCGCGAACGCTGGCATCCCCGTCCTGCTGCTCGACATCGTCCCGCCGAACCCGGCGCCGGGCGAGAAGACCGACACGAAGGCCTTCCGCAACAAGTTCGCGGCGGGCGCGGTGGCGAACCTCAAGAAGCAGCGCCCGGCGCCGCTGATGACCGAGAAGGCGCTCGCGCTGATCGAGGTGGGCAACTTCGACGACGACCTGGCGCGCGTGGGCGAGTGCGACTGGGTGGTCGAGGTCATCAAGGAGGACTTGAAGCTCAAGCACGGCCTCTTCGCGAAGCTCGAGAAGCTGGTCAGCAAGACCTGCATCGTCAGCTCCAACACCTCGGGCATGAGCATCGCCGGCATGACCGAGGGCCGCGCCGACGACTTCAAGGCGCGCTTCCTCGTCACGCACTTCTTCAACCCCGTGCGCTACATGAAGCTGCTGGAGTTGGTGCCCGGTGAGAAGACCTCGCCCGCGGTGCTCGACGCCATCGCCCAGTTCGGCGAGCGCACGCTGGGCAAGGGCATCGTCTACGGCAAGGACACCACCAACTTCATCGCCAACCGCATCGGCACCTACGGGATGATGCGGACCATTCAGCTCATGGCGCAGCACGAGGTGACGGTCGAGGAGGTCGACAAGATCTTCGGCCCGGCCATGGGGCGCCCGAAGTCGGCCGTCTTCCGCACCGCCGACATCGTGGGCCTCGACACGTTCCTGCACGTGACGAAGAACTGCTACGACTCGCTGCCCAACGACCCCGCGCGCGAGACGTTCAAGGCGCCGGCCTGGCTCGAGTCGATGGTCGAGAAGAAGCTGCTGGGCGACAAGACGGGCTCGGGCTTCTACAAGAAGAGCAAGGGCGAGGGCGGCAAGGAGATCCTCGTCCTCGACCTGAAGACCTTCGAGTACCGCGCGCAGAACAAGGTGCGCTTCGACTCGCTCGGCGCGGCCCGCGACGTCGAGGACCTCGGCGAGAAGATCCGCGTGGTGATGGGCGGCAGCGACAAGGCGGCGAAGTTCGCCGAGCAGGTGACGCTCGACACGCTCGCCTACGCGGCGCGCCTGATGGGCGAGATCGCCGACGACGTGGTGAACGTGGACCGCGCCATGCGCTGGGGCTTCGCCTGGGACATGGGCCCCTTCCAGACGTGGGACGCCTACGGTGTCGCGAAGGGCGTCGAGCGCATGAAGGCCCTGGGCATCCCCGTGGCGAAGTGGGTGGACGACATGCTCGCCGCCGGCCGCACCAGCTTCTACGGGCAGGACGGCGTGGCCGACACCTTCTGGAACATCGGCTCGAAGTCGGTCCGCTTCCTCCCCGAGGTGCCGCGGCAGATCACCGTGGAGGGCCTCAAGCGGGCCAACCGGCTGCTCAAGGGCAACGACTCGGCCTCGCTCTTCGACCTGGGCGACGGCATCGGCCTGCTCGCCTTCCACTCGAAGATGAACTCCATCGACACCAACATCATCGAGCTCATGCACGAGTCGGCCGACTGGGCCGAGAAGCACGCCCGGGGCCTGGTCATCGGCAACGACGGCGGCAACTTCTCGGCGGGCGCGAACATCGCGATGCTGCTGTGGGCCGCCAAGGACAAGCAGTGGGACGACATCAAGAAGCTCATCGCCGGGTTCCAGCAGGCGAACCAGCGCATGCGCTACTCGTCGATCCCCGTGGTGACGGCGCCCTTCCAGCTCGCGCTGGGCGGCGGCTGCGAGGTCACCATGGGCGGCAACACCCAGGTGGCGGCGGCCGAGACGTACATCGGCCTCGTCGAGTTCGGGGTCGGCCTCATCCCCGGCGGCGGCGGCAACCTGCAGCTGCTGCGCAACCTCCACGGCGCCTACGCGGGCACGAAGGACATCGACCCCTTCAACTTCGTCAAGAAGGCCTTCCTCACCGTCGGCATGGCGAAGGTCGCCACCTCGGCCGAAGAGGGCCGCGAGGCGGGCTTCCTCGCGCCCGACGCGTACATCTCGATGAACCGCGACCACCTGCTGGCCGACGCCAAGGCCCGCGCGCTGGGCATGGCCGAGGCCGGCTTCCGGGCGCCGCGCCAGCCCACGTTCTTCCTCCCCGGCAAGAGCGGCGCGGCCACCATCGACATGCAGCTCTACGACATGGTGCAGAACCACCAGATCAGCGACCACGACCGCCTCATCGGGCGGAAGCTGGCCACGGTGCTGACCGGCGGCGACGTGTCGGCCTCCACGGCCGTCACCGAGCAGCAGCTGCTCGACCTCGAGCTCGAGGCCTTCCTCTCGCTGTGCGGCGAGGAGAAGACCCAGGACCGGCTCCAGTTCATGCTCGAGAAGGGCAAGCCGCTGCGCAACTGATCCGTTACGACCTTCATTCGAAAGAGGACCACTCCCATGGCCAACCGAGTCGTCATTGCCAGCAGCGCCCGCACCCCCTTCACCCGCGCCCACAAGGGCGAGCTGAAGGACACGCGCCCCGACACCCTCGCGGCGCACGTCATCAAGGAAGCCATCAAGCGCGTCCCCGGCCTCAAGAACGAGGACATCGGAGACGTGGTGCTGGGCTGTGCCATGCCCGAGGGTGAGCAGGGCATGAACGTCGCGCGCCCGGCGGCGCTCCTCGCGGGGCTGCCCGACACGGTGCCCGCGATGACCATCAACCGCTTCTGCTCCTCGGGCGTGCAGTCCATCGCCATGGTGGCGCAGGCCATTCTCGCCGGGCAGTACGAGGTGGGCATCGCCGGCGGCACCGAGACGATGACCATGGTGCCCATGGGCGGTAACAAGATCTCCGCCAACCCCGAGCTCATGGAGCAGCACCCCGAGGTCTACACGACCATGGGCGCCACGGCCGAGAAGGTTGCCGCGCGCTTCAACGTGTCGCGCGCCGACCAGGACGTCTTCGCGGCGAACTCTCAGAAGAAGGCCACCGAGGCCCGCGAGAAGGGCCTCTTCAAGGACGAGATCGCCCCCATCACCGTGACGCTCTTCGACGACGCGGGGCAGGGCCGGCAGGTGACGGTGTCCGACGACACCATCATCCGCGCCGAGACGACGCTGGAGGCCCTGCAGAAGCTCAAGCCCGCCTTCGACGCGAAGGGCACGGTCACCGCCGGCAACGCGTCGCCGCTGACCGACGGCGCCGGCGCGGTGGTGGTGATGAGCGAGGCGAAGGCGAAGGCCCTGGGCGTCAAGCCGCTGGGCTACTTCCTCGACTTCGCCGTGGCCGGCGTGCCCCCCGACATCATGGGCATCGGCCCGGTGCCCGCGGTGCGCAAGCTGCTCGAGAAGAACCAGCTCGCCGTGAAGGACATCGACGTCTTCGAGCTCAACGAGGCCTTCGCGGCGCAGTCGCTGTACTGCATTCGCGAGCTGGGCATCGCGCCCGAGAAGGTGAACCCCAACGGCGGCGCCATCGCCATGGGCCACCCCCTGGGCGTGTCGGGCACGCGCATGGCCGGCACGCTCCTGCGGGAGCTCAAGCGCCGGGGCGGCAAGTACGGCGTCGTCACCATGTGCATCGGCGGCGGCATGGGCGCCGCGGCGCTCTTCGAAGTGGCCTGATTCACGCTCTTCGCCGCGCTGTGTCACGGCGCCTTCGGCCACTTGCCGGAGGCGCCGGCTCATTTGCCAGTGCTGCCCGGCGGGCGACCTGTGGCTAGACTCGAACTCGCATGGTGATGCTGGCGTTGGCCGTGGTGGTGCTCCTGCTGATTGCCGGCGGCCTGGCCGTCGTGCTCGTGCGCTCTCGCGGCGCTGACGTGTCGCCGCCGAGGCCTTCGCCGCGCGGGCCGCGGGCGGCGCTCTCAGACGCCCGGCGCGCGGGCGACGTGCTCGCGCGGGGGCGGCCGGTGGGGTTGCCGGCCAAGCAGCTGGTGCTGCGAGAGGTCCACGACTCGGAGATCGAGGCGCAGATCCGCAGCGGGGCGCTGCTCGACGCCATCACCCTGTACCGAGAGAAGACCGGCGCCGGCCTCAAGGAGGCGAAGGACGCCGTCGAGGCCTGGAGAGATCGGCTCCGGGCGAGCTAGCACCTGCTAGAGGGACCCCATGAGAAAGCAGAGCGAGGGCGACATTCCTCCGCGGCTCACCGAGCTGCTGGACGGCATCGTCGATCGTGAGCTGGCCACCCGCCTCAACGACACCATCGTCGCCGCCGGCCGCTGCATCGACCGCCTGGCGGCCATCAACCTGGTGGCCCTCGAGCCGGCGGAGTCGGAGGAGGGCTCGGCGGACCTCGCGGTGTGGGAAAAGATGGCCCCCGCGGTGGGCGGCACCGTGGTGGCGGTCAACGAGCTGTGCACCGTCATCGACGAGAGCTTCCCGCCGGGCACCAGCCGCGCCAGCCTCTTCGGCCACGAGGGGAGCGACCAGCGCGCGGAGCTCGAGTCGAGCTTCGTCTTCCGCACCATCAGCCCGCTGCTCAAGAAGGAGGTCGCCGAGGTGGGCGCTCTCATGCGGCGGCCCGAGCTCATGGGGAGCGCCTGGGGGCTGCTGGGCGAGCTGCAGCGGCTGCGCTCGGGCCTGCGGCAGCGGGTGAGCGACGCGGTGTACCTCGCGGCGGCGGCCCTGGGTTCGGTGTCTCGCGACGAGGTGGTGCCGGGCATGCCGCAGGAGGTGCAGCGGGCGCTGAGCTTCCGCGCGACCGAGACGGCGCTGCGCAAGACGCTCACCGGGCGCCTGGCGAAGCCCGGTGGTGACGGGGCGGCGCTGGCGAAGAACCTCGACGAGGACTTCGCCGTCTTCACGGCCATGCCCGCGTGGCGGCACGTCGCCATCCCCACCAAGCGCATGATGCTCCAGGTGCGCGAGCAGCTCCGCTGGCTGATGAAGAGCAACCGCACCACGCCCGAGCAGGTCGCGTCGGTGCTCAAGCCGCTCATCGAGGTGCTGACGCACACCACCGACGATCTGTCGAAGACGGTGCTGGCGCAGCACGACCAGCGGGCGCGCCAGGAGGCCTACCTGCGCGCCGAGCAGGCGGTGCTGCACCTGGACCTCGACACCGGCGCCGCGGGCTGGGCCCTGGAGGCAGCGCTCAACGCGGCCGACGTGCTCCGCGGCCGGAGCCAGGCGCTCGACGAGGTGCTGCGCCAGGCCAGCCGCCAGTCGGTGATGGACCTCACGTCTGACGAGCTGCAGGGCCTCGTGGGGCAGCTCACCGCGGAGCTGGGCTTCCTCGACCTCTGAGTCAGTCGCGCCCGAAGTACACGTTGTCCAGGCAGGCGGAGTCGGGGCCGTCGACGTACTCGCCCCTGATGCGCAGGCTCCGCAGGTCGCCCAGCACCAGCCGCAGCTCGTCCTCGGTGACAGGGGGCCCCTGGTCGCTGGGCTCGTCGATGCGCCAGCCCGAGTCGGCGTCGAGGCGCGCGGAGTAGGGCGTCCAGTCGAGGCCGGGGGCGAAGCGGAGGTTCCACCGCACCGCGAGGCCGCCGCCGTTCAAGATGACGTCGCGGCCGCGCACCTGGTTGAAGATGGAGCCCTGCTTGAGATCGAAGGTGAGCCGCTTGCCGAAGGTGGCGCTGGCGTTGCCGAGGTAGCGCTGGGGGGCGACGAAGTACCAGACGTCGCCGTCGCCTTCGTCCTGTCCGCAGATGTGGCCGCCGGGGTTCCCGCCCTCGCGCATGAGGGTGGGCGTGGTGAGGTCGCCGTTGTTCGAGAGCGTCCACCCCTCGTTGTCGCTCTCGAAGGTGCTGCCGGCGAAGGCGGGCACGCCCCCGCACCCGGTAGCGCCGCAGGCGAGGAGGAGGACGACGAGCCGCACGAGGTCCGCTTCTAGCAGACGGGGGGCGCCTGTCAGGCTGGCGGCGCGGGCCAGGGCTTGAGGCCGGCGACGGCGGCGCCCTCCTCGGCGAGGGCGGCCACCTGGGCGGCCTCCCGCCGGCAGAAGTCCTGCACGGCGCGATCGAGGCCCGGGTGGAAGAGGCGGTGCACGCTGAAGATGGCCGTGGGCTCGAAGCCGCGGGCGATCTTGTGCTCTCCGCCGGCACCGGGCTCGAAGGCCTCGAGGCCCCGGGCGATGGCGTCGTCGATGGAGTGGTAGAGGCAGACGTTGAAGTGCAGGAAGGGGTGCTCCTCGAAGCAGCCCCAGTAGCGGCCGTAGAGCCGGCGGGTCGAGTGGAGGTTGAAGGCGCCGGCGATGACGCGGCCCTCGCGCTCGGCCACCACCAGCTCCACGGCGTCGGGCATGGCGGCCACCACGCGGGTGAAGAGGCCGCGCGTGAGCTGCACCGGGCCCCACGAGTAGCGCGAGGCGGTGGCCTCGTAGAAGCGCCAGGCGAGCTCGCCGTGCGCCTGCGAGAGCTCGGCGCCGCGCACGGTGCGCAGCCGCAGGCCCTGCTTCGCCGGCGCGCCGCGCTCGCGCTTGAGCTGGTTGCGCCGCTTGGAATCGAAGCGGGCGAGGTAGTCCTCCGGCGCGAGGTAGCCGGGGTTGCGCCAGTGGTACTGCATCGTGGTGCGCAGGAAGAAGCCGTCGCGCACCAGGGCCTTCGCCTCGGCCTCGGGCGGGAAGAGCACGTGGATGGACGAGAGCTGGTGCTCGCGCGCGTAGTCCACCATCGCGTCCTGCAGGTGGCGCCGGAGCGCGGCCTCGTCTTCGCCCGGGGCCACGAGGAAGCGCCGCGCCGTCAGCGGCGACAAGGGGAGCCCGACGAGGAGCTTGGGGTGGTAGCGGACGCCGGCGGCCTCGGCGGCCTGGGCCCAGCCGAAGTCGTAGATGTACTCGCCCATGGAGTGGTGCTTGCGCCAGGCCGGCGCCGCGGCGACGAGGGTGTCACCGCGCCAGAGCGTGAAGTGGGTCGCCTCCCAGCCGCGCGCGCGCGTGGCGCTGCCGGAGGCCTCCATGGCCTCCAGCCACTCCCAGCGCAGCACCGGCGCGTCGTCGCGGCGCAGCAGCGCGTTCCAGCTCGCCTTCGGGGCGTCGGCGATGGCCTCGAGGACCTGGAGCCGGGGCTCACTCATGAAGGGGCGACGGTAACGCCGGCCCGCGCGCGGCGCACGCACCGGGTGGGCAGACGACCGGCCCGAAGTGCGGTACCCACCGGAGGCCATGACTCCGTTGCTGCTCGCCCTCGCCCTCGCCGCGCCCCCCGAGCCCTTCCTGCGCCTGCGCGCGGTGGGCGACGTGATGCTGGGCACCTCGGTGCCCGAGGGCCACCTGCCGCCGGACGACGGCGCGACGCTCCTCGACGCGGTGAAGCCGCTCCTGCAAGACGCCGATCTCACCTTCGCCAACTTCGAGGGGCCGCTGTGCGACTCCGGCACCACCACCAAGTGCAAGAAGGGCGGCAACTGCTACGCCTTCCGCACGCCGACGCGCTACGGGGCGTACGTCGAGGCCGCGGGCATCGACCTGGGCTCCACCGCCAACAACCACTCCGGCGACTTCGGCGACGAGTGCCGGCGGGAGACCGAGGCCACGCTCGAGAAGCACAGAGTGGCCTGGTCGGGCGCGCCGGGCTCCATCGGCACCGTCGAGTTCAAGGGCAAGAAGGTGGCGCTGGTGGCGTTCCACACCAGCGCGTCCTGCAACGACGTGAACGACCTGCCCGGCGCGAAGCGGCTGGTGGCGAAGGCGAAGGGCGCGGCCGACCTCGTCATCGTCAGCTTCCACGGCGGCGCCGAAGGCACGAAGGCCACGCGGGTGAAGGACGGCATGGAGACCTACCTCGGCGAGCGGCGCGGCGACCTGAAGGCCTTCGCGCGGGCCGTCATCGACGCGGGCGCGGATCTGGTGCTGGGCCACGGGCCGCACGTGCTGCGCGGCCTCGAGCTCTACAAGGAGCGCCTCATCGCCTACTCGCTGGGCAACTTCGCCACCTACGGGCGCTTCAACCTGAGCGGCCCGCTGGGCCTGACGGTGGTGCTCGAGGCCTCGCTGGCTGAAGACGGGCGCTTCGTGGGCGGCAGGCTCTTCCCCGTGAAGCAGGAGGGGCAGGGCGTGCCCCGGCCCGACGAGACGGGGCGCGGCGCGAGGCTGGTGAAGGAGCTGACGCTGCAGGACTTCCCGAAGACGGGCGTGCACATCGACGAGGCGGGCGGCTGGCTGCTGTCGCCTGCGCCGCGCGGGTGACGCCGGGGGCGCTCGCGGGCGCGTCGTGCGCGCACCACCCGTCGGCGGGCGCGGTGGAGCTCTGCTCGCGCTGCGGGGCCTTCCTGTGCGGTGAGTGCGTGCTCTACGTGCGCGAGGTGGTGCCCGTCTGCGGAAGCTGCCTGCCGCTCGTCGAGCACGAGGGCCCGCCGACGCGGGCGGCCTGGGCGTCGCCGCTGCTGGCCAGCGTGGGGCTCGTGCTCCTCGTCGCGGGCTTCTTCGTGCGCGGCCGGCCGGGGCTGGGGCTGTGGGCCGGCGGGCTCCCGCTGGGCGCGGCGGGGGTGTTCTTCGGGGCGCGGGAGCTCCGGCGCATCGCGCGCCAGCGGGCGCCGCGGAGGGGCCGGTGGCTCGCCTGGGCGGGGCTCGCGGTGAGCCTGCCCTTCGTGCTGCTCGGCGTCGCGCTGCTGGTGGCCTTCACGCTCTTCCTGACGGGGCGGCTGGGCGCGGGTCGCTGAGCGCGCCTTTTGGCTCAGCGGCAGCTCGGGCTCAGCAGCTCGGGCCGGTACTCGAAGTGCATGGTGTCGAAGTGCTTCCACCGGCCGCCCCAGATGAAGCCCTCGGCCTCGAAGGCATCGACGATCTCCTGGGGGATCTTGTTGCGCCACACCAGCGGCTCGCCCCTTCGGGTCCACCGCCAGTAGTGGCTGCGCTCGACGTTCACGTCGATGGCGATGCCGAAGGCGTGCGCCGAGAGGTGCTTGCTGCGCTTGATGGTGCGCCAGGCCCAGGTGCCGCCGATGTTGGTGAGGAAGGGCAGCAGCTTCGGGTTGGCCTTCACCTGCGGCTCGAGGCGCTCCACCACGCGGCGCAGGGGCTCGGCGGCGCGCTCGTGGAAGGGGTAGCGCAGGCCGAAGAAGCGCACCTTCGCCAGGCGATCGTGCACCTCGAGGCGCGTGCCGCCGTAGGTGGCGAAGAGCAGCTCCTCGACGCGCGCGCGGCCCGGGTCCTCGATGGGCCCGGCGTCGCTGGTGTCCACCGGCACGATGGGGCCGCTGACGTAGGGGGGCTCGTAGATGTCGTCGAGGTCAGGGCTCTCCTCGACGTCGGCGTCGGGATCGTAGCGGTGCGGCCCGGTGTCCCACGGGAGGAAGCGCCCGGACTCGAGCTGCAGGCCCCAGCCGGCGTCGGGCTGCCAGCGCACGGTGCCCGCGTACCAGGTGGGGAGGCAGGCGAGGCCGCGAGGCGGGCGCCCGCCGTCCGGGGCGCGCGCGCGCCAGGCACCCCCGTCGGCCTGGCTCAGCACGCTGGCAGCGACGACGGCGAGCAGCACAGGGTGTCAGGTCTACCCCGGCGCGAGCGCCGCGGCGATTTTGGGGCCGCTACTCGACCACCACCAGCGGGGTGCCGTTCTCGACGGTGCCGCCTTCCTTCGCGTGCACGGCGGTGACGGTGCCGGCCTTGGGGCTCTTGAGCTCGTTCTCCATCTTCATGGCCTCGACGACGACGAGGCCCTGGCCCTCGATCACCGCGTCGCCGGGCTTCACCAGCACCCTGGTGATCTTCCCGGGCATGGGGGCCTCGACGATCTGCTTGCCCTCGGTGGTGAAGGTCGCGGCCGCCTGCCGCAGGCGCAGCTTGCGCTCGTCGGCGATGTCGAAGCGCGTGACGTGCCCGCGCAGGAGCACGCCCACCTCGTCCTTGCGCTCGTCGAACTCCACCGACCAGGAGTGCCCCTCGACCATGAGCGAGACGGCGCCGTGGGGCAGCACCAGGGCCTCGACCTCGTGGCGGGCGCCGTTGAGGCTGACGGCGTAGCGGCCATCGCCCAGGCCCTCGACCTCCACGGGCGTGGCCTCGGCGTCTTTGTGGGCCTGTTACTTCGCTATGTCCGTGGAGGGGCGCGCCATGGGTCAGCTCCGCTCCCCGGAGCGGTGGCGCGGGCCGGCCGCGCGCCACGGGGAGAGGGTCGCGCCGCCGGGGCTGCCCCGGTGGCTGACGATGGCGGCCTGCGCCTTCTCGGCCTTCATGTGCGCGTAGACCGCCGCGGCCATGAGCGAGGCCTCGGCGAGGGCCGGGTCCTCCTCGCCCACCAGCACGGCGTGCGCGCGGGGCAGGAAGCCGGTGTCGTAGTCGCCGCTGACGAACTCCGGGTGCTCCATGATGTGCCGCAGGTAGCGCAGGTTGGTGGTGATGCCGGTCAGCACGTACTCGTCGAGCGCGCGGCGCATCTTGAGGATGGCCTCCATGCGCGTTGGCGCCCACACCGAGAGCTTGGAGATCATCGGATCGTAGAGGTTGGGCACCGTGTACCCGGCGTAGATGCCCGAGTCGTCGCGCACGAAGGGGCCGCCGGGCACGCGCACGTAGCTGATGCGGCCGGGGGAGGGCATGAAGTTGGTGGCTGGGTCTTCGGCGTAGACGCGCACCTCGATGGCGTGGCCGCGCGGCGCGATGGGCTTGAGCAGCGGCAGCACGCCGCCCTGCGCGACGTGGATCTGCCAGGCCACGAGGTCCACGCCCGTCACCCACTCCGTCACCGGGTGCTCGACCTGGAGCCGGGTGTTCATCTCGAGGAAGTAGAAGTTGCGGCTCGAGTCCACGAGGAACTCCACCGTGCCGGCGCCGACGTAGCCGACGGCCTTCGCCGCCTTCACCGCCACCTCGCCCATGGCCGCGCGCATCTCGGCCGTGAGGATGGGCGACGGCGTCTCCTCGACCACCTTCTGGTTGCGGCGCTGGGCGCTGCACTCGCGCTCGTTGAGGTGGATGACGTTGCCGTGCATGTCGCCGAAGACCTGGATCTCCACGTGGTGGGGGCGATCGAGGAACTTCTCGAGGTACACCGCGTCGTTGCCGAAGGCCGAGAGGGCCTCGCTCCGGGCGCCGCGCCAGGCCGACTCGAGGTCCTCGGCGCGGTCCACCCGGCGCATGCCCTTGCCGCCGCCGCCGCCGGCCGCCTTGAGCATCACCGGGTAGCCCGTCTTCTCGGCGAACTCGCGGGCCTCCTCGAAGGAGGCGAAGGGCGCGGCGTTGCCGGGCACCACCGGCACCCCGGCCTTGATCATGTTCTGCCGGGCCTGGGTCTTCTCGCCCATGGCGTCCATGGCGCTCGCCGGCGGGCCGATGAAGGTGAGGCCGGCCTTCTCGCAGGCGCGCACGAACTTCGCGTTCTCCGAGAGGAACCCGTAGCCGGGGTGAATGGCGTCGGCCCCCGACTTCCGCGCGGCGTCGATGATGTTGTCCATCACCAGGTAGCTCTCGCGCGAGGGCCCGGGGCCCACGCAGTACGACTGGTCGGCGTAGCGGGCGTGGAGCGCCGAGCGATCGGCCTCGGAGTAGACGGCGACGGTGCCGAGGCCGAGCTCCTTGCAGGTGCGCATGACGCGGATGGCGATCTCTCCGCGGTTGGCGACGAGGACTTTCTTGATGCGTGCCATGGGCGAGCGGTCTACCTGAAGAACCCATGGCCCGCACCCACGACATCGTCCTCTTCGGCGCGACCGGCTTCACCGGGCGGCTGGTCGCCGAGTACCTCGCCGCGCACGCCCCCGAGGGCACCCGCATCGCCCTGGCGGGCCGCAACCCCGAGAAGCTCGAGGCCATCCGCCAGGGGCTCCCGGCCTCGGCCCGGGCCTGGCCGCTGGTGACCGTCGACGCCGGCGACGCCGCGGCCGTGGGGCGCCTGGCCGAGTCCACCCGGGTGGTGTGCACCACCGTCGGCCCGTATGCCAAGTACGGCATGCCGCTGGTCGCCGCCTGCGCCAGGGCCGGCACGCACTACTGCGACCTCACGGGCGAGACGCAGTTCATGCACGACACCATCGCCGCGCACCACGCGACGGCGCAGGCCAGCGGGGCGCGCCTGGTGCACACCTGCGGCTTCGACTCCATTCCGTCGGACCTGGGCGTCTTCGTGCTCCACGAAGCCCTGGGGCCCATGACGCGCGCCACCTCCGTCGTGGAGGTGCTCAAGGGCGGCATCAGCGGGGGCACAGTGGCCTCGATGCTCAACATGGCCGAAGAGCTCGACGCCAACCCCTCTCGGCGCCGCGTGCTGGGCGACCCCTACGCGCTCTCACCCGACCGGGCCGCCGAGCCGAAGCTGGGCCGCGAGGGCGACCAGGCCGGCGTGCGCTTCGACGACTTCGTCGGCCAGTGGACGGCGCCCTTCGTCATGGCGGCGGTCAACACGCGCGTGGTCCGCCGCAGCAACGCGCTGCGCGGGTACCCCTACGGCAAGGCCTTCCGCTACGCCGAGGTGATGGGCTTCAAGCGGGGCGTGGGGGCCTTCTTCAAGGCGGCGAGCTTCACGGCCGGCCTGGGGCTCCTCGTGGGCGGCGCCTTCCTCAAGCTGACGCGCCCCCTGGTGGCGGGGCGGCTCCCCAAGCCCGGCGAGGGCCCCAGCGAGGCGTCGCGGCGCGCGGGCTTCCTGCGCGTGCGCATTCAGGGCGAGGCCGAAGACGGGCGGCGCCTCGCGGTGCGGGTGGAAGGCAAGGGCGACCCCGGCTACCAGCTCACGGCGCTCATGCTGGGGCAGTCGGCGCTGTGCCTGGCGCTCGACGGTGACGCGCTGCCGCAGGCGGCGGGCGTGCTGACGCCGGCAACGGGCCTGGGGCGGGCGCTGGTGAACCGGCTGGTCGCCGCGGGCATGACCTTCGCCGTCGAGGCGTGAGCTCGGAGCTAGGAGAACGGGTTCTCGACCATCAGCTCGGGGAAGAGCGAGAAGTCGCGGTCTCTCGAGAGGAGCGCCCGGACGCCGTGCGCGAGGCAGAGCGCAGCGACCCGGGCGTCGTGAACGAGTGGCCCTCGCACGCGTGGCCGGTTGACGAGCCGCTCGAGCACCGTGGTGAAGCGCTCCGTCTCGCAGAGGAGCTGGAGGTGGGGTGAGGTCGACCACTCGGCGATCTGCGCCCAGGCCTGGGCCGGTGTGCTGGCGGACCCCTTCCAGATGCGAGGGTTCGTGACGACGCTGAAGAACTCGTAGACGCACGGCCAGGGGATCGCCCAGGGCGCGTGACCCTCGGCGAGGGCCTTCATTCGCGCGAAGGCCTTGTCGTGCTCGGCCGCCTCGCGCCGGTGGGCGTAGACGAGGATGTTGGTGTCCACGGCGAGCATCTCGTCAGCGCCCCCCGTAGATCTCGTCTCGCAGGTCCTGCCAGCTCAGCGACTCCAGCGGGTTCTCGGCGCCCGCCTCGCCCACGCTCTTGTCGGCGAGGCGGAACTTCGTCGCCGGTCTCGACTGCTGGGCGAGCGCGAGGCGCAGCCCCTCTTCCACGACCGCTCGCAGCGGCTTGCCCGCCCTCTGCGCGTACTGCTTGGCACGGGCCAGGAGGTCGTCTGGGAGGTCGAGGGTCGTCTTCACGAACCCAGCCTGCCCATAAGCAGGCGTATGGGCAATATGGCCTGGCAGATCAGCCTGGGTCTCCCTCTGCCCCCGCCGGAGGGACGCGGCCCAGACCGATGGGCCGGGCGCCGCCTACATGCTGCACGGGATGACGCTGCACGCGCCCCACATGCCCACGCGGCTCGTCTTCGCCTCGGCCTCGTAGGTCGCGAACTCCTCTTGCCGCGCCGCGCCGCCTGGCTTGATGAAGAGGAAGCAGGCCAGCCCGCGCTTCACGAGCTCGGCGTTGACGTCGACCCCGTCGGCCGTGACGTAGGCCAGGGTGCGGCCGAAACGGTCGGTGCAGGCGGCCTCGTCGTAGCTCAGCTGCACCGTCTTCCCGGCGAGCTGCGTGACGGTGAAGGCCGTCGCCTCCTGCCCGTAGCAGTCGTTCTTCCCGCCGGTGGTCTCGGGCGTGTCCACCAGGAGCAGGCGCACGCGGGTGCCGCCCTGCAGCTCCACCGTGTCGCCGTCGACGACGTAGTCCACCACGCCGGTCGCGGGGCCGCAGGGGCTGGCCGGCGGCGCACAGCCGGCCAGGAGCAGGAGCCCGCCGAGCAGCGATCTCACTGACACGCCACGTTGACCTGCCCGGGCGTGCCGCGGTCGCCGCCCACGCCGCCGTCGTCGAGCGGCAGCCCGTAGCGCAGGTGCGCGGGGGTGTCGCAGACGCCGCCGTCGAGCAGGTCCACCTGCTGCGAGGTGCCGGCCCGGGAGCCGGTGTAGCTGATGGTCGAGTAGGTTCCCCCGTCGTTGCCCAGCACCGAGATGGTGCCCGCGGTGTTGGCGAGGGTGCCGGCGAAGATGCCCGTCAGCACCGGCAGGTTGCCGTTCGCGCCCGAGTTGTTGTTCTTCCCGAAGACGAGGAAGGAGTTGGTGGTGACCGCGATGCAGGTCGCCGACGAGAGCGTGGTGCGGGTGGTGCCGACCTGCAGCACCACGCCGTTCAAGTCGACGTCGGCCAGCGACATCACCTCGAAGTACTCGCCGTCAGCGTCCGGCACGGCGGCGGGGTCGGGCATCCACTCGGTCAACAGCAGGTCGCCGTCAGCGGGCCGGCGCACGGGGCGCGGCAGCGCGGTGTCGGGGTCGAGGCAGGAGTCGAGGTCGACCATGCCGCCGTCCACCCCTCCGTCGACGAAGGGGCAGGGGGGGTTCGGCGCGCCGGGGCTGCCGTAGTTGGCGCCGCCGTCCTCGGCCCAGCGGTTGGGTGCGCGGCAGAAGTTCTCAGGGTCGTCGTTGAGGGTGCCGTCGAGCTTGTCGGGGTCGAGCTGCCAGGCGCGGCCGCTGGCCGACGGGTAGAGGGCGATCTCGTCGATGCCGGCGTCGCCGCGGGCCAGCCCGATGCGCTGGTTGGTGGTGTCGGGGAAGCTGACGGAGCCGTAGACGACCTTCGGCGGCGGGAGCCCGCCATTGACGAAGGTGTCGGCGCTGCGGGCCAGCAGCACGTACTCGCCGGCCACCACGCGCAGGCACTGCTGGCTGGTGATGCGGGTGGAGCTGCTCGTGGTGACGATGCTGACGTCGTTCAAGTCCACCGTCGCCTTCGCCAGCACCTCGAACCACTCGCCGGCGGTGCTCGTGGCGGGAGCGGCCGGCCGCGCCATCACCTCGGTGATGAGGAGGTCGCCCGGCTGCGGCGCCGTCATCGGGCGCACCACGCCGTTGTCCACGCAGGTGCCGGTGGTCGCCTCGGCCATGCAGCGCGGGTTCCGCACCCCGGGGGTGCCGTTGTTGTTGCCGAAGTAGATGTTGCCCACCGGGGTGTCGCAGTAGTTCTCCTCCACGGCGGCGAGGGAGGCGTTGGGCTCCTCGAGGCCGTCGAGCATGCGGCTGCGCTGGGCCTTCGCGGCGGTGGTGTACGTGAACTCCGCCAGGGTCGTCTGCCCGCAGCGCACGCCCACCACGCCGCTCGCGTTGCCCATGCTGCCCAGGCCGTCGCCGTAGCCGTAGTTGATCCACGCCGGGTTGGGCCCGGAGCGGATGTCACCCAGCACGAAGTAGCCGCGGGCAGGCACGACGCCGGCGCGCACGACGTGCGACTTGGCGCCAGAGCCGGTGACGCTGCGCACGGAGAGCGTGAGGCCCTTGAGGTCGAGATCGGTGCCGAGCGTGTTGAAGATCTCGAACCACTCGTTGCCGGTGTCCGTGCCTTCGGGGTCGATCATCGCCTCGGTGATGATGAGGTCGCCCGCCTGCCGCCCCTGGCAGAGGTTTTGGGGCGTCTCAGGAGGACCGCAGGCCACCCCGACCGCCGCCACGACAGCCATGCACACCACGCGCTTCATCATTCGCCATCATCCTTGTCGCCCACCACGGCCTTGGGGGGCGCAGCCAGTAGTTGTTCCAGCTCTTCGCTCGGCGCGAGGACCTGGCCGGGCAACGTTACCTGCAACTGAAGCTGATCGAGACCCCGGGGGCTCCGGTACTTCTGCACCACCCCGCGCACCTGCACGTACTCGCCCACCTTGAACTGCAGGCCGGTGGCCAGCAGCACGTCGTGGTCGAAGAAGACGACGTCGAAGCTCGAGGTGCGGGTGCGGGCGAGCTTGACCACCGCCGGCCCGCGGTCGCGGAAGAGGACGTTCGACACCGAGCCGAGCACCACGACCTCCTGACCCAGGCGCTGCTCGAGCTTGGCCACGGAGTCCCAGCGGGTGAGCGCGATGTGCGTCTCGGGGTGCTCCTCCTGGGCCCGCTCGAAGCGGGTGATGGCCGCCTCGCGCTCGTTCCACCAGCGCAGGCGCTCGTCGTAGTCGTCGTAGTGCATGCCCCCGGGGCTCCAGATGCCCCGCTGGTTGTCGCGGGCCTCCTTCTGCGCCTCGAGGAACTCGCGGTGGAAGCGGCGGCTGCGGCCGTACTTGGCGAAGTAGGGGCTGTGGCCGGCGCGCACGCACTCCACGTTGTAGTTGACCCACTCCCCGTTCTTCTTGGCGAAGACGTAGGCGAGGTAGCGGCCGTAGAAGTCGCGGATCTCGCCGGGGTGGTCGCGCTCGAGGCGCACCGTCTCGGCGCCCTTGAAGAACTCCTTGGCGAACTCCTTGGCGTCCTCGCCGGCGGGCGTGGCCATCTTCACCGGCCGCACCGAGTTGCCGCGCATCTGCTTCTTGTACTGCTCCCAGCCCGCGGCGAAGGCCTCGCGCTCGCTGTCCTTCTTGAAGGTCTCCTCGGTGTCGATGCCCAACAGGCGCAGCGAGGCGCCCAGACCCTTCACCTTGATGGTGTCGCCGTCGATGATCGCCGAGTTGCCCTCGAACTGGAACTCGCCCAGCTCGAGGCTGACGACCTCGAGCTTCTTCATCAGCGCGGCGGCTTCGTCGCGCGTGTAGCGCTTGCCCTCGCGCGTGGTGTTGCACGCGGCGAGCGCGAGCGAGAGGGCGAGGATCAGCGTGGGGGTCAGGCGTCGCATGGCGTTAGAACGAGGTCCTCAGGTCGAGCATGAAGCGGTGCTCGGGGTTGGGGAAGCGGCTCACGGTAGACCGGCGCTGATCGAGCCAGACGAAGACGTCATAGCGCAAACTCAGGCGCGTGCCCTTCGACGGCAGCCAGGCGGCCTCGAGGAAGGTCCACAGGTTCTGCTCGAGGTAGGCGGGGTCGGAGATGTCCTGGAAGAGGAAGCGGCTGCGCAGGCGCAGCTGCAGGACCTCGAAGGGCTGGCTCTTGAGCTCGCCCCACAGCATCACGTCGTTGCGGAAACGGTCGCGGTAGCGCACGTCGTCGGTCCACGTGTACCAGGCCTGGGTGGTGAAGCGCAGGTACTTGCCCAGGGGCACGAACTCGAGGCGGGCCGCGACGCGGTAGAGATCGCCGCCGCACACCACTGGGTCGCCCTCGGTGAAGACGTAGGTGCCGCTCGCGCAGCGCCCGCGCTCGTCGGTGAGGAGGTTGCGGTTGCGCACGTCGACCCAGACGGCGGGCTGGAAGAAGCGCCACCCGGTGAAGTCGACGCGCGCCAGACCATAGAGGTTGGGCACGCCGGCCGGCACCTGGTTCTCGATGGCGAAGGGGTTGACCCAGAAGTCGGCCCGCGCGCGGACCTCCCAGTCGCGGGTCAGGCGGCCGAAGTAGCGCACGCGGGCGCCGGCCTCGTTGCGCGCGCGCAGGCCGTCGGTCTCGTCGGGCGCCGACACCGGGCGCGCGTAGGGAGTGCCGAAGGCCGTGTCGTAGAAGCGCAGCACGAGCTCGAGCTCGTGGCCCTTGGGGCTGAAGGTGCTGCGCTGCACCACGCCCCAGCCGCCGCCGCCGCCGATGGCGCGGTCGAAGGAGCGCGAGGCCTCGAAGTAGAAGTTGAACTGCCGCCAGCTCGCGTGGCCGTTGAGGCCCACGGCCCCGAAGGCGCCGCCGTTCGGGTAGCGGCTCCACTCCTGGAAGTCGAGCTCGACGGGCTGCTGTCGGAAGAAGGGCATCGCGGCCCAGGCCGTGGCGCCCAGGGTGAAGCGGTAGCTGGGCTTGAAGGTGACGTGCCCACCGCCGGTGAGCTCGTCGAAGAGGTAGTTGAGGGTGCTGTAGACGAGCCGGGAACCGCGCGAGGGCACGTAGACGGGCGGCGCCTTGCACTGGTCGTTGTTGTCGTCGCGCGGGTCGTCACAGAAGCGGCGATCGTAGAGCTCGTACTGGTAGATGCTGCGGGTCTGGTACGAGAGGAAGCCGTACATCGACACCGAGGCCTCCTCGCCGACCTTGAGGTCCTCGATGGAGCCGGCGATGCCGCGGAAGACCTCGCGCCAGTCGTAGTCGGGGGTGATGTAGAGGTTCTTCTCGCCGGCCTCGCACTCGCCGCTCAGCGGCAGGTCGACCGACGAGAGCCGGCAGGTGCGCGCCAGGTCGATGGGCCGGCGGAAGTCGTCGGTGAGGTAGATGCCGCGGGGCGTGACGCGCCGGGTGTTGTCGAGGGTGAGGCGCTCGCCGAAGCCGATGGTGAAGGTGCCCGCCACCAGCTTGCGCTTGCCGCTGTGCCACTGGAGGAACGCGCGCGGCAGGTGCAGCGTGTAGCCGAAGCCTGACGACTGGAGCGAGTCGGTGACAGGGTCGTAGGTGGGGGTGCCCGACATGCGGCGCGCGCCGAAGAGCATGAAGCCCGCCGAGAGGTCCAGGGGGCCCTTGAGCCGGGCGCTCAGCAGCGCCGGGGGCGCCGTGCCGTCGGTGGTGGTGAACTGCGAGACGGCGCGCACCCGGCCGCTGATGGGGAGCTTGAGCCGCGCGGCGTCGATGCGGAGGAAGGGCGCGAGCTGGAGGAACTGCTCGGCCGTGATGGCGTTCGCGCCCACGAGCTCCGAGGCGTCCTCGATGCGGCCCTTGGCCTTGCGGTACTCGAGGATGGCGTCGACGTCTTCGTAGGTGAGGCCGGGGAGATCGTAGAGCTGATCGCGGCTCGCGGAGTTGAGGTCGACGCCCTCGCGGATCAGCTCGAGCAGCGTGTCGGCGGTGGCCTGAGAGATGTCGCCGCGCTGCTGCATGGTGAAGAGATCGTCTTCATCCTCGGCGGTGATGGTGTTCTCGTAGATCGCCGCGAACGCCGGGCCGGCGCAGGGCAGGGCGAGAGCGAGCGCAAGAGCGAGGGGCCGGGGCAGACGCATGCGACGAGCGCCAGACGCTACACGCACTCGCGCTTCGGGGCGCATCGAAAGCAGGAGCCCCGGTGGTTTCTTCAGGGCTGGCCCAGCAGCACGCGCGCGCGCCCTTCCATGGGCAGCGTCACCTCGTCGACCGCGAGGCCGCGCGCCGTGGCCAGCTCGGCGAGGTGCCGCATCCACGGCTTGTACGGCATCGAGTTGTCGGAGCAGCAGGGCACCACCGCGAAGGGCACCCGGTGCAGGCCGGCGTACTCGATGATGACGCGCGTCGCGCCGTCGGCGTGCAGGCCCACCACGAGGTCGCAGGCGAGCGGCTCCTCGAGGGTGAACTCGCGCTCGGCGAAGGTGACGGGCAGGTGCTTGTGCCGGCGGTCGAAGGTGACGACCTCACAGCCGCGCCGGGTGAGGGCCTCGTTGAGCTTGCCCATGCCGCCGGCGACGTCGAAGACGCGGCGCGCCGCGGGGTAGCGGGCGCGGAGCAGGTCGGCGAAGAGATCGAAGCGGCGCTTGTCGCCCATGGGTCACTCGACGGAGACGAGGCGCACCTTCTTGTAGATGCGCCGATCGAGCGGCAGGCGCATGTCCACGAAGCCCAGGGCCTCGTCGAACTCGAAGGTGAAGGTGGGCACGGGCGGCGAGATGGACACGATGAGCTCGAAGCTCCACAGCGAGCTGAGCTCGTCGCGGCCCTCGAGGGCCTCGGCCGGCGGCGGCGGGAGCTGCTCGGCGGCCGTCTTCACGTCGGCCAGGGCCTCCTTGTCGACCTTCGCGTCGTTGGAGGGCTGCACGAGCTCCACGCGCTTGAGCTTGCCCGCGGGGTCCTGCACCACGCGGATGACGGCGCGCCGCGTGGCCTTGAACTGCTCGCGCATCTGCTTGCTCAGCTCCTTGCGCGCCTCGAGGTCGACCCCCGGCAGCCCCTGAATGCGGTCATTCACCGGCGCGCGGCGGTTGTTGGTGGGGCCGGTGTCGGCCATGGGGTTGCCGGAGCCGCCGTACTGGGCCGCCCGCTCGAGCCAGATGTCGTTGTAGAGCTTCGCGTTCTGCTGGGTCTGCTCGAGGAGCCCCTTGAGGCCCGCGCGCGCCACGCGGTCGGCGTCCCACGTCTTGAGCAGCGCCTTGCCCAGCTGCGAGTAGTACGGGTGCACCAGGCCCCGGTCGACGCGGCCCCGGCCCAGCGTCTCCTTCGCCAGCTCGCCCACGAGGTCCTTCGGGCGCTCGGGGGCGCGGAGCCGGCTGCCCACCTCCTCGGGCGCGTCGTCGACCCCGGCGTCGAGCTGCAGCGTGAAGCTGGAGCCCGGGAGCAGCGAAGGCGGGGCGAGGGTGAAGCGCGGCGGCTCGTCGCGCGGCGCGTCGGGGGCCTCGCGGGCCAGGGGCACGTCGCGCGGGAGTGGCTGGGCGGGCACCTCGGGGAGCGGGCGCTCGCGCGGGAGCAGTCGCGGGGGCGGCGCCGGGCGCGGCGGCTCGGGCAGCTCGGGCTCGGGCGCGGCCTGGGGCGGGGTGGGCTCGGTGAAGAGGAACTCCACGGCCACCACCTTCTGCCGGGGCGGCTCCCCGGGGTGGGTGGCGAGCCACGCGGCGAAGGCGGCGTGCGCGAGCGCGCTGATCAGCAGCGCTCCCAGCCTCACCGTGTCCTCGCGCGACCGCACCAGCGCTCCAGTGTGCCCCTCTTCCAGGTCGCGGGGGGTGAGGAGAGGGGAGACGCTCTACCGGCCCGGGCGTCGGCGTCGCAGCACGCTGAACACCGCCAGCACGGCTAACAGTTCCGGGGCCGTGGCGCACCCTGTCGCGGCGGGCCCTTCGGCCTGCGCCAGGGGCAGGAGGACCGGGGGCGGGTCCATGCAGACGTTGATGCCGTCCCAGGCAGACTTGCAGCGCTGGCCGTTGGGGCAGTCGGCGGTGACGCCGCAGGGCTGGCTACAGCGCGTGGCGTTGGCTGACTCGCCGGTGCACACGCCCGTGGGGCCGCACCAGCTCGCGTTGGGGGTGCAGGCCTCGCCCAGGGCCACGCGGGGGAGCTGCGGGTACTGGCAGACCTGCCGGCCGGTGTCGCACTCGAGGCCGGCCTCGCAGTCGGCCGAGGTGAGGCAGCCGCGCGTGCAGTAGGCCTGCGGGTGCTGGGGGTCGCCCAGGCACCGCCGCCCCCGGCAGCTGAACTGCGTGCTGCACGGGGCGCCGTCGGCCACGCAGTCGGGGTCGGGGCTGGCGCAGGCGCCCGCGGCGCAGATGCCGTTGGCCCCGCACTCGTCCTCTTTCTCCGAGAGCCACTGGCGCACGAAGTCGCGGTAGGCGTCGACGCGGGTGTCGGCGCCGTCGACGCAGTCTTCGCCGCGGGTGAAGCTGTGCACGCCCACCACGCGCTCCACGCCGTCGGCGAAGGTGTGGAAGGTGGGGCCGCCGGAGTCGCCGTGGCAGATGCCCTTGTTCACGAAGTTGCCCAGCCACAGGAGCGTCTGCGTCAGCTGCCGCAGCGTGAGGTCCACGGTTCGCTTGGTGCCGGAGCCCTGGCCGTTGCCCGTCGAGCCGTAGCCGACGGCCCGCACGGGTCGCCCGCCGAAGCCCGCGAGGCTCTCGGCGTTCCACGGCTTGGGCGTCACGCTCGTCTGCGGGGTGCTCAGGAGGATGAGCGCGATGTCGTTGGCCAGCGAGGTGGGGTTCCACCCCGGGTGCATGCGCGTCTCGGCCACGCGCACGGTGTTGACGCCCCACTGCACCTGCGCCTCGCTGGGCGCGTTGGTGGCGATCAGGGAGAGCGAGGTCGCCCCCTGGAGGCGCGGGTCGACGCAGTGCGCGGCCGTCAGCAGCGTGCGAGGCGCGATGAGCGTCGCGGTGCACAGCGAGCTCCCCGCGCTGCTGCGGATGAAGAGCATGTAGACGTTGGGGTCGCCGGTGGTGGGCGTGCCGCCGACGATGGCGTCGCGCAGCAGGCCCACCTCGCCCGGCGCGTCGTCGGCGACCGGGCCGCAGGCCGCGGCGAGCGCCAGGCCCGCGGTGAGGCTCAGCAGTGCCCGGGTCGGTCGCCGCACGCGGTGCCTTCGACCTACCGCGCGCGGCGGCGGCGCAGGAGCGGGAGCGCGGCGCCCAGGAGCCAGAGGGAGCCCGCGGTCGCGGCGCAGCCGGTGGCCACGGGCCCGGACACGACGGGGCCGGCTGGCAGCACCACGTTGGTGAAGCGCAGGTCGCCGGGGCGGCAGAAGCGCTGCGAGTCGGCGCCGGCCTCGCACACCGAGCCGCTCGGGCAGTCGGCGGTGATGAGGCACGAGCTGACACAGCGCGCGATGCCGCCGGCGGGGCCGGTGCAGATGCCCGCGACGCAGTAGTCGGAGCCGGCGTAGCAGCTCTCGAGGAACTGGCGCTCCGGCTTCTGCTTCATGGTGCAGTTGCCCGCGGTGCACTCCATGCCATCGGGGCACTCCCCGGGGGCGCCGCAGAGCTTGGTGCAGTAGGCGAGCGGGTTCTGGCGGTCGGTGACGCACAGCCGCTCCTTGCACTGCGCCGCCGCGGAGCAGTAGCCGCCCTCGGGCACGCAGTCGGGGTCGGGCCGGCCGCAGGCCTGCGTGGCGCAGACGCCGTTCTGCGCGCAGTCGCGCGGGCAGTCGGGGTCGTACGAGGCGTCGAGGCACTCGTCGCCGCACACGCCGTTGGCGGCGCAGGCGCAGTCCTGGTCGATGGGCGTGCAGCCCTGCACGCACTGGCCATCGGTCATGCAGGTGGGCGTCTCCCACTGGGCCATGGTGGTGCGCAGCCACTGCATGGCCGCGTCGACGCGGCCGTCCCACCCCTGGTAGGCGCAGTTCTCGTCGCCGTAGCTCACCACGCCGACGATGGACTCGGTCGTGCGGCCCGGCATCACCATGAAGCCCGGCCCGCCGGAGTCGCCCTGGCAGGTCTGCTTGCCCTGCGTGCCCGACTCGATGGTGTACTGCTGCACCCGGCGCAGGTTGTACGTCACCTGGCGCTTGAGCCCGTCGCCGTCGGTGTTGGGCGCCGTGATGCCGTAGCCCACGTGCCGAATGGGCTGGCCCACGAGGGAGGTCGTCATCGGCGTCTCGTTCATGGGGATCGGCTGCACGTCGATCACCGGCGAGGCCAGGCGCAGCAGCCCGAAGTCGAAGGCGCTGCCGTTGTAGCCGGGGTGCTTGTACTGCTGCGCCACCTGCACGGCCTTGACGGGGCGCCGGGAGTCGGGCCCGAAGACCGCGTAGTAGGGCGCGCTCGGGCCGTAGGAATAGATGCAGTGCGCCGCGGTGAGGATGGTCTTGGGCGCCACCAGCGTGCCTGTGCAGACCGACTGGTAGCCGCCGCCGTAGCGCACGGCCATCGACACCACCGCCGGGTCGCCGCTGGTGAGCGTGCCGCCGATGATCTCATCGCTTCGCGTGCCCACCGTCGCGTCCTCTTCGGGCTGAATCGAAGGTCCGCACGACAGGCTGCTCAACGCTCCGGCCAACACTGAGACGAGCACTCGAGACTGCGTCATCTGTAGAGACTCCCTGGTGGCTTCTGCGACAGCGCGCCCCCAGTTAGCAAGGTGTGTGCCTTTTCGCGACCCTGAGCGATTTCATGCGCCTACGGACCACATCGGGGCCCAGGTGCGACGCGCGCTCCGCGATCTGCCAGAGAAATGGACACCTGCGGCGCCGTTCGCTGTCAACGGGCCTGACGTCTGCGGGTAGGGTGCGGTGCCCGTGACGACGCTCTTCCGTGGTGGGACCCTCGTGGAGTTCGAGCCGGCGACCGTGGAGGTCGCGGACCTGCGCGTGGACGGCGGCCGCGTCGTCGAGCGCGCCCCGAAGCTCGAGCCCCGCCCCGGCGAGGAGGTCATCGACGTCATCGGCAAGTACGTGTGCCCGGGCCTGGTCTCGGCGCACCACCGGCTGGCGGCCCCGCTCCTGCGCGGGCTGCGGCGGCCCGGCGTGGGCTTCGCGGCGGAGCAGCAGCTCCTGCGGCAGCTCGAGGAGGGCCTGCGCGCCGACGACGTCGAGGCGGCCGCCGCCGTCGTCGCCCTCGAGGGCCTGCTGGCCGGCACCACCACCTTCTTTGGCGTCACCGCCTCGCCCGCGGAGCCGGTGGGCTCGCTGCAGCGCGCCGCCGCGGGGGTGAGCCGCGTGGGTACGCGCGCGGTGCTGGCCGCCGAGGTGAGCGATCGCGCGGGGCCGGCGGGCCGTGAGGCCGCGCTCGCTGAAGCGAAGGCCTTCCTCGGCCAGGCGCGGGGGCGGCTGCGCGGCGCCTGGGCCCTGGCGCAGCTCGGCGCGCTCGGCGACGAGGCCCTCGGCGCAGTCCGCGACGCGCAGGCCGGAGGCGACGCCCTGCTCCTGGCCACCGTGGCCGAAGACCCGCTCGAAGAGGGCCGCTCGCAGGAGGCCTGGGGCGCGACGCCGGTGGACCGCCTCGCCGCGCACGGGCTGGTGGGCGAGCGCGTGGTGCTGGCGCACGGCGTCCACCTCTCGTGGCCCGACCTCTCGAGCCTCATCAGCGCGGGCACGTGGCTGGCGCACACGCCGCGCTCGAACATGGCCTCGCAGTCGGGCCACGCCACGGCCTCGAAGTTCGGCGTGCGCGCCTGCCTGGGCACCGACGTGATGGGCCTCGACGTGCTCGCGGAGGCGCAGGTGGCGGCGCTCCGGGCGAGCGACTCGGGGCAGCCCATCGACCCCTTGCGCTTCCTCGCCAACGGCCACCGGCTCGCCAGCCAGGCCTTCGGCGTCACCTTAGGCCCGCTTCGGGAGGGCGCCGCGGCGGACCTCGTGGTGCTCGACTACGCGGCCCCCACGGCTCTCGACGCCGAGTCGCTCGCCGGCCACGTGCTCTTCGGGCTCACCAGCCGCGCCGTGGAGTCGGTGATGGTGGACGGCTTGTGGCGTCTGTGGAAGCGCAAGCCCCTGGGGGTCGACCCGGCCGACCTCGCCCGCGCCTGCCGCGAGTCGTCTCTCGCGCTGGCCTCGCGCGCTGAAGGTGGCGCGGCGCCGCCGGCCTGATTACTCGAAGCCCTTCGCCATGCTGGAGCTCCTCGCCATGTCCCTCTTCGCCGCAGCGCCCGTCGTCGGTGGCCTCGCCCCCGACTTCACCGTGAAGGACACCGAGGGCACCGAGCTGACGCTCTCCAAGCTGGTGGAGCGTGGCCCCGTGGTGCTGGCCTTCTTCCCCAAGGCCTTCACCCCCGGCTGAACGCGCGAGCTCACCGCGTACCGGGACCGGTATGCCGACATTCAGAAGACGGGCGGCACGGTCATCGCCATCTCCATGGACGACCGGGCCACCTCCCAGCGCTTCAAGGAGTCCTTGAAGGCGCCGTACCCCTTCGTGGGCGACGACAAGGGCGCGCTGGTGAAGCAGTACGACGTGAAGGGCTTCCTCCTGCCCATGGCCCGGCGCATCACCTTCGTGGTGGGGCCCCGCCTCGAGGTCCTCGCCATCTCCGAGGGGGCCGACGCCATCGACCCTTCCGGCGCGGTGGCGGCCTGCAGCCTGAAGCCCCCGGAGGCGCTCAAGTACGTGACCCCTCCGAAGGACGGCGGCACGCCGTGACTTGACGTGGGCGAGGGTGGGTGGTGTGTCGCGGCCCATGAACCTCAAAGCCCTGTCCCTTGGAGCGGTCGCTGGCTTGTTCTTCGCGCTGGTGCCGTCGTGTGGCCCCGCGAAGTGCGGGCCGCAGAACTGTGATGGTTGCTGTGACGCCAATGGCGCGTGCGTGCCGAAGACGGCGAGCAACTCGAACACCGTGTGCGGCACCGCCGGCAACACGTGCTCGAACTGCAGCGCGATGAGCATGGTGTGCAACCCCGGCACCTTCGTGTGCGAGGCGGGCGCGACCGGCGGCGGCGGCGGCAGCAGCACCGGCGGCGGCGGCGGCACCACGGGCGGTGGCGGCGGCACCACCGGCGGCGGCGGCGGCACCACCGGCGGCGGCGGCGGCACCAACCTTCAGCCCATCGGCGGGCCGTGCACCTCGGCGGCGAACTGCGAGGGCGGGCTCGTCTGCAAGCAGACGAACGCGCGCGGCGACGCCACGCTGCCCGGCGGCTACTGCACCAAGGGCTGCACCGACTCGACCACCTGCGGCAGCGCGAGCGTCTGCGCCGGTGGGTCGCAGTCGGCGCTCCAGTTCTACGGCGAGACGGTGGGCTTCTGCGGCGGGCCCTGCACCCCCTCGGGCGGCACCCAGTCCAACTGCCGCACCGGCTACGTCTG
>CAYUZK010000003.1:83061-85865 GCA_964449625.1 uncultured Archangium sp.
CTTCGACGCGACGGGCGGCCTGTGTTTCCCCGACTGCGTCGCCATCCCCTGCACCAGCGGCACCTGCAACACGGCCACCGGCCAGTGCAGCTAGGCTGAGCGCCGTCAGGCGGCGACGCGGGGCCGGAGCTCCGCGGCCAGGGCGTTGAGCTCGGCCGTGATCTCCGCGCCCTCAGCGACGAGCTGCGCCGCGAGGCCGCGCCGGCTGGTGAGCACGACGAAGGTGCGCACGTCGCGCAAGGCCGCCGCGCGGCGCTCAAGGTAGTACCGCGTGAAGAGCGCCAACGGCGGCACGGCCACCAGCGTGAAGAGGCCCAGGCCCACGCCGCCGGCCCAGGCGCCGAGCCCTACCAGCAGCGCCCACCACAGCGGCGCCACGAGCAGCAGCGTCAGCACCTTCACGGTGGACTCGGTGTCGACCTCCGGCTTCGCGGCGCGGACCGCGAGCAGCGGCAGGAAGTACGGGACGACGAAGAGCGCCATGCCCAACAAGAACAGCGGCAGCCCCGCCAGCCACAGCAGGTTGCGCGCGACGAACCAGGCCACCGTCGCCGGGCGGTAGCGCGAGGTGAGCTCGTCGGGCGTCACCCGGAGGAGCTCGAGGCGCTGGCGGAAGCGCGCGAGCTGCGACTTGAGGCGCTCGTAGCGCTCCGGCTGCTCGGCGCGCAGCAGGGCCATCGCCCGCGCGAAGGCCTTCTTCCGCTCGGCGTCGCCCGCCGCGCCGCCGGCCTCGAGCGCGTAGAGTGCCTCCGCCGTCTCCAGCACCGGCAGGTCCTCCCAGGCCTCGAGGTTGAGCGTCACCGCGCGCAGCCCGTCAGCGATGGCCGCGGTGAGGCGGCGCGCGGCCTCGTGCCCCGCGTCGCCCTCCCCGGCCACGAAGGCGCTCGCGGCCAGCGGCGCGCCGACCTCGACGTGCACGTGGCTCTTGAAGCGGTTCTTCTCGGCGTAGGTGATGCCCACCGGCACCACCTGCGCCGGGCTCCCGCGGCGCGCGGCCTCGAGGGCGATGCGGGCGGCGCCGGTCTTGAGCTCGGCGAGCTGCGGCTCGCTGTGGCTCTTGCCCTCGGGGAAGAGCGTGATGGCGCGGCCGGCGACCAAGGCGTCAACCGAGGCCGTCAGCGTGCCCTCGTTCTTCGTGGTGTCGCCAGGCCCGTCCTGCTTGCGAAACACCGGCAGCGCGTCGAGCCCGCGGAGCAGCTGCCCCAGCACCGGGAGCCGGAAGAGCGGCTCCTTGGCGAGGAAGGTGACGGGCCGCTCGACGAGGATGAAGAGGAGCCCGGGGTCGACCAGGCCGTTGGGGTGGTTGCCGACGTACATCACCGGCCCCTCGAGGCGGAGCGCGCCGTGCGGGTCCACCGGCGGGTCCACGCGGAAGAAGAGGCGCAGCACCAGCGCCATGACGGCACGGAAGGCCCGGTAGAACATGGGCGCTAGCGCTCGTCCTTGCCGTCGTCGGGCACGCGCTCGAGGAAGCGGTCCTGCGCCTCGTAGCCCGAGCGCGCGAGCCGGCGCTGCTCGATGAAGTCGGCCGCCCGGCGCAGCACGTCGGACAGCACGCGGAACCCGTCGATGACGGCGCGCTCGACCTGCTCGGCGCGCTCCCGCCGCGACGCCGCGGAGTTCTCCTTGTGGAACAGGCCCATCGCCGGCCGAGTTGTAGCACTTCTCGGCGCGGGCATTCTCAAACCGGCGCCCGGGGTGCTAGGCGCAGGGCCATGACGCTCCAGCGCATCGGCTTCCTCGGGCTCGGCATCATGGGCGCGCCCATGGCGCGGAACCTCCAGCAGAAGGGCTTCGCGGTCACGGTGTGGAACCGCTCCCGCGCGAAGGCTGAAGGCCTCGTGCCCTTCGGGGTGACGGTGGCCGACTCGCCGGCGGCCGTGGCCGCGTCGGTCGACGCCTTCTGCACCTGCGTCTCTGACCCCGCGGCCCTCGAGCAGGTGACGGCCGAGCTGCTGCCCGCCACGCGGCCCGGCCAGCTCTTCATCGACTTCTCCACGGTGTCGGTGCCGCTGGTGCAGCGCCTGGGCGAGACCTTCGGCGCGAAGGGCGTGGACTTCGCCGAGGCGCCGGTGACGGGCTCCCGCGGCGGCGCCGAGAAGGGCACGCTGGTCATCATGACGGGCTGCTCGGAGCGCACGCTGGCGCGCGCCACGCCCGTCTTCCAGGCGGTGGGCGAGAAGGTCATTCACTGCGGGCCGGTGGGCGCCGGCACGCAGGTGAAGCTCGCCGGCAACGCGCTCATCGCGGCCATGCTGCAGGCCTTCAGCGAGGGGCTGCTGCTGACGAAGAAGGCCGGGGTCGACCCCCGGAAGCTCATCGAGGTGGTGCAGGCGTCGGGCTTCCGGTCGCCGTACTACGACTTCAAGGGCAAGGCGCTGCTCGAGCGCGACTTCACCACGCACTTCTCCATCGACCTCATGCACAAGGACCTGTCGCTCTTCCTCGACGACGCCGCCGCGCACCGGGTGCCCACGCCGACGGCTGCGTCGCTGCGCGAGACGTACAACCTCGCCCGCGCCGCCGGGAAGGGCGAGCAGGACATCGCCGCCGTCATCACCGCCTTCGAGGGGCTGGTGGGGACGACGCTGTGAAGCAGGTCGCCGTGGTCGGCGTGGTCAGCGTGGCCCTGCTGGGCCTGGCGCTCCTGTGGTCCGCGCGGATGCTCGAAGACGTGTCGGCCCCGCCGCTCGACGCCGCGCCCGTGCAGGTGCCAGCCCTGCCGGCCGACGACGCGCCCCGCGCTCGCCTCGCCCCCGCGGCGACCGGGCCCGCGCCCGCCGCCGCGGTGAGCCCCTCTCCCT
>CAYUZK010000004.1:0-8101 GCA_964449625.1 uncultured Archangium sp.
GCCTCCGCGCGCGCCTTTTGACCGGACCCGTGCTGTAACCGCTGCACCTCGTCGTCCCGCGAAAGGTCCCATGAACCCGACTGGCCAGCCCTTCCCGCAGCAGCTCGGTGGTCCCCCTCCCGGCAACGCCGCCGCGAAGGAGGCGCTCAACATCCCCTCGCTGCTCCTGATGATCTTCGGCGGCATCTCGGTGCTGCTCGCGCTGCTGAACATGGTGGGCGGCGGCACGAACCAGGAGCAGCTGCAGCAGCTCCTCGACAACCCGCAGCTCCCCGAGGGCTTCAAGGGCGCGATGACCTTCCTCGCAGGGTCGGGCGCGAAGATGCTCAACCTGCTCGCCGCCGCCATCGCCGCGGGCCTCGTCTACGGCGCCTGGCAGATGCGCAACCTGAAGAGCTACCCGCTGGCGATGACGGCCTGCGTGCTGGGCATGATCCCCTGCACCAACTGCTGCTGCGTCACGCTGCCCATCGGCATCTGGGCGCTCACCGTGCTGATGAAGCCCGAGGTGAAGGGCAGCTTCAGCTGATCACCCCGCCCGCGGGGCCTCGCGCGCCTTCACCGCGGCGAAGGCGAGGCCCTGGGCGTTGAGCTCGAGGTCGAAGTTGAGCAGCTGGCGGTCGTCGTCGGTCACCGAGAGGCCGGCGCGCGCGGCCTCCACCTCGAGCTGCTGCTGCAGCGCCCAGCGGAACCGCTGCTCGAGGGTGCCGACCTCGTCGCCGCTCTGGCGCCCCTCGTCGCAGAGCTTCGTCGACAGCTCGAGCCAGCGCACGAGCTGCGCCGCGATGGCGTCCACGTCCTCGAAGCGGCCGAAGTGCGTCGGCGCCACGCCGCCGGGCTTCAGCGCGCGGAGCCGCTCCACGCTCTCGAGGGCCGCCGGCCCGTCGAAGTCGGTGGGCGAGGTGCTCGGGTAGGCGAAGCGCCCCGCCCGCTGCAGCGCCGGGTACACGAGGCCGAAGGTGTCGCCGGTGTAGACCGTGCGCTGCGCCTCGTCGTGCACGCAGAAGTGGTGGTTCGCGTGGCCCCGCGTGTGGAGGAAGCGCAGCGTCGCGCGCCCCAGCGTCGCCGTGGCGCCGTCGTCCATCATCTGCACGCGCGCGGCAGCGATGGGGTCGATGCGGCCGTACAGCTTCGCGAAGGCCTCCTCGCCGTAGACCTTCGTCGCGCTCGCCACCAGGCGCGCCGGGTCGATGAGGTGCCGCGCCGCGCGCGGGTGCGCCAGCAGCGTGGCCTGCGGGCAGGCCGCCATGAGGGCCGACGCGCCGCCCGCGTGGTCGAGGTGCGCGTGGGTGACGATGACGTACTTCACCGCCGCGGGCCCCAGGCCCTCGCGCTCGAGGGCCGCGAGCAGCCGGGGCACCGCGTGGGTGGTGTTGGCCTCGATGAAGGCCGCTTCACCGTCCTCCACCCGGAGGTACGCGGCCGCCAACCCCGGCATCACGTAGTCGCAGTCGACGGTGACGAGGCGCGAGCCGCTCACCTCACTCGCCCTTCTCGCCGCGCTGCTTGTGCTTCTTCCCCTTCTCCTTGCCAGGGCCCTTCTTGTCCTTCTTCTTCTTCGAGCGCTCCTCGTGGAGCGGGGGGAAGTCGTGCGCGTGGAGCACGCCCACGTCGCGCAGCATCTTGCGCACCTCGAGGCCGTGCAGCTCCTCCTGGGCGATCTGCGTGCGGGCGAACTCCTCGAGGTACACGCTGCAGTCCTCGACCTCCTCGAGCAGCTCCTTGTAGATGTCCAGCGCGGTGCGCTCGTGGTTCAGGCTCTCCTCGAGGATGTCCTTCACCGAGTGCTTGTAGCTCTCGGGGATCTCCGCGATCTGCAGGGTGGGGTGCCCGTTCAGGCCCACGAGGATCTCGCCCGCCGTCTGCGCGTGGAGCAGCGACTCGTTGGCCTGCTGCTTCATGAACTGCACGATGGGGATGCGGTTCGGCCCCGCCACCATGAGCGAGTAGTGCGTGTAGCGGACGACGCCCGCCAGCTCGAACTCCATGATGCGGTTGAGCAGCCCCTGGGTCCGTTCGACGTCGAGTTCTTTCATGGCGCCGCGTTGTAGCGGCGCGCCGGGGGCGGGGCCATCACTTCCCGGACTTCACTTCTCGAGGTGCCGCACCGTCTCGCGGAGCCGCTCCGGCTCCCAGCGGGCCGCCTCGGCCCGCGCGCGCAGCACCCGGCTCGGTCCGTCCTCGGGGTCCAACTGCAGCGCCGCGTCGAGCAGCCTGACGGCCTCGCTCGAGTGGCGCTCCCGGTGGGCGGCGAGGGCCCGCCGGTAGAACTCGCGCACCTGGGCCGGCTTCTCGCCGAGCTGGCCCGCCTCGCACAGCAGCTCGTAGACCGTGACCACCTCCTGCTTCCCGGGCACCGTGACGCTGTCGAGCTCCCGCAGCTCGAACGCGCCGGCCACCAGTCGGGCCGTGTTGGGCCCCACGAGGATGCTCGTCTTGAAGGCCTTGTTGGCGGCCTCGAGGCGGGCGGCGAGGTTCATGCCGTCGCCGATGGCGGTGTAGTCGACGAGCTGCTCGCTGCCGAAGTTCCCCACGAGCATCACGTCGGTGTTGAGCCCGATGCGCGTGGCGACGTCCGGCAGGCCCTCCTTCGCGAACTCCTCGCGCAGGGTGGCGACCGCGGCCTGGACCTTCAGCGCGGCGCGGCAGGCCCGCCGCGCGTGGTCCTCGAAGGGCACCGGCGCGCCGAACAGCGCCACGACGGCGTCGCCGATGTACTTGTCGACGCAGGCGCCTTCGCTCGCCAGGGCCGCGGTGACGCGGGTCAGGTAGACGTTGAGCACCCGCTTGAGGCGCTCGGGCTCGTCGCGCAGCGACTCGGAAAAGGTGGAGAACCCCCGGATGTCGCTGAAGAAGGCGGTGACCTCCTGCTGCCGCGCCTCGAGCGACGAGAGGTCGCCCCCCTCGACGTAGCGGTCCACCAGCTGCCGTTCCATGTAGCGACCGAACACCTCGCGCAGCAGCTCGGCGTCGCGACGGGTGACGGCGCGGTTGAGCACCACGCCCCCGAGGGCGGCGATGACGGGCGCGAGGAGCCCTGGCACGACCCAGGGCACCTGGCCCGTCAGCTCCACCAGCAGCCCGCAGCCCACCCACGCCAGCGCAGGCCCGAGCAGGGGCGCCGAGGCCTCGACGTACCAGCGTCGAGCGGCCACCACGACGGCGACGACGCCGAGCGCGAGCAGGAAGAGGGCGAGCCTCGTCGGCCACGCGGGCGCCGCCCGCAGGAAGCCACCGGCCAGCAGCGCGTCGAGCTCCGTCGCGTGCTTCACCACCCCCGGCACCTCCCGCTCGAGCGCCGTGGCGCGGCTGTCGCCCGTCCCGAGCGAGAAGCCGCCGATGACGACCACCTTGCCGGCCAGGCGCCCGACCCCCACCTTCGGCGCGGTGCCGGGCGCCGCGGCGAGGTCGTCGAGCACGTGGATGAGGCTCACCGTGTCGAAGCGCGCCTGGAACGGACCGCCGAAGTCGAGGCGCGCGCTCCCGTCGCCGTCGAGCGCCACGCGCCGGGTGCCGACGACGAGTGCGTCGGCGGTGCGGCGCACCGGGCCAGCGAGCCGGGCCGCGACGGCCACCGCCAACGTCGGCCAGGCCTGGCCCCCGGCCTCGTACACGAAGCGCGTGCGGCGCATGACGCCGTCGGGGTCCGGCTCGCCCGTGACGAGGCCCCAGCCCGAGACCGCGGCCGCGAGCCGCGGGGCCGGAGGTGCCGGGCGCAGGGCGGTGCTGCCGACCGGCCGGCCCGTGACGTCGTGCCGCTCGAGCGCCGGCGGGCCCGGGAGCGCGGCGCCCTCGACGCTGATGGGCGTGACGAGCGCCTGAGCCAGCTGCGCCGCGTCGGTGGGGCTCTGCGTGGGGCGGGGCGTGCCGGGGGGCACGAGGGGCAGCGCCGGGGCGGTGCCGCTCAGCGAGAGGCCTGCGAAGAAGGGTGGGGCGCCGGGCGCCTCGAGGGCCAGGGCGAGGTTCTCGTCGTGGGCCGGGTCCTCGCTGGGGCCCTCCAGCACGGCGTCGAGCACCACCGCCCGCACGCCCTGCGCGCCCAGGTGCGCGACGAGGCGGCCCCACAGCGTGCGGGTGAAGGGCCAGCTGCCGAAGTGCTGCCGGTAGGGCTCGTGCGCCGCGACGCCCTCCAGCGTCGGGTCGTCGATGGCCAGCACCATGACACCCGTCGAGCGGAGCGCCCCGGCCCGCCAGCGTGTCAGCAGGCGGTCCTCCAGGCGCCAGGCGAGCTCCTGGGTGCCGAGCACGTCAACGCGCCAGGCCCCCTCGGCGAGGAGGGCGCTGGCGGCGGCGATGCCGAGCAGGGCCGGCCACCAACGCCGGAGCCGCTGCACCTCGGCTCGTGCGGGGGGCGCCGGCATGGGCGGCGGCTACTTCACCTCGGCGATGGCCGTCTTGAGCTCGGCTTCCTTCTCGGGGGTCAGCTTGCCCTGCTCCTTGAGCACGTCGATGAGGCTGGTGAGCTGGAGCTTCATCGCGGCGGCGCGCTCGGAGTTGGGGAAGAAGGCGAGCACGCGCATCACCTGCAGCATGCCCTTGGGGGTCTCCACCCGCTCCGGGTCACACCAGGCCTGGTCCTTCACCAGCTTGGCCAGGCCGTTGGACAGGGTCTCGACGGTGGTGGCGTCCTCGAGGGCGCCGCCGAGGGCCCCGAGGGCGCCGCTGAGCTTCTGGTTGGTCTTGGACGACTGCTCGAGCCACTCGCCCAGGTACTTCACCACCTGGCTGCGCGCCTCGCGCATCGCCAGGTCGCGGGCGACGCGCTCGGAGGGCGCCGGCTCGGAGACGCCCACGAAGTACTGGCCGTCGAGGCTGCGCGGGGGCCGCTTGGCCCAGCTGCAGTCATCGGCGATGGCGGAGGTGCCGGGGTTGAGCGCGCGGCTGAAGGAGAACGCGAAGTACTGGTTGCGGAACTCCGTGGTGCGCTCCCACTTGAGGCCGTCTTTGTACATGATGTCGCCGGAGATCGGGATGTTCTTGAAGGTGCCCTCGGCCTCGAGGCCCGCCTGGTTCGACTTCTCGGTCGCCACGAAGATGCGCCCGTCGCCGGCGATGGCGCGGCTGATGTACCGCTTGGTGCACTGGCTCGGCTCGGCCTGGCAGCACTCGGTCAGCCCGCGCGTGTCGGGGTCGGCCTGCATCACCTCGGTGGCGTTGTACTTGATGCGGATGGCGTTCATGTCCTTCCGCTCGCCGGAGATGCTGGCGACCTTCTGAATGCCCAGCTTGCCCCCGATGGAGGAGCTCGCGCCGAAGACGTCTTCGGTCTCTCCCGAGGCGGGGATGCGCTTGACCTTCACGAACTCCGAGCAGCGCGTGCGCATGGCCTGGCTCTCGTCGAGGCGGTCGTCCTCGACGTCGTCGGGGAGGAACGAGCCGATGAGCCCGGAGGCGTCGGAGTCGAAGGTGGCGCGCACGAAGACCGAGGCCGTGCCCGGCAGGCGCACCGGCGACTCGAGCTTCACGTTGCCGGGGGTCGTGGCGCAGGACGCGCTGAGAAGGGCGAGGCAGCCAGCTGCGGTGAGACGTCGGGCCATGCGAGAGCTCCTGGGCGAAGGGGCCGGGCGGTGACGTGACGTGCCCCCCCCGGGGAGCGGGAGTCTCGCCTACCCGTCACGGCCGTCCAAGGCTCTTCTCAGCGCGCGGGGCACTCCGCGAGGCTCTTCGCGAGGTCGACGTACTGCTGGTACTCGACGGGGTCGATGGCCGTCACCCCCGCGCAGGCCGCCGGGTCGTTCTTGAGCACGCGCAGGCGCAGCTCGGAGCGAACGACGTTGCCCGTCGGCTTCTCGTCGAGCTGCTTGAGCTGCGGCCCCGTCAGGCGGCAGGTGCTGTGGGCGCGGCTGCCCTGGGCGAAGCGCCGGAGTGACGCGGGCAGGAGCGCGGGGCTCTGGGCGCCGATGGCGATGAAGCGCTCCTCGTCGATGCCGGGCAGCGCCACCACGTTGAAGCCCTCATCGCCGCCGCCGCGCTGCGGGCCCTCGACGATGCAGGAGGGGTGCGCCTCGTTGGGGAAGAGCAGCGTCGCGGTGGGGCCCCAGGCGTCGAACACGAGCACGCAGCGCCGCTTGTCCGAGTCGAGCCACAGCTGCGTGCGCTGGCCGTCGCAGAAGTCACCCGTCTTCGTGTCCAGGCGCAGACGCAGGCGCGCGTCGACCGTGGCGGGCCCGGCCTGGCGGCGCAGGGGGGCCGGGGCGATGGCGTGGGTGAAGCGAAAGGGCTCGCTGGGCACGACGCGCTCGCGGTTCTCGACCTCGACCGCGAGCTCCGACACCTCGTCGTCGACGGTGGTGAGGTAGGCGCGCACCACCCCGCTCACCTCGGCTGGCACGCCGCGACCGCTCCAGCGCTCCGGGAGCGGCTTGATGGCCACGCCCGAGCCGTCGACCGGCGCGGCGAGCTGCAGGCGCGCCCAGCGGCTGCGCTGGCCCCCGACGGAGCCGTCGTCGTGCACCTCGGTCAGGAGCACGCTGGGGTCACCCTTCGGGGCCGCGCCGCGCTTGAGCTCCCCGACGGCGCGCTTCACCGCCGAGCCGATGCCGCGAGAGAAGGCCTCGCGGGCGGCTTGCTTGCGGTTCTTCCACTTCTCGTACTCCGCCTCGTCCATCGCCACGGTGGCGCACACCGCCTCGGTGGAGCGGGCCGCCTTCCAGTCGCGCAACAGGGGCACGAGCTGCGCGCAGTCGTCTTCACCAGAGCACAGCTGCTCCAGGAGCTTCGCGCGGGCCTGGCGCGTGGCCTCCTCCTGGGCGTTGGGCGAGTGCGCGAGCGGCACCACGGCGGTCGCGAGGAGCCAGCTTCCGTAGGACGGCCGCTCGACGTTGCACAGCGCGGGCGTGGCCTCTGGCGCGACGCCCTGGGCGAGGAGGAGCAGGAGCGGGAGCATTCACGCGAGTGTGCCACAGGCGCGAAGGGCGCGAGGGGCGCCGCTGGTTCCGGGGCAGGCAAGCCGCTATGTCGCCGCCCGGCGGCAGGGGTCGCCGGACAAGGGGGCAACGTGAGCTCGCGCAGCGCGTGGTGTCTGATGGGGCTCGTCTCGGTGTGGTCGGGCCCCGCGCGGGCGCAGTGGGTGGAAGACGAGGAGCCGCTGCCCCCGTCGTTCCCTGCCCAGCCGCCGTCGCCGTCGCCGTCGCGGTCGCCAGCGCCCGTGCCGCCTCCGGTGAGCCCGCTGCCTTCCGCGGCGGGCCCCGCGGCTGCGAGTGAGGCGGTCGCGGCGTCGGCGCCCGCGGCCGAAGGGGAGCGCGTTCGCCCGCCGGAGGTGTGGCGCGACGAGCGCCCCGCGGCCCCAGTGGTCCGCCCGCGGCCGCCGCGCGTGGGCTTCACCGGCGGCCTCCAGCTCGGGTCGACGGCCCGCAGCACCGAGGGCCCCGTGCCCGGGTTTCGCGCGGGCATCCGCCTGGGCCTCGCCCAGCACGCAGCCTTGAGTCTGTACACGAGCTGGGAGTTCGAGTCGCCCCGAGCCGTGGTGCTGAACCCGGGTGAGGCGGCCGTCGTGGAAATCCAGCACCTGCTGCACGCCGTCGCGCGCCTCGAGCTCATGACGGTGAGCGCCTTTCCCCGGCTGTTGGTGCCGGAGCTGTCGATTGGCTTTCTGGTTGGCGTCGGGGTGCTGCCCGCGTCGGAGACGAGCGCCACCGCCCCGTCGTTGATGGTCGGCGTGCACCTGGGCATGACCCGGCTGCGGCCGTCGGGCTGGTGGTTCCCCTTCTTCCTCGAGGTGGCCTACGAGGTGGCGGGCGCGCCGCCCTCGTTCCGCTTCGCCGCCGGCATCGGCTTGTGACCCCCGCGGCGGCTCGCCGCCGTCACTGGCACTGGCCGGCGAGGCAGATGCGGCCCGCAGGGCAGTCGGCGCTCGTCGCGCAGCCGCTCGCGCCGGAGGCCGGCTGCACGCACTGCCCCTGCTGGCACACGAGCCCGTTGCGGCACTCGGCGTTGGAGGCGCACCCGCCAGGTAGCGCGCTTCCCGCGGGCTGGGGCGCCGGCTGGTACGAGGGCTGGGGCGCCGGCTGGTACGAGGGCTGGGGCGCCGGCTGGTACGAGGGCTGAGGCGCCGGCTGGTACGAGGGCTGGGGCGCCGGCTGGTACGAGGGCTGGGGCGCCG